>JBBREO010000052.1:0-17518 GCA_038202855.1 Solirubrobacterales bacterium
CCGCCGAGCTGGGCCTCACCGAGGACGGCGAGCTCGAGGGCTTCGGCTTCGGCAACGAGCGCTCGGGCAATGGCGAGACCCCGGCCTTCGGCGACGAGCTCGCCGACCTGCCGGTCGACAAGAAAGAGGAGTAGGACCGGGCCCGGGTCCGCGGCGCCGAGCCGCGGACCCGGATGTCCCTCAGTCCGTCAGGAGTCGTCGTCCTTGGACTCGTCGTCCTTCGACTCGTCGTCCTTGGAGTCGTCGTCCTTGGAGTCGTCGTCCTTCGACTCGTCGTCCTTGGAGTCGTCGTCCTTCGACTCGTCGTCCTTGGAGTCGTCCTCGTCGTCGTCGGAGCCCTGGTCGCCCTCGGGCGGCTTACCGCCGATCAGGCCGAGCAGCTGTGCCGACAGCAGCGTGTCCGTCAGGACCTGGAAACGCTTGATCTCGTCGTCCTCGAAGCGGACGATGTGCACCGTGGGCAGCTGGCCCGACTGGTCGCCCTTCTTCACGTCGGCGTGCAGGAGCACCACGACGGTGTCCTCGTTCTCGAAGAACTCGTCCGGGGTCAGGTTGAACTCGTCCCACTCGCCGCTGACGGTCTTCAACAGCTCGACGATCGCGTCCTTGCCGTTGTGCTCGCCGCCGCCGGGGAGCTCCGTCGAGTTGGGGCCCTCCCATACGGCGTCGTCGGCGAATAGCTCGCTCGCCTTGTCCGCGTCGCCTTCGGCGAAGGCCTTGTAGGCCTCCTGCAGCCCTTCGGTGTTGCTAGCCATGCGTCCTCCCTGGTGCTGGGCCCGCCGGTCGGGCCCCCCGAGCAACGCTTACCCGCGGGGAGCTACTTCATCCGCCCAGGCGAGTAACAGCTCCACGTGCTCGTCGGTGATGCCCGTCGGCGGGTCGGTGCGTACGAGCAGGGCGGGGGCGTCCCGGTTGACCGTCCAGGACTCACACGTCTCGTCCAGGTTGTCGTCGATCCAGGCCGCCGGCCGGTCGCCGGCGTACTCCTCGATCGCGTCCAGCTTCCAGTGGGCCGAGCCGAACACGGCGCGGCCGTCGAAGGTGAGCACGGGAAGGTCCCGGAAGGGCAGCCCGAGGATGTGGGGGAGGTACTCGTTGGCCTTCTCCTCCCAGCCGGTGGCCCACACCAGCTCGAACCGCTCCGCCAGCCGCGCCAGCCGTGGTCCCGAGGCGGCGGGGATGCAGTGGGCGATGCCCTCGACCCAGTGGAAGGGGCCCGGCAGGGTCTCCCCGGCAGGGAACCCGAACAGGCTCAGCACGCCGTCCACGTCGACGAACAGGATCGGGTTGTCGGGCGTGTTTGTCATGTCGGGGATTACGGGTATGTCCCGGGTTCGTCCAGCTGCTCGTATCCAGGCTAAAGGGGGAGGCCCAGCAGCCGATAGCGCGAATAGCGGCAGGGACACTCGACCCGACCGTCTCATCTTCTTCCCCTCATGACGATCGAACTCGGCATCCTCCTCGCGCTCTCCTGCGCGCTCGTGACCAACTTGGGCTTCCTGCTCAAGCACCGGGGCGCCTGCGCGGCCCCCGACGTGGAACTGCGCCATCCGCTGCGCAGCGCCATCGGGCTGTGGAAGTCCAAGTGGTTCGCCATCGGCATGCTCGTCGCCGCCGTCGCCTGGATCCTGCACGTGGCCGCGATGGCCCTGGCGCCCCTGTCGCTGGTACAGGCCGTGATCTCCGGCGGACTCGTCTTCCTCACCGTGATGGCCGACCGCTTCTTCGGCTGTCAGGTGGGCTCGCGTCAGTGGCTGGGCGTGGCGCTCACGGCCGTCGGCCTGACGCTGATCGCCATCACCCTGCCCGCCCACACCGACGCCCACTCGGGCTACTCGGTGGCGGGCATGATCTCCTTCGAGGCCGGGCTGCTCGCCGTGGGCGCCTTCCTGGTCTTCTCGCCCCACCTCGGCTTCGAGCACCCCCACCACGGGGCGCTGCTCGGCGTGGCCGCCGGCACGCTGTTCGGCGTCTCCGACGTGGCCATCAAGGCGCTCACCGGCAGCGTGGGCGCGGAGGGCGTGGTGGGCCTGCTCTCGCCCTGGATGGTCACCTGCATCCTGGCCTCGGTCCTGGCCTTCTACGCATCGGCCCGCGGCCTCCAGCAGGGCGAGGCCGTTCCCGTCATCACCATGACCAGCGCCGCGGCCAACATCTCGGCTATCTCAGGCGGGATCCTCGTCTTTGGCGACCCCATGCCCGGCGACGCGCTCGGCGTGGTCGTGCAGGCGGTGGCCTTCGTGCTCGTGATCGTGGCCGCCGCGCTCACCCCGGCGCCGGTGCGCGCCGCGGGCGTCGCTCCCGCCTAGGCGCGCGGCCCGCCCCCGCAGCGCGGCTCCGCTATCCTCGTCCGCCGCATGCCCAGCATCAATCAACTCGTCCGCAAGGGCCGCACTTCTCCCAAGAAGAAGATGGCCACCCCGGGCCTCAAGTCCAGCCAGGGGCGCAAGAAGCGCACGGCGGCCCCCCAGCGGCGCGGAGTCTGCACCCGAGTCTTCACCGTCACCCCGAAGAAGCCGAACTCGGCACTGCGCAAGGTCGCGCGCGTGCGGCTGACCAACGGGATGGAGGTCACCTGCTACATCCCCGGTGAGGGCCACAACCTCCAGGAGCACTCGGTGGTGCTCGTGCGCGGCGGCCGGGTCAAGGATCTTCCGGGCGTGCGCTACAAGGTCGTGCGCGGCAGCCTCGACGCCTCCGGCGTGGGCGAACGCAAGAAGGGCCGTTCGCTGTACGGGACGAAGGCCAAGTAGCCCATGCCTCGCCGAGCAGCAGCAGGGGCCCGCCCCCTCGATCCCGACGCCCTGCACGACTCCAAGCTCGTGCAGCAGGTGATCAACAAGGTGATGGTGGACGGCAAGAAGTCCACCGCCGAGCGGATCGTCTACGAGGCCCTCGACACGCTCTCCCGCCGCTCCGGCGAGGAGCCCGTGGTGGCGCTGGAGAACTCCATCAAGAGCCTCACGCCCGTCCTCGAGGTGCGCTCGCGCCGGGTCGGCGGAGCCACCTACCAGGTGCCGGTCGAGGTTCCCTCGGCCCGGGCCCGCACGCTGGCCGTCCGCTGGCTGGTCGAGTTCTCACGCCGCCGGCGCGAGAAGTCGATGTCCGAGCGCCTGGCCGGCGAGCTGGTCGACGCCCAGTCACAGCAGGGGCTGGCGTACAAGCGCAAGGACGACATCTTCCGCATGGCCCAGGCCAACAAGGCCTTCGCTCACTACCGCTGGTAGTTCCGTCCGGCCGGGCACCCATCGAGTGATGCCTTTGAGGGGCTATAGGCCACAAAAGGCGACAATCGTTGCCCGAGCGCACATCCAGCGCCGCCCTACCCAGCCGCAGTAGACGCTTCGTCTCCCACCGGCGGCTGCCGCGAAGCCAGCCGCAGCACGCCTGCCCCGACGCACAGCAACCCGCCGACGATCTCGAGGTAGAGGCCCGAGCGCGGTCCCGCCTTGGCCTGCTCGTACTGGATGCCCACCAGGCCGGTGTCGTTGGACTTGGGCAGGTCGCGTCCGAGGGCGAAGGCGAGCACCACGGCGCCCACGGCCACCAGCGCGGTGGCGGCGGGCTTGGAGCGACCGCGGCCGGCGCCGAGGGTCATCACCAGTGCCAGCACGCCGAGCAGCAGGAAGGCGCCGCCGTGCTGCTCGAAGCCGCTGGTCTGACACGCGTCGCGGGCCGCCGGATCGGCGATCTCCTGGCACGTGCCCGAGGTGAGCACGTCTACCGAGAAGATCGTGGAGAACTCCGTGAGCAGGATCAGCGCCGCTCCGATCGTGCCCAGCACGGTGATCGCCAGGGCCAGCGGACCGGCGGAGCGGAAGACGGCCGCCACGCGGCTTGCTGCGGTGCGCAAGGCCTCCATCCCGGCCGCAGCGTATCCGTCTGCCCCGCCGTGGGGCCCCCCGCGGGCGGGCCCTCGCAAACCCGCTTCGCGCCTGGGGAAGTCCGCGAATGCTCTGCTACTATCGAACGCCGCCTCAGAAGCAGCTTTCGCTCCGGGGTGGTGCGGTCCGGTTCGCCGAGCCTTCGGCGGTCCGGACGGTCGAGTCACGTCGATGGAGAACCCCAGCACATAGAAACTTCCCGGGCAGTAGAGCCGTGCCGCACCGGGCCCGCGAGGGCCTTTTTTCTGCCCTCATTCCGACACCAGAACCAGGACGCCACATGCCACGCAAAGTCTCACTCGAGAAGACGCGCAACATCGGAATCATGGCCCACATCGACGCGGGCAAGACGACGACGACCGAGCGCATCCTCTTCTACACCGGGCGCACCCACAAGCTGGGCGAGGTCCACGAGGGGGCGGCGACCATGGACTGGATGGAGCAGGAGCAGGAGCGCGGCATCACCATCACCTCCGCCGCCACCACCGCGTTCTGGGACGACCACCGGATCAACATCATCGACACCCCCGGCCACGTGGACTTCACGGTCGAGGTCGAGCGCTCGCTGCGCGTGCTGGACGGCTCCATCGCCTGCTTCGACTCCGTCGCCGGCGTCGAGCCCCAGTCCGAGACCGTCTGGCGCCAGGCCGACAAGTACCGCGTCCCCCGGATCGCCTACATCAACAAGATGGACAGGATGGGCGCGGACTTCGACATGTCCGTGCGCACCATGCACGAGCGCCTGGGCGCCGACGGCAAGGCCGAGGGCGCCGGCGTGGCCATCCCGATCCAGCTCCCGATCGGCTCCGAGGGCGAGTTCCGCGGGCTGGTCGACCTGGTGAAGATGGAGGCCATCGTCTACCACGACGAGCTCGGCCAGGAGTGGGACATCCAGGAGATCCCGGCGGAGATGAAGGACGCCGCCGACAAGGCCCACGACGCCCTCCTCAACGTGCTCTCGGACTACGACGACGAGCTGGCCGAGCAGTATCTCGAGGGCAACGAGATCTCCTCCGACCAGCTCCAGTCCGTGATCCGCAGGGCCACGCTGGACATCGCCATCTTCCCCGTGATGTGCGGCTCCTCGTTCAAGAACAAGGGCGTGCAGCCGCTGCTCGACGCGGTCGTGGCCTACCTGCCAAGCCCGCTCGACGTGCCGCCGATGATGGGCACCGTGCCCGCCACCAAGGGCACCGAGGAGTCAGAGGCCGTCCGCGAGCCCGACGACGACGGGGCGTTCTCGGCGCTGGCCTTCAAGGTCATGTCCGACCCCTTCGTGGGCAAGCTCACCTACTTCCGCGTCTACTCCGGCACGCTGGAGTCCGGAGGCAGGATCCTCAACTCGACCAACGGCAAGACCGAGCGGGTCGGGCGCATCCTGATGATGCACGCCAACCACCGCGAGGAGGAGGACACGGTCTACGCGGGGGACATCGCCGCCGGCGTCGGCTTCAAGCAGACGTCCACGGGCGACACGCTGTGCGCGCCGGACGCGCCGATCCTGCTCGAGAACATCACCTTCCCCGAGCCGGTCGTGCACGTCTCGATCGAGCCCAAGACCAAGTCGGACCAGGAGAAGATGGGAATCGCCCTCGCTCGCCTCGGCGAGGAGGACCCGACCTTCCACATCCGCACCGACGAGGAGACCGGCCAGACCGTGATCTCCGGAATGGGCGAGCTGCACCTCGAGGTGATCGTCGACCGGATGAAGCGCGAGTTCAGCGTCGAGGCCGGCGTCGGGCGCCCCCAGGTGGCCTACCGCGAGACCGTTCGCGGCGAGGCCAAGAAGGTCGAGGGCAAGTTCATCCGCCAGACCGGCGGCTCGGGCCAGTACGGCGTCGTCTACATCGACATGGAGCCCGCGCCCGGCGAGGGCTTCGTGTTCGACAACAAGATCAAGGGCGGCTCCGTCCCCTCCGAGTACATCCCCTCGGTCGGCAAGGGCATCGAGGAGGCGCTGGAGTCGGGCGTCAAGGCCGGCTTCCCCATGGTCGACGTCCGCGTGACCCTGACCGACGGCAAGTACCACGACACCGACTCCTCGGAGATCGCCTTCAAGGTGGCCGGGTCGATGGCGGCCAAGGAGGCGGCCAAGCGGGCCAAGCCCGTGCTGCTCGAGCCGATCATGGCCGTCGAGGTGGTAACGCCCGAGGACTGGATCGGCACGGTCATCGGAGACCTGTCCAGCCGCCGCGGGCGCGTGGAGGCCCAGGAGCCGCGCGGCAACGCGATCGCCGTGCAGGCCAGCGTTCCGCTGTCCGCCATGTTCGGCTACGCCACGGACCTGCGCTCCAACACCCAGGGCCGGGCCAACTACTCCATGCAGTTCGACCGGTACGAAGAGGTGCCGAACAACATCGCGGAGGAGATCGTGGAGCACCGCACCGGCGAGCCGGTCGCGGCGGGCGCATGAGGGATTTGGCCGGGATGCCAAGTCTTGATCCCCAAGCGAGTATGTTTCGATGGTTCGCCTTCGCCTAGAGCGACGGTAGGCCGTAACAGATGCGACGGATTTCGCATCCCTGACAAAATCCGTCAAGAGTTTTCGAAAGGAGCACCCCCAGTGGCGAAGGAGAAGTTCGAGCGCGACAAGCCGCACTGCAACGTGGGCACCATCGGTCATATCGACCATGGCAAGACCACGCTGACTGCGGCCATCACGAATGTCCTGGCCGAGGCTCAGGGCGGCGAGGCCAAGTCCTTCGCCGAGATCGACAACGCCCCTGAGGAGAAGGAGCGCGGCATCACGATCGCGACCTCTCACGTCGAGTACCAGACCGAGGCGCGCCACTATGCGCACGTCGACTGTCCGGGTCACGCCGACTACGTGAAGAACATGATCACGGGCGCGGCGCAGATGGACGGCGCCATCCTGGTGGTCTCCGCGGCCGACGGCCCCATGCCCCAGACGCGTGAGCACATCCTTCTGGCCCGCCAGGTCGGCGTGCCGTCGATCGTCGTGTTCCTCAACAAGGTCGACATGGTCGACGACGACGAGCTTCTCGAGTTGGTCGAGGTCGAGGTCCGCGACCTGCTCTCCGAGTACGACTTCCCGGGCGACGACGTGCCGGTGATCACCGGCTCGGCGCTGAAGGCGCTCGAGGGCGAGCAGGAGTACAAGGACAAGATCATGGAGCTGGCCGGCGCGCTGGACTCCTACATCCCCCAGCCCGAGCGTCCGCTGGACCGGCCGTTCCTGATGCCGGTGGAGGACGTCTTCTCCATCACGGGTCGAGGCACGGTCGCCACGGGCCGTATCGAGCAGGGCATCATCAAGACGGGCGAGACCGTCGAGATCGTGGGCATCCACGAGAAGACCGACAGCACGACGGTCACCGGCGTGGAGATGTTCCGCAAGATCCTCGACGAGGGTCAGGCCGGCGACAACGTGGGCTGCCTGCTGCGTGGCACCAAGCGCGAGGAGATCGAGCGCGGACAGGTGCTGTGCAAGCCCGGGTCGATCACGCCGCACACCAAGTTCAAGGCCGAGGTCTACGTGCTGAAGAACGAGGAGGGTGGTCGTCACACCCCGTTCTTCAACGGCTACCGGCCGCAGTTCTACTTCCGCACCACCGACGTGACCGGCGTCGCGACCCTCCCCGAGGGCGTCGAGATGGTCATGCCGGGCGACAACGTCCAGATGGAAGTGGAGCTGATCCAGCCCATCGCCATGGACCAGGGCCTGCGCTTCGCCATCCGCGAGGGTGGCCGCACGGTTGGCTCGGGGGTGGTCGCCGAAATCGTCCAGTAGCCCTCGGCTACATGCAGTCTCCGGGGCGGGCCCGCAGCATGGGCCCGCCCCGAGTCTGCCGGAAGACACGCGAAACGCACCATGGCAACGCTCACCCAGAACAAGATCCGCATCCGGCTCAAGGCCTATGACCATTCGGCCATCGAGACCGCCGCGCGCGAGATCGTGGAGACCGCGGAGCGCACCGGGGCGAGTGTGTCGGGTCCCGTCCCGCTCCCCACGGAGAAGAACGTCTACTGCGTGATCCGCGGTCCGTTCAAGGACAAGGACTCACGCGAGCACTTCGAGATCCGGACGCACAAGCGCCTGATCGACATCCTTCAGCCCACCCCCAAGACGGTCGACTCTCTCCAGCGCCTCGACCATCTCCCCGCGGGCGTGGATATCCAGATCCAGCTGGTCTGATGCCCGCATTGCTGGGCAGAAAGCTGGGCATGACCCAGGTATTCGATCCCGAGGACGGGAGCGTCGCGCGCGTGACAGTGCTCGAGGCCGGCCCCTGCTGGGTCACGGCCATCCGGCGCGACGACCGCGACGGCTACGACGCCGTGCAGCTCGCCTTCGGGGCCACCACCGAGAAGCGCCTGACCAAGGGCCAGCTCGGCCACCTCAAGACGGCCGGTGCTCCGCCGCTGCGCCGGCTGGCCGAGTTTCGCGACGAGTCCGGCGAGCTCCAGGTGGGCAACGAGGTGCGCGTGGGTGACACCTTCGAGAAGGGACAGCGGGTCAAGATCGCCGGCGTCTCGAAGGGCAAGGGCTTCCAGGGCACGGTCAAGCGCCACAACTTCTCCCGCGGTCCGATGTCCCACGGCTCGCACAACAAGCGCGCCCCCGGCTCGATCGGCGCCTCGGCTACGCCCTCGCGCGTGTTCAAGGGCATCCGCGGGCCGGGCCAGATGGGCAACGAGCGCGTGACCCAGAAGGGCCTCGAGGTCGTGGACGTCCGCGCCGACGACAACCTGCTGCTCGTCCGCGGGTCGGTGCCGGGCCCCAAGGGCTCGATCGTCGAGATCCGCTCCGACGCCCGGGGGGGCAACTCCTAGCCGTGGCCTCGATCTCCTACATCGGCGAGAAGAGCGGCAACGTGGACCTGGATGACGCCGTGTTCGGCGAGGCCTTCCACGAGCCGCTCGTCCACCGCGTGGTCACCGCCGAGCTGAACGCCCGCCGCCAGGGCACCTCCTCGACGCTCACGCGTGGCGAGGTGGCCATGACCGGCGCCAAAGCCTGGCGCCAGAAGGGCACGGGCCGTGCCCGCGTAGGCGCGCTGTCGGCCCCCCAGCGCACCGGCGGCGGCATCGCCTTCGGCCCCAAGCCGCGCTCGTACACGGTCAAGGTCAACCGCAAGGAGCGCCGCCGCGCCCTGCGCTGCGCCCTCTCCGTGCACGCCGACCGCGGCTCGCTGGCCGCCGTCGACCCTGCCGGCTTCTCCGCCCCCGCCACCAAGCAGGCTGCCGAGGCGCTGGCCTCCTTCAACGAGGGCCGGGCGCTCGTCGCGCTGGTCGAGGGCGAGGAGAACGCCGTGCTCAGCTTTCGCAACATCGAGGGCGTCAAGGTCCTGGGCGCGAACGACGTCGGCGTGGCCGACGTGATCGGCGCGGCCCGCATGATCGCCTCCCCGGCCGCGCTCGAGGTGCTCACCCGCGTCGCCGCAGCGCCCCGATCCGGTGCGACGGATTCCGCATCCGTGCGAAATCCATCAGGGGACGTGGCGGCGTGAATCCCCGCAGCGTGATCATCCGCCCGGTCATCAGCGAGAAGGCCTACGCCCTGCTGGCGGCCAACAAGTACACCTTCCGCGTCCACGACCGCGCCACCAAGACACAGGTGCGCCAGGCCGTGCAGCAGATCTTCGGCGTGCGTGTCCAGGGAGTGCAGACGGCCAACGTCAAGCCCAAGCCCAAGCGCCGCGGCTACTCCTCCGGCTACCGGCGCAAATGGAAGAAGGCCGTGGTGACCCTTCACCCCGAGGACTCGATTGAGCTGTTCGAAGGCCAGGAGATCTGATGGCGATCAAGCGCTACAAGCCCACTAGCCCCGGCCGCCGCTTCGCCACCTACGCGGACAACGCCGAGGTGACCAAGAGCACCCCGGAGAAGTCGCTCACCGAGGGCATCAAGAAGTCCGGCGGGCGCAACGCCCGCGGCCGCGTGACCTCCCGCCACCGCGGCGGCGGGGCCAAGCGCCGGTACCGCAAGATCGACTTCAAGCGGCGTAAGGACGGGATCCCCGCCCGCGTGGCCGCGATCGAGTACGACCCCAACCGGACCGCCCACATCGCGCTGCTCCACTACGCCGACGGCGAGAAGTCCTACATCCTCGCGCCCGGGCGCCTGCGGGTCGGGGCCACCGTGCAGTCGGGCAAGGGTGCCGACATCACCCCCGGATCGTGCCTCGCGCTGACCCAGATCCCCACGGGCACCACGATCCACAACGTGGAGCTGACCGCGGGTCGCGGCGGTCAGCTGGGCCGCTCCGCCGGCACCGCCGTGCAGCTCGTGGCCAAGGAGGGCGACTACGCCACCCTGCGTCTGCCCTCGGGCGAGATGCGGATGGTGCGCGCCGAGTGTCGCGCCTCCATCGGCGCCATCGGCAACGCCGAGCACCAGAACATCGAGCTGGGCAAGGCGGGGCGCTCGCGCCACAAGGGGCGGCGCCCGCAGACGCGCGGCACGGCCATGAACCCGGTCGACCACCCGCACGGCGGCGGCGAGGGCTCCACCACCGCCGGACGCCACCCGGTCACCCCGTGGGGCGTTCCCACGCTGGGCTACAGGACCCGCAAGAAGAACAACAAGTCGGACCGCTACATCGTGCGCGGCCGGCGTCGAGGCAAGAAGGGTGGTCGTTAGGTATGTCCCGCTCGTCCAAGAAGGGCCCGTGGGTCGAGGACCGGCTGATGACGCGCATCGAGCGCATGAACGAGTCGGGCACCAAGCAGATGATCAAGACCTGGTCGCGCGCTTCCACGATCTTCCCCGAGATGGTCGGCCACACCATCGCCGTGCACGACGGGCGCAAGCACGTGCCGGTGTTCATCTCCGAGACCATGGTCGGTCACAAGCTGGGCGAGTTCGCGCCCACGCGGCTGTTCCGCGGCCACGCCGGCAGCGACAAGGTGCGGATGCGCTGATGGCCAAGCAGAGCGGATACGCGGCGCTGACCGTCGAGCAGCTCGGCACCGAGCTGGAGCGACGCGGCCTGCCCAAGAGCGGCAAGAAGGAAGTCCTGGTGACCCGGCTGGAGGACGACGACGCCTCCCAGGGCGGCACGGCTCCCGAGAACGAGGTCGTGGCCGAGGCGAGCCCCCCAGTCGAGGAGGCCCCCGCGCCCGAGGCCGACGCCGAGCCCGAGGCAGAGGACACCCCCACCGAGGAGAAGCCCAAGCGCCGGCGCGGCTCCGAGGTCTCGGCCGGCCGCAAGCGCGACTCCAAGCCGGCCGAGTCCGAGCGCAGCGCCCCGCGCGACCGTTCGGGCGCCGTGGCCGTTCGCGCGCAGGCCAAGTACGTCCGCTCCGCCCCGCGCAAGGCGCGGCTCGTGATGGACCACATCCGCGGCAAGGAGGTCGCCGAGGCGCGCGCCATCCTGCGCCACACCCCCCGCGCGGCCGCCACCGACATCGCCAAGCTGCTCGAGTCGGCCGTGGCCAACGCCGAGAACAACTTCGAGCTGGACCCCGAGGAGCTCAAGATCGGGCGCGCCTTCGTGGACGAGGGGCCCACCATCAAGCGCTTCCGCCCCCGCGCGCTGGGCCGGGCCACGCCGATCCACAAGCGCACCAGCCACATGACCATCACGCTCACGACGACCGGGAAGGACGCCTAGCCATGGGACAGAAGGTCCATCCCGAGTCGATGCGCGTCGGCTACATCCACGACTGGAAGGCCACCTGGTTCGCCGAGAAGGACTTCTCGGACTACCTGCTCGAGGACATCAAGATCCGCGAGCACATCGACAACAAGCTGTCGCACGCCGGCCTGTCCGACATCACGATCCGCAAGAACGCCGGCGAGGTGGAGGTCAACATCCACACCGCCCGTCCGGGCATCGTGATCGGCAAGTCGGGCAGCGAGGTGGATGCCCTGCGCAAGGAGCTCCACCGCATGACCGACAAGGCGGTCAAGGTCAACATCCTCGAGATCAAGCGCCCCGAGCTGGACGCCAAGCTCGTGGCCCAGTCGATCGCCGAGCAGCTCGTCAACCGCGTCGCCTTCCGTCGCGCGATGAAGCGGTCGCTCACCTCGGCCATGCGCTCGGGCGCCAAGGGCGTGCGCGTGCAGGTCTCGGGCCGTCTGGGCGGTGCCGAGATGGCCCGCACGGAGGGCTACTCCGACGGTCGCGTTCCGCTGCACACCATCCGCGCGGACATCGACTACGGCTTCTTCGAGGCCAAGACGACCTTCGGCCGCATCGGCGTGAAGGTGTGGATCAACAAGGGCGAGATCATGCCCAAGGGCTTCGCCCAGGACCTCACCGAGCTCGAGGCGCCCCAGCAGGCCCAGGGCGGCGGCGGCCCCGGTGGTCGTGGACGCGGCGGCGGTGGACCCGGCGGCGGACGCGGACGCGGTGGCCAGGGTGGCGGCGGCGGACGCGGTGGCCAGGGTGGCGGCAACCGCGGTGGCGGCGGCGGTCCGCGCGGGGGTGGTCGCTGATGCTTTCCCCCAAGCGCGTGAAGCACCGCAAGCAGCACCGCGGCCGTCGGGCCGGCTTCTCCAAGGGCGGCACCACCGTCGAGTTCGGCGAGTACGGCCTCAAGTCGATAGACCGCGGCTGGGTGACCAACCGCCAGATCGAGGCGGCTCGTATCGCCATGACGCGCAAGATCAAGCGCGGCGGCAAGGTGTGGATCAACGTCTTCCCCGACAAGCCCGTGACCCAGAAGCCCGCCGAGACGCGCATGGGCTCGGGCAAGGGCTCGCCCGAGGGTTGGGTGGCCGTGGTCAAGCCCGGACGCGTGATGTTCGAGCTGTCCGGCGTGCCCGAGGACTTGGCCCGCGAGGCCATGCGCCTGGCGGGCCACAAGCTGCCGGTGAAGACCAAGTTCGTGATGCGCGAGGGGGCCGGCCAGCAGTGAAGGCCACCGATGTGCATAACCTTGACGACCCGCAGCTGGTGGAGTTCGTCGACCGGTCGCGCCAGGAGCTGTTCAACCTGCGCTTCCAGCACGCGACCGGGCAGCTGGAGAACACCGCGGGGATGAAGGGCGCCAAGAAGGATCTAGCGCGCGGGCTGACGGTGGCCCGGCAGCGCGGTCTGGACGTGGACGCCGAGCTCCGCAGGCAGAAGGCAGAGGCATGATTTTCGAAGAGAACGAATCAGATACCGCAGCGGAACCGGACGTCGTGTCCGATTCCGAAACGGCCACCGAGAAGGACGAGGCGGTAGCCGCGGAAGCGGCGGCCGAGGAGTCGCCCGCGGCCGTGGAGGCGACGGCGGATACCGACGTCGCGGCCGAGCCCGAGACTGAGCCTGAGGCCCCGGCCGAGCCCGAGGCCCCGGCGGCGCAGCCCGAGGCGCAGCTCTCCCCCAAGGAGCGGCGCGCCCGTGCCCGCACGGCCCGCGCCGGCGAGGCCCGCCCCCCGCGCACCATCGAGGAGCGCACGGCCGAGCGCCTGGCCAAGCGCCGCGCCAACGCGGAGGAGCGTCGCCGTTACCGCTCCAAGAGCCGGGAGAAGCGGCGCGCCGGCGGCGACGGCCAGGGAACCCCGCCCGCCGAGAAGACCACCACCGGAAGCCCGCGCGTGCGCCAGGGCGTCGTCGTGTCCGACAAGTCGGACAAGACGATCACCGTGCGCATCGACGTGGCCCGCCAGCACCGAACCTACGGCAAGATCGTCCGCACCTCCTCGAAGCTCGCCGCCCACGACGAGCGCAACGAGGCCAACGCCGGCGACACCGTGCGGGTGGTCGAGAGCCGGCCGCTCTCGCGCTCCAAGCGCTGGCGCCTGGTCGAGATCCTGGAGAGGGCGAGATAGGTGATCCAGCAGGAGACACGCCTACGGGTCGCCGACAACCCCGGCGCCCGCGAGATCCTCTGCATCCGGGTGTCCGGCGGCTCGCGCCGTCGCTACGCCGGCGTCGGTGACGTGATCACCGCGACGGTGAAGCAGGCGATCCCGCACGGCTCGGTCAAGAAGGGCGAGGTCGTCAAGGCCGTCGTGGTGCGCACGCGCAAGGAGTTCGGGCGCAACGACGGCACCTACATCGCCTTCGACGAGAACGCCGCCGTGCTGATCGACGCCAACAACGCGCCCCGCGGCACGCGCATCTTCGGCCCCGTCGCCCGCGAGCTGCGTGACCGCAACTTCATGCGGATCGTCTCCCTGGCCCCGGAGGTGCTCTGAGATGGGTGCGAAGCATTCCGCATCCGTGCGAAATCCTTCACGGGCCGGGCGCATGAAGATCCGCCGCGAGGACACCGTCAAGGTCATCTCGGGCAAGGACCGCGGCAAGACCGGCAAGGTCCTGCGCGTGGATCCCACGCGCGGCCGCGTGGTCGTCGAGGGCGTGAACGTCCAGAAGCGCCATCAGCGCCCGACCGGCCTCACCGGCCAGGCCCAGCAGGCCGGGGTGATCGAGGTCGAGGGTCCCGTGCACGTGTCCAACGTGCAGCTGCTCGACCCCAAGAGCGGCAACCCGACCCGGGTGGGCCTCAAGCGCACCGAGGACGGCCGCCGCGTACGCGTGGCCAAGAAGTCCGGTCAGGATCTCGACTGATGCCGGTCACCGAAGCCAAGATCGTGCCGCGCCTGAAGACCCGCTACGAGGACGAGATCGTCCCCGAGCTGACCAAGCGGTTCAACTACGAGAACCCGATGCAGGTGCCGCGGCTGGTGAAGATCACGCTGAACATGGGCGTCGGCGAGGCCCGGCAGGACTCCAAGATGATGGACGCCGCGCAGGAGCAGCTCGCCACCATCGCGGGGCAGAAGCCCAGCATCCGCCGCGCGCGCAAGTCGATCGCCGCCTTCAAGCTGCGTGAGGAGATGCCCGTCGGCGTGGCCGTGACCTTGCGCGGCGCCCGCATGTGGGAGTTCCTCGACCGCCTGATGTCGATCGCCCTCCCGCGCGTGCGCGACTTCCGCGGCCTGAACCCGCGCTCCTTCGACGGGCGCGGCAACTGGAACCTGGGCATCCGCGAGCAGATCATCTTCCCCGAGATCGACTACGACGCGATCGACCAGGTGCGCGGCCTCGACGTGGCGGTGGTCACCACCGCCGAGACCGACCCGGAGGCCTTCGCCCTGCTCGACCTGCTGGGCATGCCCTTCCAGGCCGAAGGCCGCCCCGGCCAGCCCGATGTGCGCGACACCGAGGCCGAGGAGCGGGAGGCCCAGGAGGCGCGTCAGAAGGCCGAGGCCGAGCAGGCGGCGCTCGAGCAGCTCAAGGAGGAGAACCCCGAGGCCTATGCTCAACCCGAGCCGGCCGAAGAAGACGGCGAGAACGGCGATACCGCCGAGGAGAACTCATAGATGGCCAAGACTTCCCAGCGCGTGCGCCAGCAGCGCACCCCCAAGTACAAGACCCGCGCCTACAACCGCTGTCGCAAGTGCGGCCGCCCGCGCGCCTACATGCGCAAGTTCGGCCTGTGCCGGATCTGCCTGCGCGACCACGCCCACGAGGGCGACATCCCGGGCCTGACCAAGTCGTCCTGGTAGCGATTCCATGAGCGCCTCCGATCCCATAGCCGACTTCCTCACGCGCGTGCGCAACGGCCTCCAGGCCGACCACGACGACGTCGTCATGCCCTCGTCCGGCCTCAAGGCCCAGATGGCCCGCATCCTCACCGAGCAGGGCTACGTCGAGAACTGGGCGGTCGAGCCCGGCCGCGTGGGCCAGAACCTGCGCGTCACGCTCAAGTACACCGAGAACCGCAAGCCCGTGATCATGGGCATGGAGCGAGTGTCCAAGCCCGGCCGACGCCGCTACGTGGGCTCCACCGAGGTCCCCAAGGTGCAGGGCGGCATGGGCACCACGATCATCTCCACCTCCCGCGGCGTGATGACCGGCCACGACGCCCGCCGCACCGGCGTGGGCGGCGAGCTCGTAGCCAAGGTCTGGTAGCCCATGAGCCGTATTGGTAGACAGCCCATTTCGGTGCCCGAGGGCGTGATGGTGTCCATCGAGCCCGAGCTCGTGCGCGTCAACGGCCCCAAGGGCGAGCTGTCCGAGCGCGTGGCGCGCGACCTGACGGCCACCAAGCAGGACGACGGCGAGATCCTGGTCAGCCGCCCCTCCGACCGCGGCGAGCACCGCGCCCTGCACGGGCTCACCCGCAGCCTGATCTTCAACATGGTCGAGGGCGTGACCAACGGCTTCGAGAAGCGCCTGGAGATCCAGGGCGTGGGCTATCGCGCCCAGCTGCAGGGCACGAAGCTGGTGCTCGCGCTCGGCTACTCGCACCCCGTGGAGATGGAGGCCCCCGACGGCATCGAGTTCGAGGTGCCCGCTCCCACCCAGGTGGTCGTGCGCGGCGTCTCCAAGCAGCTCGTGGGCGAGACCGCGGCGCGCATTCGCAAGCAGCGCCCGCCGGAGCCCTACAAGGGCAAGGGCGTGCGCTATGCCGGCGAGTACGTGGCCCGGAAGGTGGGCAAGCGCGCATGAGCGTCACCACCAGGCACGCCAAGCGGCTCAAGCGCCGCCGCCGCGTCCGCGCCAAGGTGCGCGGCACCTCCGAGCGCCCGCGGCTGTCGGTCTTTCGCTCCAACCGGGGCATGCAGGCCCAGCTCATCGACGACGTGCAGGGCCACACCCTGGCCGCCGTCGTGTGGACCGAGGCCGACCTCCGCGGGCTCGCGCCCATGGAGCAGGCCAAGAAGGCCGGTGAGGTCGTGGCCGGCCGCGCCAAGGAGGCCGGCGTGCAGCAGTGCGTGTTCGACCGCGGCGGCTACCGCTACCACGGCCGCGTGCGCGCCTTGGCCGAGGGGGCCCGCGAAGCGGGCCTCGAGTTCTAGATACCCTCGAAGGAAGTCCTATGGCCAGAGAGAGCAACAGACAGCAGGGCGGACGCGGGCGCGACAGCGATCTGCAAGAGCGCGTCGTCGAGATCAACCGCGTGGCCAAGGTGGTCAAGGGCGGCCGTCGCTTCTCCTTCACCGCGCTGGTGGTGGTGGGCGACGAGAAGTCGAAGGTCGGCGTGGGCTACGGCAAGGCCAACGAAGTCCCCGTGGCGATCCAGAAGGGCGTCGAGCGCGCCCGCCGGGACCTCAAGGAGGTCCCGATGCACGGGTCGACGATCACCCACCAGGTGCTCGGAGTGCACTCCGCCTCGCGCGTGCTGCTCAAGCCCGCCTCCGAGGGCACGGGCGTCATCGCCGGCGGTGGCGTGCGCGCGGTGCTCGAGCTGGCCGGCATCCACGACGTGCTCTCCAAGTCGCTGGGCTCGCAGAACCCGATCAACCTGGTCAAGGCCACCATGGCCGCGCTGGCCGACCTGCGCCGGCCCGAGGACGTGGCCGAGCTGCGCGGCCTCTCGGTGGCCGAGGTGCTTGGTCTGGATTCCAAGGACGGCCAGTCCACGACTCCCGCGGAGCCGGTCGAGGCCTGATGGCCGACAAGCTGACCATCACCCAGGTGCGCTCGCCCAACGGCGCCAACCCCGCCCAGCGCGGCGCGATGGCCAGCCTCGGCCTGGGCCGGATCGGCAAGAAGACCGAGCGCCCCGACGAGCCCACCGTGCGCGGCCAGATCAAGACGATCTCCCATCTCGTGGACGTGCGCGATGGCTGAGCGCATCGGACTCCACAACCTCAAGCCCGCCAAGGGCTCGACCCACCGGCGCAAGCGCGTCGGCCGCGGCGAGGGCTCGGGCATGGGCAAGACCTCCGGGCGCGGCCAGAAGGGGGCCGGATCGCGCTCGGGCGCCAAGGACCGGTCGGGCTTC
>JBBREO010000053.1:0-17479 GCA_038202855.1 Solirubrobacterales bacterium
CGGGCCCCAGCGGCCGGGGCCACCGCGGCCGGCCTGGCCCATGCCCGGCGCCGGGCGGGTCACCTCCGGGGGCTGGCCGGCGCTGCCGCTCGGGTCGCTCACCGCCGGCTCCCCAGCGCGGCGACGGCCACGCCGGCGAACAGGGCCCCCGCGGCCATTGCCGCCGAGCGCCACATCTCGGGGACATCGCGGGTGGTGTCGACCGGATCGGGTGGCAGCCCGTAGACCTCGGGCTCGTCGAGCAGCAGGAAGAACGACCCGGCACCGCCCACGCCGTCGTCGGACGATGCGCCGTACAGCTGGGCACCCGGCTCACCGGCGGCCTGCAGGGTCTCCAGCCGCGACTCGGCGCGGTCGCGCAGCTCGTCCAGCGGCCCATACTGGATCGAGGCGGTGGGGCAGGCCTGGGCGCAGGCCGGCGTCTTGTCGTCCTTCAGCCGGTCGTAGCAGAGGGTGCACTTCCAGGCCCGGCCGTCGTCGGAGCGCTGGTCGAGCACCCCATACGGGCAGGCCGGGATGCAGTAGCCGCAGCCGTTGCAGATGTCCTCCTGGACCACCACGGTGCCGAACTCGGTACGGAACAGCGAGCCGGTGGGACAGACCTCCAGGCAGGCGGCGTGGGTGCAGTGCTTGCACACGTCGGAGGCCATCAGCCAGCGGATGCCGCCGTCGTCCGAGTCCATCGTGACCGGCTTGTCCTGCTCCACGAAGGCCACGTGTCGCCACGTGTCGGCCCCCAGGTCGCCAGTGTTGTCGTAGGAGTTGCCGAGGAAGTTCAGCCCGTCGTCGGGGACGCCGTTCCACTCCTTGCAGGCCACCTCGCAGGCCTTGCAGCCGATGCAGATCGAGGTGTCGGTGAAGAACCCCATCCGCGGCCGGGCATCCTCGCCGTAGGAGTCGGGCCAGGCCAGCGTGCGCACCTTGTCGCCGTCAGGACTCATCGCGCGTTTCCTTTCCGGCGCCCGCCCGCCGCTTGTAGTCGGCCACGTAGTCCTCCAGGGCGCCGCCCCGGGGCCGGCGGCCCGGCTGGATGTCGCAGGTCGAGGCCTTGTACTCGCCGATGTGCACGTTCGGGTCCAGGGCCAGGCCCAGCAGGTCGTTGGCCGAGTCGCCCGTGGCCAGGCCCTTGCCGCCCCAGTGGTAGGGCAGCCCGATCAGGTAGGTGGTCCGCCCCTGCACGCGCAGCGGCGCCAGCCGGTCGGTCACCAGCACACGCGCCTCGATCGCCGAGCGCATGGTGGCGATCGTCGCCCAGCCGCCGTGCTCGAGCCCGCGCAGCTCGGCCAGCTCGGGCGAGACCTCGCAGAACATCTCGGGCATCAGCTCCGCGGTGTGTGCCTGCCAGCGCGTCATGCCGCCGGCCGTGTGGTGCTCGGTGAGCCGGTAGGTCGTGAACACGAACGGGAACACCTCCGAGCCGGGCTCGTCGCCCGCCGGGTTGTAGGGGTTCTCGGCCCGCTCGAAGCGCTTCCGAGCCGGGTTGGCGCGGCGGTTGGGGTGCAGCCGGTTGACGAAGGGGGACTCCTCCGGCTCGTAGTGGGTGGGCAGCGGACCGTCCACCAGCCCCGCCGGGGCGAACAGCCAGCCCTTGCCGTCGGCCTGCATCACGAACGGATCGCGCCCGCCCAGGGCGGCCTGCGCCTTGGCGTCGGGGTCGGGCTCGTGGTCGGGCGCCAGATCGGCGGTGATGTCGGGTACGTCCTCGCCCGTCCACTTGCCCTGCTCGGCGTCCCACCACACGTAGCGCTTGCGCTCGGACCAGGGGTTGCCGTCGGGGTCGGCCGAGGCCCGGTTGTAGAGCGTGCGGCGGTTGTAGGGCCACGCCCAGCCCCACTCGGGCGCCACCCACGACTGCTCGCCGCCGGGCTTTCGCCGGTTGGCCTGGTTGACCTCGTCGGCGTACACGCCGGAGTAGATCCAGCAGCCGCACGCGGTCGATCCGTCGTCGCGCAGGTCCAGGTAGCCGTCCAGGGCGCGGTCGTCGGGCAGCGACGTGCCGGAGATCTCGCGCAGCACCTGCTCGGCGTCCGGCTCGGCGTTGGGGCCGTGGGTCTCGTAGTCCCAGGTCAGGTCGAGCAACGGCCGGTCGCGGGGCGCGGTCGAGCCGGCCAGCCGCTCGCGCAGCTTGTTGCCCAGGTGGTACATGAACCACAGCTCGGAGCGGCAGTCGCCCTCGGGCTCGACCGCCTTGTTGCGCCACTGCAGCAGCCGCTGGGTGTTGGTGAAGGTGCCCTCCTTCTCCACGTGGGTCGCGGCGGGCAGCAGGAACACCTCGGTGCCGATGTCCTCGGTGCGCAGCTCGCCGGACTCGATCTCGGGCGAGTCGCGCCAGAACGACGCGGTCTCGATCTCCACGAGGTCGCGCACCACCATCCAGTCGAGGTTGGCCATGGCCAGGCGCTGGAGCTTGCCGTTGGCCGCCCCGACCGCCGGGTTCTGGCCCATCACGAAGAAGCCCTTGCAGCGGCCGTCGAGCATCTCCATGCAGGTCTGGTAGTAGGAGTGGTCGCCGCTGACCTTCGGCAGGTGGCCAAAGCACCAGTCGTTCTCGGCCGTCGCGGCGTCGCCCCACCACGCCTTGAGCATGGAGACCATGTAGGCGCTCATGTTTCCCCAGAAGCCGGTGGGCGGCGCGTTGTCCTCCACGAAGGTGTCCAGATCCTCGTGCGCGCCGGCCCGCGGCATCGGGATGTAGCCCGGGAGGATGTGGTAGAGCGTGGGGATGTCGGTCGACCCCTGGATCGACGCGTGGCCGCGCAGGGCCAGGATGCCGCCACCCGGACGGCCGATGTTGCCCAGCAGGAGCTGGATGATCGACGCCGTGCGGATGTACTGGGTGCCCACGGTGTGCTGGGTCCAGCCCACCGAGTAGGCGATGCACGAGGTGCGCTCGCGGCCCGAGTTCGCGCACAGGGCCTCGGCCACCTCCAGGAACTGGTCGACGGGGATGCCGCAGGTATCCTCCACGAACTCGGGCGTGTAGCGGGTGAAGTGGCGGCGCAGCACCTGGTAGACGCAGCGCGGGTGGGTCAGCGTCTCGTCGGTCTCGCCCCGCTCGCCCGGTCCGAACACGGCCCCCTGGGCGCCGTGGGCGGCCTCGCCCGTCGAGGCGCCCTGCTGGCTTGACCCGCCGGCGGTGGAGATCGACACTCCTTCGTACTGCCAGCTCGACGGGTCGTAGGAGCCGGTCTCGGGGTCCCAGCCCGAGAAGACGCCGTCCAGGTCCTCCGAGTCGACGTAGTCCTCGCGCAGGATCGTGGCCGCGTTGGTGTAGTTCACGACGTACTCGCGGAAGTCGCGCTCCTCCTCGAGGATGTAGCGGACGATCCCGCCCAGGAAGGCGATGTCCGAGCCGGCCCGGATCGGCACGTGGGTGTCAGCCAGCGCGCTGGTGCGCGTGAAGCGCGGGTCGATGTGGATCAGCTTGGCCCCGCGCAGCTTGGCCTCCACCAGCCACTGGAAGCCCACCGGGTGGTTCTCGGCCATGTTCGAGCCGATGTCGATGATGCAGTCGCTGTTGGCGATGTCCTGCTGGAAGGAGGTGGCGCCACCGCGCCCGAACGAGGTCCCCAGACCGGGGACCGTGGAGGAGTGTCAGATCCGCGCCTGGTTCTCGATCGACACCGCGCCGGCGGCGGTGAACAGCTTCTTGATCAGGTAGTTCTCCTCGTTGTCCAGCGTCGCGCCGCCCAGGTGGGCGATGCCGCGCGTGTGCCGCAGCGCCACACCGTCGGAGTCCTCGTCCTCCCACGTCTCCTCTCGCGTGGCCAGGAAGCGGTCGGCGATCATGTCCATCGCCGCGTCGAGCTCCAGCTCCTCCCACTCCGTGCCGCCCGGGCGGCGGTACTTCACCTTCTTCTCGCGCCCCGGGTGGTCGTGCAGAGACTTGGACACCGCGCCCTTCGGGCATAGCCGCCCGCGCGAGATCGGCGAGTCGGGGTCGCCCTCGATCTGGGTGACCTTGCCGTCCTGGACATACACCTTCTGGCCGCAGCCCACGGCGCAGTAGGGGCAGATCGACCTGACCACCTCGTCCGCGTCGGCGGTGCGGGCGACCAGGTCGGCCGAACGCTTGGACTGTGCGGCGCGGCCGAGGGCCAGCGGATCGCCCTGGAGCTGCTTGAGCATCGGGAAGCGCTCGAACACGCCCATGACCGTGACTTATACCGGGAGGGCGGGGGTGGCTAACGCATCACGGGTCGAGCACCGTGAGGTCGAGCCGCTCCAGGCGCTCGGGGTCGGCGAGGATGTCGATCTCGGCGATCTTCCCGCCGGCGATGGCGAAGCCCATGACCGCGAACGGTCTGTCGTCCGGGGTCACGACCAGACCCGGGGCGCCGTTGACGAGCGCCGGTCGCCCGAAGCGGGCCAGGCGCGCGAAGCCCAGGGCCTCGCCGGCGACCGCCTCGGAGCCGCGCACCTCCCTCGACAAGGACGGCCGCGCCGCGCCGCCGTCGGCCCGCAGCACGACGTCGGGATCGAGCACGGCCAACAGCGCGTCGAAGTCGCCCTCGCGTGAGGCGGCCACGAAGGCATCGACCACCTCCCGCTGGCGCGCGCGGTCGGCGTCGGGGACCGGAGCCGCCCCCTGCACCCTCCGGCGCGCGCGACTGGCCAGCTGGCGGGCCGCGGTCGGCGACCGGTCCACGATCGGGGCTATCTCGTCGAAGGGGACCGCGAACATGTCGTGCAGCACGAACGCGAGCCGCTCCGCCGGAGCCAGCGTCTCGAGCACCACGAGCAGCGCGAGGCCTACGGAGTCGGCCAGCAGCGCCTGCTGCTCGGGGTCCACCCCGTCGGCGCTGCTCACGATCGGCTCGGGAACGCGCGCGCCGAACGGCTCCTCGCGGCGCGATCGGCGTGTGCGCAGCATGTCCAGCGAAACGCGCGCGACGACCGTGGTCAGCCATCCGCCCAGGTTCTCCACGCCGTCGTCGCCGGAGCGGCTCAGCCGCAGCCACGCCTCCTGGACCGCGTCGTCGGCCTCGCTCACCGAGCCCAGCATCCGGTAGGCCACCGCGCGCAGGTGGGCGCGGTTGGCCTCGAAGCGCTCGGCCAGGGGGTCGCGGTCGTTCACCGTCCACATCCTGCCGCGCTCACAGCGGCGCCGGCTCGGGCGCCGGCTGCATCGTCGTGGCGCCCGGCTCCGTCTCGACCTCGCCCCGGGTGTTCGTCGCACGCAGGGCGATGACCGCCGCGGCCAGGAGGAAGACGGCGCTGGCCAGCAGCGCGCGCTGGAAGCCGGAGGTGAGCGCCTCGGCCATCGGGTGGTGGCCGGCCAGCAGGTGGTCGGTGCGGCTGGTGGCGAGCGCCGTGAAGATCGCCAGCCCCAGCGCGCCGCCGAGCTGCTGGGAGGCGTTGACCAGCGAGGCCGCCAGGCCGGCCTTGTCCGCCGGCACACCGGCGTTGGCTGCGGTGGTCACCCCCACGAACACGGGCCCGAACCCGATCGACATGACCAGCATGCCGGGGAGCAGGTCGGTGACGTAGGAGCCGTCGACCGGGATCCGCGACAGCCAGTAGATCCCGCCCGAGGCGATCAGCGCGCCGGCCACGATCACCGGCCGCGTGCCGATCCGCGAGAGCAGCTGGGACGACAGGCCTGCCGCGGCGCCGATGGCGAAGGTGACCGGCAGGTAGGCCAGGCCGGTCTTGATCGGGGAGTAGCCGAGCACGTTCTGCATGTAGAGGGTGAGGAAGAAGAACATGGCCAGGAAGCCCGCGAAGGCCGCCAACTGGGTTGCGTCCGAGGCCGCGAGCCCGTTGATCCGGAAGATCGACAGCGGCGCCAGCGGGTCCTTGGCGCGGCGCTCGTTGACCACGAAGGCGGCCAGCAGCACCAGCGCGCCCGCCAGCTCGGCGATCGTGCGCGTTGCGCCCCAGCCGACTGTGGGCGCCTTCACCAGCGCATAGATGAGCAGCAGCATCCCGGAGGTCACGAGGATCGCCCCGGCCGCGTCGAAGCTCGCGAGCCGCGCCCGGTGGTGCTCGCCCTCGATCAGCCAGAACACCGCGGCCAACACGAGCACGGCGGCCACCGGGTTGACGAACATCACCCAGCGCCAGCCGGGGCCGTCGGTGAGCAGGCCGCCGAGCAGCACCCCGACCGCGGACGCCAGGCCGCCCACGCCGCCCCAGACCCCCAGCGCCGTGTGGCGCTCGCTGCCCTCCCTGAACGTGGTCGTGAGGATGGACAGCGCGGCGGGGAGCATCATGGCGGCACCCAGTCCCTGCGCAAGCCGGGCCGCCACCAGCAGCCCCGAGCTCTGCGCGAACCCGCCGATCAGGCACGCGACCGCGAGCAGCACCGTCCCGGACACCAGCACGCGGCGGCGGCCGAGCAGGTCGGCGGCCCGGCCGCCGAGCAGCATGAACCCGCCGTAGGTGAGCAGGTAGGCGCTGGGGACCCACTGCAGCCCCTCGACCGAGAAGCCCAGATCGCGCCGGATCGAGGGAAGCGCCACGTTCACGATCGAGGCGTCGACGAAGTCGAGGAACGCGACCGAGCACAGCAGGGCCAGGATGGCCTTGCCACGGGACGTCGAGAGGAAGGTTGGTTGGGCGCTCGCTGTGGCCATGTGGAGGGTCTCCGCCTTTCGGGGTTTCATCCACATGACGGATGTCGCGGGCGGAACGTGACCGCGCGCCTGTAACCCGACGGCCGTTTGCCGCATCTGCACCCCGGAGAGACAGAACGTCCCCACGAAAGGAGCTGTGACATGGCAGCCAAGCGCAAGGCAGCAAAGGCCGGGCTCAAGGCCGCGAGAGCCGCGCCGGCGAAGGGCAAGCTGGCAAAGACGGGAGCCCGGTTCGGCAAGCGCCGGGCCGAGCGCACGCGGGCGGGTACGGTGGTGCTGTACGGCCAGGCGCTCGTGGGCAACGAGCAGGCGCGCGACGACCTGCGCCAGGCCTACGCCTCGGCCCGCAAGGCCTACGCCCGCAGCTCTGACCGCCGCGGGAGGCCGGACCTGGTCGCGCTGCTCGACGATCGCCGGGCCCGGCGCGAGGCCGGCAAGGCCGCGTCCTCGCTGCGGGAGGCGATGCAGATAGCGCGACGCACCCGCAGGAAGCCCAAGAGCAGCAAGGGCCCGGTTGTCGCGGTGATCGCGGTGGCCGGTGCGGGCACGGCCGTGGCACTCAACGAGGACCTGCGCAACAAGGTCACGGGCAGCCTGGGCGGCTCCTCGGGCGGCAACGGCGGGCCCGAGGCCCACGCCGACTCCAACTCGGCGGCGGTAGCCGGCTGACGCACCAGCGGGGCTGAAACCTCCCGCGCGCGGGTAGGGAGGCGGGCAATGGCCCGCCTCCCTACAGCCCCCGCCGCGGTGCGCCTCACCGAGCTGTCCCATGGGGCGGGCTGTGCGTGCAAGCTCGACCCCACGGCTCTGCACGCGCTGCTGGCCGAGCTGCCCCCCGCGGACGATCCCGCGCTGCTGGTCGGCCCGGCGGCGGCCGACGACGCCGCGGTCTATCGCCTGTCCGACGATCTGGCGCTGGTGTCCACGGCGGACTTCTTCACGCCGATAGTCGACGACCCGTTCGACTTCGGCCGCATCGCCGCGGCCAACGCCCTGTCCGATGTCTACGCGATGGGCGCCCGGCCGCTGATGGCCCTCAACCTCGTGGCCTTCTCGCTCGAGGCGCTGGGCTCCGAGGTCCTGCGCGAGATCCTGGCCGGCGGCCAGAGCGTGGCCGAGCAGGCCGGGATCGCCATCGCGGGCGGGCACTCGATCGACGACGCCGAGCCCAAGTACGGGCTGTCGGTGACCGGGGTGGTCGATCCTCGTCGGCTGCTGCGCAACTCGACGGCGCGGGCGGGGGACGAGCTGTGGCTGACCAAACCGGTCGGCGGGGGAGTGGCCACCACCGCCGCCAAGCGCGGGCTGGCCGGCGAGGAGCTGATCGCGCGCACCACGGCGGTGATGGTCGAGTTGAACGCCGGGGCTTCGGAGCAGGCTCTGGCCTGCGGGGCGAGCGCCGCCACCGACGTGACCGGCTTCGGCCTGCTCGGTCACCTGCACGAGCTGGCACTGGCCAGCGGCCTCGCCGCCTCGGTGACCGCGGGAGCGGTGCCCGCGATCGGTGGGGTGCTCGACCTGCTCGCCGGCGACGAGCCACCCGTGGCCGGGGGGACGCGGCGCAACCGCGACTGGGTGGAGCCCCACGTGGCCTGGGCCGACGCCGTGCCCGAGGCGCTTCGCTGGCTGCTCTGCGACGCGATGACCTCCGGAGGGCTGCTGGTGGCCGCGGCCCCCGGGGCAGATGCCCCCGGGGCGCGGATCGGCACGCTGGCCGCGGGGGACGCGGGCGCGATCGCGGTGGCACCGTGAGCGGCGACCCGCGCTTGCGCGCCCTGCCCTCGGTCGAGCGCCTGGCCCAGCGGCTGCAGGGCGTGCCGCCGGCAGTGGCGGTGGCCGCCGCCCGTGACGTGGTTGAGCGCTGGCGAGAGCGGCTCGCGGCCGCGCCCGGCGACGCGGCGGACCCCGCGGAGATCGAGGCCGAGGCGATGGCGGAGGCCAAGGCGGTGATGGCGCCCTCGCTGGGCGCGGTGATCAACGCGACCGGCGTGATCGTGCACACCAACCTGGGCCGGGCGCCGCTGGCCGAGGCGGCGCTGGACTGCGTCCGCGAGGTCGGCGCGGGCTACTCGGACCTCGAGTTCGATCTGGGGACGGGCATGCGCGGCTCGCGCCACGACCACGCGCGCGACATGCTCTGCCGGCTCACGGGAGCGGAGGCGGCGCTGGTGGTGAACAACTGCGCAGCCGCCGCCCTGCTGGCCTGCGCGGCGCTCGGCGCGGGTCGCGAGATCGTGGTCTCCCGTGGTCAGCTCGTGGAGATCGGGGGCTCGTTCCGCGTGCCGGAGATCGTGGCCCAGTCCGGCGCCCGGTTGGTGGAGGTGGGCACGACCAACCGCACCCGGCTGGCCGACTACCGCGCCGCGCTGGGGCCCGACACCGCGGCGATCCTGCGTGTGCACCAGTCCAATTTCCGCACCGTCGGGTTCACCGAGCAGGTGGAGATCGGGCCGCTCTGCGAGCTTGCCGCCGACGCCGCTGTCCCGGTGATCGACGACGTGGGATCCGGCGCGCTGGCGCAGGCCATGCCCGAACTGGCCGACGAGCCGCAGGTCGCCCGCTCGGTCGCCGCGGGCGCGGCGCTCACCTGCTTCTCGGGCGACAAGCTGCTGGGCGGCCCCCAGGCCGGGATCCTGGTCGGCTCGGCCGCGGCTGTCGAGCGCTGCGCGCGTCACCCACTGGCCCGCGCCGTGCGCATCGACAAGCTCTCCCTGGCCGCGCTGCTCGGCACCCTGTCGCTGTACCTCGATCCCGAGCGGGCGCGCAGCGAGGTGCCCGTGCTCAGGATGCTCTCGGCGGGGCACGACGAGCTGGCCCGGCGTGCAGAAGGCATCGTGGCCGGCGTGCGCGGCGCCGGGTTCGCCGCCGAGTCGATCGAGGCCAGCGGTCGCGTAGGTGGCGGGGCGCTGCCGCTGCTCGAGCTGCCCGGACCCGTGTGCGCGGTCGAGCCCTCCCCGCTCGGTGCCGCGGAGCTGGCCGCGGCGTTGCGGCGCGTGGGGGTGATCGGGCGGGTGAGCGACGGCCGCGTGGTCCTGGACCCGCGGACCATGTCCGACGCCGACGCCCGGCAGGCCGCCGAGGCGATCGTCGGGGCGCTGGCCGCCGCGCGGTGACCGACCGGCCGCTCACGGTCGGTAGCGCCGGTCACGTGGACCACGGCAAGACCGCCCTGGTCCGGGCGCTGACCGGCAAGGACACCGACCGCCTGCCCGAGGAGCACCAGCGCGGCATCTCGATCGAGCTCGGCTTCGCCCCGCTCGACCTGCCCGGCGGGCGGCGGCTGTCGCTGGTCGACGTGCCCGGACACGAGCGCTTCGTGCGAACGATGGTGGCCGGGGCCAGCGGGGTGGACCTGTACCTGATGTGCGTTGCGGCCGACGACGGCGTGATGCCCCAGACCCGCGAGCACGCGGCTGTGCTGCGTCAGCTCGGCGTGGACGCCGGGGTGGTGGCGATCACGAAGTCCGACGTCGCCGACCCGGCCCGGGCCGCGGCCGAGGCGCATGCGCTCGTGCCGGGCGCGGCGGTGGTGGCCACCTCGGTGCCCGACCGGCTCGGGTTGGACGAGCTCCTGGACGCCCTCGCCCACGCGGCTGCGCGGATCCCCGGACGGGCCGCCGCGCCCGGCCCCACGCGTCTGCACGTGGATCGCTCCTTCACCCTGCGCGGGATCGGGACGGTGGTGACCGGCACGCTGTGGGCGGGGTCGGTGGCCGTGGGCGACGGCATTGAGATCCTGCCGTCGGGGCAACGCGCGCGGGTGCGCTCCGTCCAGGTCCACGACAGCCCGGTCGACTGCGCCGCGGCCGGTCAGCGGGTGGCGGTGGCGTTGAGCGGGGTGAGCCGGCGCGACGTGAGCCGCGGCGACGTGGTGGCCGCGCAAGGCACCGAGCTGACCGAGGCCTACCTGATCGACGTGGCGGTGACGCTGGAGCACGATGCTGAGGCGCTGGTCCGCGGCACCCGCGTGCAGGTCCACCACGGCACCCGCGAGGCCCCCGCCCGCGTGGTCCCGTTGGAGGGCGAGCGGATCGAGCCGGGTGAGCGTGCCTACGCCCAGCTGCGCCTGGAGTCTGCGCTGGTGCCGGCGGTGGGCGACAGCCTCGTGCTGCGGCGGCTGGCGCCGCCGGCCACGATCGGCGGGGCGGTGGCGCTGGAACTCGCTCCCCGCAAGCACGGCGCCTCGGCCGCGGCGGTCATGCGGCTCGCGGCGATCGAGCGGGGAGAACCGGTGGCCGAGCAAGCCGATCGACGCACCGAGCGCCCCCCGCCGGGACCCCGCTCCGTGGCGCGCGTAGATGTGCCGGTGGAGCGGATCGCCGCTGCGCTGGAAGCCGACGGTCCGCGCCCGCGGCCCGACGCACGCCTGGCCGAGGACCTCGGCCTGGACCCGGCCGCGCTGCGAGCCGGCCTCGACTTCCTGGTGGCCGACGGCCGCGTGGCTCGGGTCGGGCCCACACAGCACTTCTCGGCGCGGGCGCTGCACCGGCTGGGCGAGCAGGTCACCGCGCTGTGTGAGGCCCGCGGCGGCGCCACGATCGCCTCGGTTCGCGACGAGCTGGACACCTCGCGCAAGTACGCCCAGGCCGTGCTCGAGCACCTCGACCGCACCCGGGTGACGCGCCGCGAGGGCGACGCCCACGTGCTGCGCCGCCCCGCCGCGCTTGGCTAGGCGCCGTCCTGGGCCACCAGGATCGCTCCCTCGCCGGTGGGGTAGGCCTCCTCGCCGTGCTCGATCACGTCCATGCCCACCGCCTCCTCACGCTCGGTGGCGCGCAGGGGCATGACCAGCGCCATCACCCGCAGGATCACGAAGGTCGCGGTGAACGCGTAGGCCGGCGCCACCACCACGGCCAGCGCCTGCCAGCCGAGCTGCGCGGCGTCGCCGTAGAAGAGGCCGTCGGAGACCCCGTTCCAGGACTGCTGGGCGAAGAAGCCGATGAACAGCATCCCGGTGAGCCCCGCCATGCCGTGGGCGGCCAGCACGTCCAGGGTCTCGTCCACGCGCGTGCGCGGACGCAGGACGATCACCGCGTAGCTGGGGAGGGCGGCCACGGCTCCGAGGACCATCGCCCAGGCGGGACTGATGAAGCCCGCCGCGGGAGTGATGCCCACGCAGCCGACGATGATCGCCGTGGCGGCCCCGATCGCCGTGACCCGCCGGTCGCGGATCAGGTCGAGCGCGAACCACACCACCAGCGTGCAGGCGGGGGTGAGCAGCGTGTTGGTGAAGGCGAGCACGCTGGAGTGGCCGGTCGAGAAGCCGCTGCCGCCGTTGAAGCCGAACCAGCCGAACCAGAGAAACCCGGCGCCGATCAGCACGTAGATCGCGTTGTGGGGCAGCAGCGCCTGGCGCCCGTAGTCCTTGCGCGCGCCCACCACGAGCGCGGCCGCCAGCGCGGAGAAGCCCGAGCCCATCTCCACCGGCACGCCGCCGGCGAAGTCGAGCGTGCCGTGCGACTGGAGCCAGCCGCCACCGAACGCCCAGTGCGCGAGCACGGCGTAGACGAGCACCGACCACAGCGCGGCGAACACCATGAAGGCCCCGAAGCGCATCCGCTCCACCACCGCCCCGGACACCAGGGCGACGGTGACGATGCAGAAGGTGGCCTGGAAGGCCATGAACAACAGCTGCGGGATGTGCGTCCCCTCCCGGGGCTGGAAGCCGACCCCGTGCAGGAAGGCGAGGTCGAAGCCCCCGATCACCCCGTTGGCGTTGCCGAAGGCGATCGAGTAGCCCACCAGCGCCCAGGTCACGCCCGCGACCGCGAGCGCCGCGACGCACATCATGAAGGTGTTCAGGGTGCTCTTGGAGCGCACGAGCCCGGCGTAGAAGAGACCCAGCGCGGGGGTCATCATCAGCACGAGCGCGGTGGCACAGAGCATCCAGGCGGTGTCGCCCGAGCTCACCGTGGCGGCGGCCTGGGTCATCGGCCGACCGGCGTGACGGCGCTGTGGTCCTCCTCGCCGGTACGGATGCGGATCGCCCGCTCGAGGGGCACGACCAGGATCTTGCCGTCACCCACCTCGCCCGTACGCGCGCTCTCGCACAGGACGTCGATCGTGGGCTGGACGAACTCCTCGGACACCGCGATCTCGAACCGCACCTTGTCGGACAGGCCGACCTTCACGGTCGTGCCGCGGTAGGTCTCCACCCGGTCGAGCTCCCCGCCGTGTCCCTGCACACGGCTGATGGAGACGCCGCGCACCTCGGCCCGGTACAGGGCCTCGAGCACGTCGTTCTCCTTCTCCGGGCGGACGATGCCGATCACGAGCTTCACGGTCCAGCGCTCCTTGGTGGCCAACGGGGGGACGGACGAGCGCGCGTATCCTCACAGGTCCGGCTCCTCGCCGGGGAAAAGCCAGGGGGAGAGGTCGGGGGCCGCGATCCAGGAGGGTCGCCCGGGTCAGCGCACGAGGGCCGAAGCGACGGCGCACGTCGTCGAGGACGGCGTCGACCGGGTCGCGCCCGGTGCCCCACAGCGGCAGCTCGAGCTGGGCGCCGGCGCCGGTGGGGTCCAGGTTGGAGACGGCCACGCCGATCAGCGTCAGGCCCCGGCGCTCGATCGTCGCCCGCGCCCCAGCGAGCAGCGCCCGAGCGGTGGTCAGCACGGGCCCGGTCGCGGCCGTGGCGTGGCCCAGGGTGCGCGACCGGCTCGCGCGCACGAAGTCGCCGAAGCGCAGGCGCAATACCACGGTCCGTCCCCTGCGCCCGGCGGCCCGCATCCGGCGGGTGACCCGGTCCACCAGAGCCACGAGCGCCGCGTCCACCGCCTCGGGGGAGGCCCCGGAGCGACCGAGCGCGCTCTGAGCACCGAAAGAGCCGCGCCCGCGGCGCGTGCGAACCGGGCGCGGGTCGTGCCCGTGGGCCATGGCGTGGAGGTGACCCCCAGCGGAGCGCCCGAGAATGGCGGCCAAGGTGGACCGTTCGAGCAGGGCCAGCTGGCCGACCGTGTGCAGGCCGCGCTCGTGCAGCCGCGCCGCCGTCGTGGGACCGACACCCCAGAGGCGCTCTACTTCGAGCGGGTGCAGGAACTCGCGCTCGCGCTCGGGATCCACCACGAGCAGCCCGTCGGGCTTGGACGCGGCGCTGGCCACCTTGGCCAGGCTCTTGGTCCGTGCCACACCGACCGAGATGGCCAGGCCCACCCGCTCGCGCACCTCGCGCCGCAGGCACGCGGCGATCTCCGGCGGGGTGCCGGAGATCCGCTCGAGGCCGCTCACGTCGAGGAAGGCCTCGTCTATCGAGAGTCGCTCCACCACGGGGGCGGTCTCGTCGAAGATCGCGGCCACGGCCTTCCCGGCCTCGACGTAGGCCGAGAACTGCGGGGAGACGATCACGGCATCGGGGCACAGTTGCCGGGCGCGTCCGCCGCCCATCGCCGAGCGCACTCCGTAGGCGCGCGCCTCGTAGGAGGCCGCCAACACGACGCCGCCGCCCACGATCACCGGTCGGCCGCGCAGGCTGGGGTCGTCGCGCTGGGCGACCGAGGCGAAGAAGGCGTCCAGGTCGGCGTGGAGGATGGTGGCACGCGTATCCATACGAACACATGTTCGTGCAAGCGGCCGACGTAGCGCAAGGCGGCGCCCCGATCGGCGGGCAGCGGTGGGTCAGCTGCGCTCGGTGTAGCGCCGGCGCGCGCGGTCGGCGCGCAGCAGCCGGTCGCCGCCGGCCCGCAGGCCCTTGGCGCGCACCTCGTCGAGCCGCGGGCGGTACCAGGTCGTGGTCGGTATCCGGTCGACCACGCGCACGGCCACCGGCCGCTCGGCCTGGGGCAGCGCCGCCATCGCGGCGGTCACGTCCGCGGCGCCGAGCTGCACCCCCTCGCGCAGGCTCACCGCGGCCACCAGCTGCTCGGCCGCACCCTTACGTGGGCGCACTCCGTAGGCCACGGCCAGGTCCACGGAGTCCAGCCCCTCGAGCGCTTCGCGCGCGGGCGAGGTCGGCACGCGCCCGTCCGCCGTGCGGACCAGGGCGGCCACCGGATCGACGAGCCACAGCTCCCCGTCCTCGTCCTGGCGGAACAGGTCCCCGGTGGAGACCCACATGTCGCCGGCGGCGAACACGCCCCGCAGCGGGGACTCGGCCGCCGTCACCGAGGCGGCGTCCACGCGCGCGAGCAGCATGCCGGTCTGCCCGGCACCGCAGCGACGGGCGAAGCCGTCGCGGCCGGTCAAGAGCTGACCGCGCTCGGTATCCCACTCCGCGATCCGCACCTCGGCGCTGCCGGGCAGCGGGCGCCCTCCTGCACCGGGCCGCGCGCCCGTGAGGTTGACCAGGATCGCTTCTCCCTGGGCTGAGGCGTAGAACTCGAGCACGCGCGCGGGGGCGAAGCGCTCGCTCACCCGTCGCCACAGTCCCGCCGGCATTCCCGAGCCGGCGAACAGGCGCACCGGATGGTGGCGCTCACCGGGGTTGGGCGGGGCCTCGACCAGCTCGCGCAGCATCGTCCACGTGTACGACGCCACGGTCACTCCGTAGCGGCGCACTTCGTCCCAGAAGACTTCGGGCTCGAACTCCGTGGCCATTGCGATCCGCGCGCCTCCGGCGATCGCGCCGCCCAGACCCGAGAGCAGCGCCGAGGGGTGATAGACGGGGGTGACCACGTAGACCGTGTCAGCGTCGCCCAGCGCCGCGGCCGAGGCGGTGCCGAACGCCGAGAGCGCCCAGCGCCGGTTGGAGATCCGGTTCACGCGCGTGCGGTCGCCTTCGCCCGTGAACAACACGAAGGCCAGGTCGCGCGCGCGGCCCGGGTTGGGCCGGTACCAGTCCGGCGGCTCCACCAGATCGGGGTCGATCCGCTCGAGGTCGGTCACCTCCGAGCCGAGGTCCCGCGGCGCTGCGCCGCCGCCCAGCGCCAGCACCGGAACGCCCACGCCGGTCGCCCGGTCCAGGTTCTCGGGGTCGGCGACGATGCGCGCGACCGAGCCCAGCTCGGCCTCGCGCTGCAGCGGACCGTCGGGGCGCATGAGCACGGCCACGGCCCCCAGCCGGTTGAGGGCGGCGACGGTGGTCAGGGCGCTCGGACGCATGGCCATCAACACGCCCACGTGCTCGCCCTGGCGGACGCCGAGCGAGAGCAGCCCACGCACCACGCTGTCCACGCGGTGCTTTGCCGCGGCGTGCGTGTGAGCCCGGTCGCCGAACAGGAACAGCACGCCCTCGGGGGAGCGGTCGGCCTGCTCGTCCAGCAGCGAGCCGAGCGAGATCTTGGTCTGGGGCCGGATCTGCTCCAGGCGGGAGAGGCGCGGCAGCGCCACAAGGGCCTCGGCGCCCACCGCCCGGGCGGTGCCCACGGCGCCCTCGACGGTGTGCAGCAGCGACCTCGTCACGTCGGCGCCCAGCTCGCCCGCCAGCCCGAGCGCATGACCCGCGCGGGCTGCGATGCCCGGCGACTCCGCGGCGGCGGCGTCGGGGTCACAGGGGGCCACACCGTCGGGCAGAGGCCCGTCCCCGTCCACGTGCTCGAGCCAGTCGGCAACCGCCGGCCAGGTGGTGGCCGCCGCCTTCGATCCCACCACCAGCCCGAAGTGCCCGGTGGACAGGGCGCGTTCGTAGACCTCCGCCCGCGGCGCCGCGTGGACCACCGCGCGCACGGTGGGGGGCGGCGCGAACTCGTCGACCTCGCCGGTGAAGACCAGGACCGGACAGGTCAGATCGGCGAGGGTGACCATCCGGTCCCCGATCACGAAGCCGCCGGTGAGCATTCGGTTGTGCACCACGAACTGGCGCATCAGGTCGGCCAGGGCCGGACCCGGGTAGGCCACCCAGCCCTGGTCCTGGAGGAAGCGGCGCTGGCTCTCGCGCGGCAGCAGCGCTTCGCGGTCGTGCAGTGCGAGCACGAAATCCAGCTGCTGGCGGACCGCCTTGACGGGGTCGATCGCGCGAAAGCCCAGGCGCACCAGCCAGGCCGGCACGGCCCCGCCGCCGAAGGTCTGGGCCAGGAGAGTGCCCAGCACGCGCGCGGCCAGCTCCTCGGGTAGCCCGAAGGGGATCGCTCCGCGCGCGTCCACGGGGCTGCCGAAGACCGTGATGCTGGCCACGTCGGCCGACCGCCGGTAGGCCGCGGCCTGGTAGCAGAACATCCCGCCCTGGCTGTAGCCGGCCAGGTGCACGGGGCGCCCGGTCGCCGCGCGCACCGCGTCCACCACGCCGCTCACCGCGAGCACGTGGTCGGCCAGCGTTCGCTCCAGCCCGCCCTGCTCGTGCTCGGGCGCGCCGAAGTCCACGACCCACGGATCCGCTCCGCGCTCGTGCAGCGCACGCACGGCGCTGGTCTGGGGCGACAGGTCGTACACGCGCGCGTCGAGCATCAGCGGCGGCACCAGCACCACGGGCGATCCCAGGTCGCCGTCGGGCTGGTCGGCCATGTAGCGCAGCAGCCGGTGTGTCGGCTCGTGGTTCACCAGCAGCGACGGCGTGGGCTCCTCGGCCGCTCCGAGCCCCCCGAAGCGCGCCACCTCGACGGCGTTCTGCGCGGCCGAGCCCAGGCGCGACGCAGGCGCCAGCAGCGTGTCGAGTGGGTTGAACATCGAGGGCGGGACTCTACGAGCAGCGAAGGAATCGAACCTTCCAAGCGGGGGGCTTCCCCGCCCTCCCGGTTTTGAAGACCGGATGGGCCACCAGACCCGTGCCGCTCCCCTTCAACGCTAACGCGGCCGGGCGCTCAGGCGCTGGCCAGCGCGGTCCGGTTCTTGCCCAGCCGCTTCGCCGAATAGAGCGCGGTGTCTGCGCACAGGAGCAGGCTCTCCACCTCGGTGGCGTCGCGCGGCCACGACGCGATCCCCACGCTCACCTGCAGCGGGGAGCGGAAGGAGAGTGCGGCCACGGCGTCTCTGAGCCGATCCATCAGGGGCCGGGCGTCGTCGGCCTCCAGGCCGGGAAGCAGCACCGCGAACTC
>JBBREO010000054.1:0-17196 GCA_038202855.1 Solirubrobacterales bacterium
CGCGGCTTCCTCACCGGCCGCTTCAAGTCCGCCGACGCCCTCGAGGACGGCGACTTTCGCCGCCACAACGCGCGCTTCTCGGGCGAGAACCTGGACCGCAACGTGAAGCTGGTGGAGAAGGTCGAGCAGATCGCCGAGGAGAAGGACGTGCTGCCCGGCCAGCTCGCGCTGGCCTGGGTCCACGCGCAGGGTGAGGATCTGTTCCCCATCCCCGGCACCAAGCGGCGCGAGTACCTCGAGCAGAACGCCGCGGCATTCGAGATCGAGCTGACCGAGGACGAGCTGGCCCGCCTGGACGAGGCCGTGCCTGTGGGTGCGGCGGCCGGCGAGCGCTACCCGCAGGACCCGGAGAGCTGAGCCTCCGGCCGCGCGAGTCGTCAATCGCTTGACAGGCATATAGCTCACCAGCTATAAAAGGTGCCGTGACGAGCGCCTTCACCGTCCTGGCCGAGCCCAACCGCCGCCGGATCCTCGACCTCCTGCGCGAGCGCGAGCGACCCGTCGGCGAGCTGGTCGACGTGATGTCGGTGAGCCAGCCGGCGGTGTCCAAGCACCTGCGGGTGCTGCGCGACGCCGGCGTGGTCGAGGCGCGCGTGGACGCCCAGCGACGCCTGTACAGCGTGCGCGCCGAGCCGCTGCGCGAGATCGACGCCTGGCTCGGGCCCTACCGCGCGCTTTGGAACGAGAGCCTCGACGCGCTCGAGCGCCGCCTCGACGACATGACCGACTAAGGAGGAGCAGATGAACGGCACCCTCGAACAGACCCCCGCCGGGCCACGGCTGCGCTTCACCCGCCGGCTGGCCCACCCGCCCGAGAGGGTGTGGCGCGCGATCACCGAGCCCGAGCACCTGGCGGCCTGGTTCCCGGACACGATGGTGGTGGAGCGCTGGGAGGTCGGCGCGCCCGTGCGCTTCGAGCCCGCGCCCGGCATGCCCGAGCCCTTCGACGGTGAGGTGGTCGCCTTCGACCCGCCGCGGATGCTCGAGCTGCGCTGGGGTCCCGACGTCCTCCGGCTCGAGGTCGAGCCCGACGGCGAGGGCACCGAGCTGACGCTGCTCGACACGCTGGAGGAGCTCGGCAAGGCCGCCCGCGACGGGGCGGGCTGGCACGTCTGCCTCGACCAGCTCGAGCACCACCTGGACGGCGCCACGCCTTCGTGGAGCGCCAGCGACCGCTGGCGCGAGGTGCACCCCTCCTACGTGGAGGAGCTGGGGCCCGAGGCGGCGGCGATCGGACCGCCGGCCGGCGCGCTGGACTAGGCGGTAGGCGAAAAACCGGCGCGGTTTTCGCATCTGGCGTATGTTCGAGGCATGAGGGGAACGCGGTGGCTGAAGGCACTCGGCGTGGTCGTCGCCGGCCTGGCGCTGCTGGCCGCGCCCGCCTCGGCCCGCTGGTACGGAAGCACGCTGAAGGGCAAACCCAACGTCAGCTATGGCTGCGAGTCGGCGATCACGAGCGCGCCGCTCGGCGGAGTGCAGCTCTCGCCCACCAACCAGTCGTCGTGCACCTACCGGCACGGCGGCTACCTGTACTCGAACCGACGCACCTTCCTCGCGCCGGGCAACGGACGGGTCACGCGCATCCGCGTGAGGTCGGGGAGCCACCCAGCCAAGCTGCGCCTGACGGTGCTCACGGGCTCGAGTCGCGTGGATCCCTTCAGTGGCCACGACCAGCCGGGGACCTACACCTGCTGCACGGCCCGGTATGTGGGCCGCGCCTTCCGCCCGCGCGCGAATGCTGTGACCACCAAGCGCGTCAACGCACGCGTGTACGACGTGCGCAACAAGGACCTCCAATACCGGATCCACTCATCGGACGGCTTGGCGCTGAGCGCCGTGGGCTCGGGCACGCTGCCCCTACACGTCCGCCCGGACGCCGGCGGCTTCAACGCGGGCACGCCGATAGCCACGGGCTACTGGCCCCGCACCGGCAAGGGCGACCCGCGCGTGGACGGCTACTCCATGACCGGGATCGACCTGCTCTTCCAGTTCAACTGGCGTCGATAGGGAGCCGCGGGACTTCAGCCCCGAGCGGGGCTCTCCACCGGCGCCACGTCGCGGGGCCGGGCCAGGCGCGTGGGCTCCGAGCGCCCGCGCAGCTCGGCCGTGTCGCCGATCTCCCAGCAGCGGGCCTCCTTCTCGCCCGCCATCTCCACGATGGTGGACGAGGCCAGCAGGTGCCCTTCCTCCTCCTTGGCCAGCTCGGTGAGCCGGGCGGCCTCGTTCACCGGGTCGCCGATCACCGTGTACTCGAACCGCTGTTCGGCGCCCACGTTGCCGGCCAGCGCGGTGCCGGCGGACACGCCGATGCCCGCCTCGAGCTCGAGGTCGTCGCCGTCGATCCGCTTGGCCAGCTCGCGCGCGGCCTGCAGCGCGTGGTCGGCGAACTCGTCCTGGGGGATCGGCGCCCCGAACACCGCCAGCGCGGCGTCGCCTTCGAACTTGTTGATCCAGCCTCCGTGGTCCTCGACCACCTCGACGACCACGGCGAAGAACTCGTTGAGCATCTCCACCACCTCGTGCGGCGGCCGCTCGCCGGCCAGCGAGGTGGAGCCGACGATGTCGGTGAACAGCACGGCCACCTCCGCCGTCTCGCCGCCCATGTCGGTGCCGCGCTCCATTGCCGCCTGGGCCACGTCGGTGCCCACCTGGCGGCCGAACAGGTCGCGCATCTGCTCGCGCTCGCGCAGTCCGGCTGCCATGCGGTTGAACCCGGCCTGGAGCAGTCCGAGCTCGCTGCCGTCGAACACCGGCACCTCGGTGTCGAAGTCGCCCTCCTGGACCTCGTTCAGCGCTCGGCGGACCGACAGCACGGGGTCGGCCACGCTGCGCGCGGCCTGCCAGGTGACGAGCAGGCCCACGCCGACCGCCAGCCCGCCGAGGGCGAGCACGGTCACGGCCAGCTGGGTCTCGGAGACGTCGCGTCCGGCCAGCGACGCGATGGCCACCAGCGCCAACCCGAACAGAGGGATGCCGGTGCCGAGCGCCCAGGCCGACAGCGAGCGCGTGACGATCCCCAAGGTCACCGGCTTGCGCGGCGCGCGGTGCGACAGCGCCCGCGCCACCACCGGCCGCAGGATCCTCTCCGTGAGCAGGTACGAGATGGCGCTGGTGGTCAGGCCGCCGAGCCACACGATGATGGCCACGACCACGGCCAGTGCCATGGAGAACGGCGCGTTGACCGCGAAGAAGACCGCGATCGCCAAGGTCCACAGCGAGGCGTTGACGAGCAGGACCCGGCGTGGAGCCCGCAGGGTCAGGCGCTGCTCGTCCTCGTCGGGCGGGCGGTCCTCGCACAGCCACTGGCGCATGGGGTCCAGGCGCCGGTGGCCCCACACGATCCCGATGGCGATCGCCACCACCATGAAGACGCCGAAGGCGATGAAGTTGGCCGCATAGACGGCGCCCTGGTTGTCCACCTTCGGAGTGGGCACGGCGTAGAGGGCGAGGAACAGGACCACAGAGCCGCCGGCCAGGTTGGCCCCGGAGATCGCGACCGTCATCAGCAGCGTCTGACGCCGCGAGATCTTTCGGCCCGAGTCGTCGGGCCGGCCGTCGATCACGCGGCGTATGGGTCGCGGACGCCTCACGGGGACAGCCTCTCACGCGGGTCGGCGAGCGGGGCTCGTTCAGTCCAGGTGCAGCACGCTGATCGGGCTGGAGAAGTCGTCGCTCCACACCCGGTCGCCCGGCCTGCGGGAGCACCGATGCCAGCGCCGGTCGCGTCCGGCTTCGCCCAGATCGGCGCGGCTGCGCGCCATAGCCACCCACTGCGACGGGATCTTCCCGCGCGGGTGGCCCAGCACCCGCCTGGGCTCCTTCTGTGCCAGGCAGGCCAGGCCGGCGTCGCGGGCCAGGTTGCCGAGCACCGGCTCCAGGCTCAGGAACCGGTTGGAGATGTGGAAGGCGAATACGCCGTCGGGCGTCAGCCGGGAGCGGTAGAGGCGCAGCGCCTCGCGCGTGAGCAGATGGGTGGGGATGGCCTCGGAGGAGAAGGCGTCGGCCACCAGCAGCCCGTAGCGCCTACCGTGCACGCGCTCCAGCGAAAGGCGCGCGTCGCCCTCGACCACGTGGAAGCGCCCGGCGCAGTCGCGCAGGTAGGTGAACAGCCGCGGATCGCGGGCGATCCGCACCACGGTCGGGTCGAGCTCGTAGAAGGTCCAGTCGTCGCCTCGGCGGCTGTAACAGGCCATCGATCCGCTGCCCAGCCCGATCACCGCGGTCCTACGCGTGGCGCCGGCCGGCAGTCCGGCGATCAGCTGGCCGATCGGCCCGGAGGGGTAGAAGTAGGTGAGCGGGGTCCGCCGGCGCGCCGGAGTGGTGTCCTGGGCGCCGTGGATGGTCGTGCCGTTGGCCAGGTAGTGCAGCCGCGAGTCGCGCGAGGTGGTCACGCGATTCACGCCGAAGAACGAGCGGTCCTGCAGCAGCTCGGTGCCCTTAACCCCGATCGGCAGCGAGCCGGCCACGGCGATAGCGCCCACCGCCAACCCGAAGCGAAGCGGCCGCCGGATGAAGTTCAGAGCGATGCCGGCCCCGAGGCCGAAGGCGAACGACTTGCCCGCCCCCTCGAATCCGCTGCCGGCCAGCTCGACGAGGACCAACGCGCCGGTCACCACCAGCCCTACCACCAGGGGCAGCCCGAGGTCGAGGTGGCGTGCGAAGCGCCCGGGCGGGATCCGCGGCTTGCGCCAGGGCAGGCACAGGCACGCCGCCACCAGCGCGGCCGGATACTCGGGGACCGAGTCGAAGACGGCGGGCACGACGAGCGCCACCAGGGCCCCGCCGGTCACCCCGCCGGTGGCCACCAGCAGGTAGAAGCCGGTGAGGTGGCGCGCCGCCGGGCGGTCGCGGGCCAGCTCGCCGTGGCAGACCATGGCGGCCACGAAGAAGCCGGCCAGGTTGATCGGCATCACCGCCCACAGCGGCTCGCGCGCCTCCACCAGCCACAGGACGATCAGCAGGATGGCCACGCCGGGCAGCACGAACAGCATCGCGCGGTGCACGCGTTCGGCGGTCGGCGAGGTGGAGAAGGCGGCGATGAACGAGGCCAGGTACAGCGCCAGCGGCAGGGCCCACAGGAGCGGCACGGGGGCGATGTCGATCGTCAGGAAGGTGGTCAGGCCCAGCATGAGCGCGGAGGGCACGAGCGCCAGGCCGACCCAGCGCAGTTGTCGGCGGCGTGTGGGGGGTGGCTCGTGCGGCGCGTCGTCCAGGTCCTCGGCGGCGGGCGCCGGGCGCGAGCGCCACACCGCCACGACGCAGACCACCAGGAGCAGCGCGAGCACCACGTATCCGGCCGACCACAACATGCCCTGGTCGTCCAGGCGCAGGCTGGGCTCGATCGCCAGCGGGTAGGCCAGCAGCCCGACCACGCTGCCCAGGTTGCTGGCGCGGTAGAGGAAGTAGGGGTCGGCGGCGGCGGGGTGGTCGGTCTCGGACAGCCACCGCTGGAGCAACGGCGCGGTGGCCGACACCACGAAGAAGGGGACACCGACGGTGACCACCAGCAGCCCCAGCAGCGACAGCGCCTGGACGCCGTCCGCGGGCGGGCGGAAGCCCTCGGGCACCGCCAGGGGCAGGAAGGGCAGCGGCAGCAGGATGAGCACGAGGTGGACCAGCGCCTGGCGCCGCGCGCCCAGCCGGCGGGTGGCCAGGTGGGCGTAGAGGTAGGCCAGCAGCAGCGTGGCCTGGAAGAAGACGAGCGACGTGTTCCACACCGCGGGCGTGCTGCCGAACAGGGGCAGCACGAACTTGGCCACCATCGGCTGCACGCAGAACACCAGCCCCGCGCTCGACAGGAGCGCGGCCGAGAAGAGCAGTACCACTAGGCGCTGCGCTCGCTCGCCGGCTCTTCGGTCAGCCCGTGACGCAGGCGTTCGCGCAGCTCGGCGAACTGGGTGTTCTCGTACACGATGAGCGCGGCCAGCACCGCGGCCAGCACGCCCAGCGAGGCCAGCGCCGGGATCGCCACGGCCACCGGGATCAGGGCCAGCAGCAACACGGCGGCGATCAGGCGCTGCGAGCTGAAGCGGTGCACGTTGCGCCAGCGAAAGGCCACGTGGGCCAGCAGGAACAGCGCGGCGCCACCGAGCGTGGCGACGGCCGGCACCAGCTCCAGCGGATCCTCCACGTGGCCGAGGGTCTTCTTCATCCCCAGCGCCAGCAGCACGATGCCCGCCACCATCGGGAAGTGCAGATAGGAGAATGAGTCACGGGCGATCCCGTTCTGCTCGTGTCCGGGCTCGGCGTTCGAGAGCCGCCGCTCGGCCACCAGCGCGACCACGTCGAAGTAGAGCCAGAACAGCCCTGCGGCCACGGCCGTTCCCAGCACGGCGGCCGCCACCACGCCGGCGTCCACGCCCGCCTGGGCGCCGGCCCCGATCGCGACGATCGACTCGCCCAGGGCGATGATCACGATCAGCCCGTGGCGCTCGGCGAAGTGGGAGGGCATCAGCTTCCAGCCGTCCTGGCCGAACACGTACGGCCCGCCGGCGTCGATCAGCAGGGCGATCGCCCACAGCGCGCCCTGCAGCGCGCCGTCGGTGGTAGACGCCACTGCGAGCAGCCCCACGCTGATCCCCGTGCTGGTCGCCAGCCCCGAGACCGACCTCCGCAGGTCGGGGTCGTCGCGGCTTGCCACCACGAACAGCACGATTTGGGCCAGGCGTACCACGGCGTAGGTGGCCGCGAACAGCAGGCTGAGGCCGCCGAAGGCCTTGGGCACACACAGCGCGGCGACCAGGAAGGCGGCCATCGCGACGAAGATCGCCAGCCGCACGGTGCCCTCCTCGGGGTCGACCACGCTGGTCAGCCAGGAATAGCCCACCCACGACCACCACAGCATTCCCAGCACGAGCATCCCCCGGGCCAGGCCGCCCCACGTCGGGTCGGCGGCCATCAGCGCGGTGCACTGGGTCAGGGCCAGCACGAAGACCAGGTCGAAGAACAGCTCGAGCGGGGTGACGGTCTCGCCCGAGCGCATCACGGCGGTCATGTGGGGCCGGGCGACGGTCGGCACGACGGCGATCTTCGCACGCCGGCCCAGGCGCCGGCGGTGGCTCAGCCGGCGAGCAGGCGCTCCTTCTCGCGGCGCGGGAGGGCCTTGATCCGCGCCTCCTCGCGCATCGCCTCGGAGCGCGAGTCCAGCCCCCGCGACCACGCCAGCTCCAGCGGCAGTCGAGAACGGGTGTAGCGGCTGGCGGTGCCCGCCTGGTGCTTGGCCACGCGCCGCTCCAGGTCGTTCGTCCAGCCGCAGTAGAAGGAGTCGTCCGCGCAGCGCAGCAGGTAGACGAACGCCTCCGCCGCCATCAGGCGGACTGGGCGGAGAGCTCTGGCTCGGCCGGACCTCCGGAGAGCTGCTCGCCGATCCAGTCGTCCAGGATCTGCCAGCGCTCGTACAGCCAGTCCACGCGCTCCTCGTCGGACTCGGGCACCTCGGCGGCCGGATAGCGCCAGAAGCGAACGCGGATGGTGGTCCCCACCAGGCCGCCGCGCCAGATCTCGCCCAGCGCGCGCAGGCCGTCGAACCCCACGTGGCCGCAGAACACGATGTCGGCCGTGCCGGCCGTCTCGTCGAGCAGCGCCAGCGGGCCGCTCAGCCGGGGCGGCAGCACGTGGCGTAGCCGATCGGCGCGCGCCGACAGCTCGGGCTGGCGCTCGGCGATCGCGGCCTTGGCCCGGGCCAGCTTGGACGGAGTGCTGCGCGTGCCCTCCGGGTAGATGAGGATGCCCTCGCGCGAGTCGGGGCCCAGGTCCTGGGCCAGCCGCCGCATCTGCGCGGTCTCGGCCTCCGGGTTCTCCGAAGCGCGCCGCACGAAGAAGTTGGGCACCCAGCGGGCACCGATGTCGATGATCGGCAGGCTCTGGAGCTCCTTCTTGATCACGAAGCGAAGGCCCATCCCGTGCGCTCGGCCGGCTGTGTAGTCGGGCAGCGCGTTGTCGATCATGCTCGCGTGACGCATGAGCATGACCACGGGACCGGGCCCGGCCTTCTCCATGTCCTCCACCTCGAAGCCGACCCCGAAGAGCACGCGGATGCCGCCGATGTGCCCGCGCATCCAGTGGATCCGCCAGGCGTAGAGCCAGCGCCGGCGCCGGTTCGAGCCCGACCGGCTGGCCAGCTTGATCACGAGCAGCCCCAGCAGCACCCGCATCTCGCCGAGCAGGAACCACCACGCGAACGCCAGCAGCCGGATCGCCATCCACGGCTTGCGTTCCTTGAGCCAGAGCACCAGGTCGACCGCGAGGGCGCCCAGCGCCAGGACGGGAAACAGCGCGGTCACGAGCACGAAGGCAACGACTTCGATGAGGATCCCGCGCACGCGACGAAGGACGCGCGCACCCCGTGGGCCTTCGTCGGGAAAGAGCGGGCCGGCCGTGACCCCGTGGACCTTCATCTCCGCGAAGGCTATGCCACCACGCGTAGGTGGCGGTAGGGGCGCCCGCGCAGCTCGCGGGCCACGGCCTCGATCATCCGCTCGCCGTCGCGCACCTGGCCGTCTGTGATCGCGTCGATCAGACCGCGCTTTCGTTGCAGCAGCTCGGCCATCGTCTCGTCGATCGTGTCGGGGGCCAACAGGTACCACGCCGTGACCGCGCTCTCCTGGCCGATGCGGTGCAGGCGGTCCTCGGCCTGGTCGTGGCGGGCGGGCGTCCAGTCCAGCTCCAGAAAGGCGACGTTCGACGCGCGCGTGAGGGTGATTCCCTGCGACGCCGCCTTCATCGAGCACACCATCAACCGCGGGCCGTCCTCGTCCTGGAAGGCGTCGACGGCCTCGCGCCGCTTCTCGGCCGAGTCCGCGCCGAGGATGTGCAAGGCGCCGGGGAAGCGCTGCATCACCGCCTTCTGGATGGCCACGTGCTCGGCGAACACCACCAGCGGCTCGTCCGAGGCCATGAAGTCCTCGATCCAGGCCAGGGCGCTGGGCAGCTTGCCGTCGGCGGCCAGTTGGCGCAGCGAGTTCAGCCGCACGAGCTGCTCGGCGCGCGCGGCCGCGGCGACTTTGGCGTCCATCGTCTTCAGATCCAGGGGCAGCGACTGCAGCCAGGCGATCACGTCGGACTCCGCCAGCCGGTAGTCCTGCTCGTTGGCCAGCATCACGGGCACGGTCTCCTGGCGCTTGGCGGGAAGCTGGGGGAGCACCTGCTTCTTGGTGCGGCGGACGTAGCAGTGCGCGCGCAGGTTCCAGTGCAGGCGGTCGTCACTCCCGGCGGCCTTGAAGCGGCGGGCCAGGCGCGCGCCGCTGCCGAACTCCTTCAGCCGGCCCAGCACCCTCAGCTGGGCGATCAGCTCGTCGGGACGGTTGAGGATGGGCGTGCCGGTCAGGGCGAGGCGCAGGGCGTCGTCGGGCAGCCGGCTGGCCAGCTCCACCGCCACCTTGGTCCGGCGCGCGCGCGGGTTCTTCACGTAATGCGACTCGTCGAGGACCAGCGCCTCGGGTTGGAGCTGAAGCAGCCGGTCTGCGTGGGCCTCGAGGATGTCGTAGTTGAGCACCACGATCTCGGCGCTCTCGGCCTCCTCGCTCCAGCCGCCGCGGGCCGTCCGGCCGCTGAGCACACCCACGCTGCGGTGGGGTAGCCAGCGCGCGCTCTCGCGCTCCCAGATCAGCTTCATGCTGGCCGGGCAGATCACCACGGCGGGGAAGGCATCGTCGGCCTCCAGCGTGGCCAGGGCCTGGACGGTCTTGCCCAGCCCCTGCTCGTCGGCGATGAAGGTCTGTCGCCGCTCGAGCGCGTAGCGCACCCCGGCCCGCTGGAAGGGGTGCAGCTCGCCGCCCAGCTCCAGGTCGAGCTCCGCGTCGTCGGCGTAGGAGAGGGCGACGGTGCGCGCGGCCCGGTCGTGCTCGTCGGCCAGGTCGTCGAGCACGCCGCGGGCGCGCTCGTCCAGGCGCACCTTGGGGTGGGCCCACACGAACTCGCCGAGCTGGGGGGCAAGCGCGGCGTCGGCGGGCACGGCCACGCCCCAGGCGGCCTCGCGGTTGAAGAAGCGCCCGGGGAGCGCTACCAGGTGGGCCTCGGGCAGCTGCTTGAAGTCGCGCGCCGCGGAGTGGTCCCAGACGGTGGCAAGCCGCAGCACGGGCTCGCCGTCCTCGCCCACCTCCACGGTCAGCTCGGCCGCCGGCGGCTGCCGTCCCTCCTCCAGCTCGCGCGCGCACGCGCGGGCGAGCGTGTCCATGTCCGTGCCCTCGAGGCGTTCGAGCAGGTCCGCGCTCTCGGCGTCGAGGGGGAGGACGGCGCGGTCGTCGGTCACCCGCTTCGCAGCCTCCATCTTCGCCGGCGGATCGCCCGACAGCGTGCGCACCACGAATGCGCCCTCGCCCTCGTGCACCAGCACGGAGACCAGGGCGCGCCAGGAGTCGGAGTCGCTCAGCCACGCCAGCACATCGGGTTCGGCCTCCAACACTGAGAAGCGCCCGATCAGCGCCTCGATCGCCTTGGCGGCGCGCGGGTCGGCGGGCACGCGCCAATGCTTGCGGCGCCAGTCGAACCAGCGCCGGGGCAGCTGCTTGACCGCATCGTTGAGCTCCTCATCGAACGGGAACGCGAAGACGAGCTCGCGCTCCCGGCCTCCGTGGAACATGGAAACGCGGCCGCGCGGCGGGTGCTCCGGGGTCTCCAGCGGGTCGGACATCGAACGGATGAAGACTAGTGACGCCGCCCGTCTTACCCGCCGGACGGCCTCGCCCGCGAGGCGGCGCTAAGCCGCCTCGCGCACCTCGATCGCTGCGTTGTCCTCGAGCTCCACGTCGGGTAGCTCGTCGATCTGGGACTCCACGGCGGGCGCCGCCTCCAGCAGGGTGGCGGCCAGGGCGATCGCCACGGCGGCAAAGCCCGCGGCCACCGCGAACGCGAGCGTGTAGCCGTCGACGAGCGCCGAGGCCCTCGACACCCCGTCGCCCAGCTCGTTCTCCGTGCGCGTGGAGGAGAGGGTGGCCAGCACGGCCAGGCCCAGCGCGCCGCCCACCTGCTGGCTGGTGTTGACCAGGCCCGAGGCCAGCCCCGCCTCGGACGGGGTGGCGCCGGACATGGCCAGGGAGACCATCGCCGGGAACGACAGCCCCGCGCCCAGCCCGAACAGCACCATCGAGGGCAGGACGTCCACGACGTAGGTCGCGTCCAGCGGCGCGCGGGTGAACAGCAGCAGTCCGGCCAGCACCGAGGTGAGTCCCGCCACCAGGGTGGCCCGCGGCCCGAAGCGCAGGATCACGCGATCCGCGACCTTCAGCGACACCCCCCCGATCAGCACGGCCACCGGCAGGAAGGCCAGCCCCACGTCCACCGGCCCGTAGCCCTGGACCCGCTGCAGGTACAGCGCGCCCAAAAAGAACATCCCGAACAGCCCGGCGATCATCAGCACCTGGGTCACGTTGGCCCCGGTCACGTTGCGCGAGCGGAAGATCCGCAGCGGCATCAGCGGCGTGCGCGCCGTGTGCTGGCGGGCCACGAAGCCCGCCATGAGCAAGGCCGAGACCGACCCGAGGATCAGCGTCTGGGCCGAGCCCCAGCCCTGGTTGGCGGCGTCGACGATCGTGTACACGCCCAGCATCAGCGAGCCCGTGGCCAGCACCGCGCCCGGCAGGTCGGCTCCCTTGTCGAGGCCGATGCCTGGGTCGCGCTCGACCAGCCGGTGGGCCAGCACTGCCGTGGCCACGCCGATCGGCAGGTTCACGAAGAAGATCCAGTGCCAGGACAGGGCTTCGGTCAGGACGCCGCCGAGCAGCAGTCCGATCGACGCCCCCGCCGAGGCCACGAACGAATACACGCCGATCGCCTTGGCCTGCTCCCGCTGCTCGGGGAACATGGTCACGATCATCCCCAGGATCACCGCGGAGGTCAGCGCCCCGCCGATGCCCTGCACGAAGCGGGCGCCGATCAGCACCTCCTGGCTCTGGGCGAGCCCGCACAGCGCCGAGGCCGTGATGAACAGGCCCAGGCCCCAGGTGAACAGGCGCTTGCGGCCGATCAGGTCGCCCAGCCGGCCCGCGAGCAGCAGCAGGCCGCCGAAGGGGATCAGGTAGGCGTTGACGACCCAGGCGAGGTTGCTCTGGGAGAAGGAGAGGTCGTCCTGGATGGACGGCAGCGCCACGTTCACGATCGTGGCGTCGAGGATGATCATCAGCATCCCCGTGCAGAGCACGTAGAGGGCCAGGCGGCGGTTGCGGTCGGTCGTTGAGTGCGAGTCGGTCACGGCGCATCCTTACGTCGGGTAAGCATGATGCGACCGTAGCAGATAGATCGTCAGTGGACTATCTAGCCACCCATGATCGACTTCAGGAGCGGCGGCGGGGCGCCTGCTGGCACGCCGTAGGCGTTGAGAGCCGCCCGCAGACCAGACCCGAGAGGGCATCCATCAGCGCATCGCGCTGGCCGGCCGGCAACGAGGCAAGCACGTTCTTCTGTACCCGCTCCGAGGCCCGCTCACCCTTGGCCACGGCCTTCGCGCCGGCCTTGGTGACCTCGATGAGGTGCGCGCGCCGATCGGTCGCCGAGGGCCGGCGCCGAGCCAGGCCGGCCTGCTCCAGCTCGTCGATGGTGGCCACCATCGTGGTCTTGTCCAGGCCGACCATCGTGGCCAGTTCCTTCTGGGTGTACTCACCGGTCAGGGCGGCCGACAGGACGCAGTAGCCGCGGGCGGGAAAGCCCAGCGACTCGAAGGCCGCCGTCATCTCCGTGGACATCGCGTGGCTGGCCTGGGAGAGCAGCCAGGCGAGGTTCGCGCCCAGTGGCGGAGCGGGGGGCTCGCCGGCGGCGGCCGGGGTTTGTGCCGTCGCGGACATCGCCCTACGAGGCTAGCACCGGAACCGTTCGGCTCCGGACGATCTGGCTACGGGACTATCTCCCTACTCCGTCTGGAGCGTCGCCGGGCGCCCGAGGAAGGTGCCGAAGCGCTCGACAACCGCCTGCAGCGCGGCCGCCTGCTCGCCGTCCAGCTCCGCGCCCAGGGACACGTTCACCGTCACCTGGCGCGCCGACAGCGTGCGCGCCCAGCTGCCCACGCACACGCCATCGATCACCACCGGGCGGTTCCACAGGCTCTCCTCGGCCGGGGCGACTGCGTAGACCATGCGCAGGTCCCGGTAGGCCACGGTCAGCTCGTCGTAGGTGGGGATGAGGAAGGCGCCGGTGGCGGCCCGAGGCGGATCGGGCCGGGAGAACGCCAGCCACTCGACGCCGCTGTCGTCCTCCTCGGACACCAGCTCGCCGGCGATCGCCTCGATGCCCTCCCGGGCCTGGGTCCTGGTCAGGCCAGACCACCAGGCGAAGTCGGTCAGCGTGGCCGGCCCATGGCTCCGCAGGTAGCGCCGGGCCAGCTCGGCGAGGGCTTGCGCGGTCGAGAGCTGCGGACCGCTCGGCGCGCGGTCGTCGAGCAGCGCGTAGGTGTGCTGCTTGGCGCGGAGGGGTCCGCTGCACAGCACCTGCTCGAGCTCGGCGTGGATGAGGATGTGCGCCAGCCGGGGCCCCGTGGCCTCGATGCCGGCACGGGCCAGGGCGGCGCCCAGCTCGTTGCGGGTCTGAGGCTGCGAGTCGCGCAGGGCTTCGGCCAGCACGTCGTCGGCGCGGGCGAGCAGGGGGCCGTCGAGCCCGCGCGTGCGCCGGCCGTAGGCCGCGGCCCGGTGCACGCGGGGGGCGGTCAGGGCGAGCATCCAGCGGATGTCCGCCGCCGCGACGAAGTGCCACGTCGGCCGCAGCAGGTGGGTGCGGAGGATGTCTCCGCGCGCGAGGGCGTCCTCCACGTCGGAGTCGACGCACTCGCGCACCCGCTCGCCCAGCGACCACTTCACCTCGGCGAGCTCCTGGGCCTGCACCGCCCCGAACCAGGCGACCGCGTCGCCGGGCGTGCCGAACGGCTCTGCGGCCAACCGCTGCTCGTGCAGCCGGCGGCGCACGATTCCCAGCCGGTCGGTCACCGTCGCGGCGGGATCCCCTCGTCCTCGTCGGGCCACCTTCCGTGGGCGTCGAAGTAGGCGCGCGCCTCGTCCTCGCGGTCGCGTTCTGAGTCGCCCGCGACCCCCATGCGGAACAGCACGTTGAGCAGGAGGAGGGAGAGGCCGGCCCCGGCGAAGAGGGAGAACGCCTCGGCCCCTTCGGGCCAGTCCACGATCGCATAGACCGTGCCGACGAGCACGAGGATGGCCGGGATCGCGTAGCGGAAGGAGAACAGCCAGAAGCGCATCGCTCCCGAGCGGTCCCTCGGCTCTGCAGGCGGCGGCTCGGACCCGGCCTGCCCGATCAACCCCCGGTACTCGCTCGAGCGGTAGCGGATGCCGCGCTCGACGCGGTCGGGGTCCCGGCCGGTGCCCATGCCTGCAGGCTAGACCGCGGTGGCCTCCGCGTCGGCTATCCGTCGGGCGCTCGCGCGCGCGACGTCGAGGATCGCGTCGGCGACCTGCTCGCGTGGGACGTCGCGGTGGTCGTACCACCAGGCCGCGAAAGTGCGGATGGCGGTGGTCAGCAGGTCCACGTGGGCGGTCTTGCGCGAGCGCTTGTCCGGGCTGGCCAGCAGTGCGGACAGGGCCGCCCCGCGCTCGCGGTCCAGGCGCGCGTGCAGCTCGGCCAGTTCCGGCTGGGTGGGGGGGTCGCGCAGCAGCAGCCGCCAGGCGGCCGGGCGCTCGGCCAGGAAGCCCAGGTAGGCATTCACCCCCGCCCGCAGCCTCGGGCTCCGGGGGTCCGGGGGCAGGGCCTCGTTCACCCGCTGGACCAGCGCACGGGTCTCGTCCTCGAGGATCGCCGCGTAAAGCCCGGCTTTCGAGCCGAAGTAGTGGTAGAGCACGGACTTTGCGATGCCGGCGCGTTCTCCGATCTCGGCGACCGACGTGGCTTCGTATCCGCGCTCCCCGAACACCTCGCGCCCGGCTAACAGCACCCTGGCGTAGCCCGGCTCGTCTGGTCGCACGTTCGCCCGGCGCGGCATCACCCTCAGGGTATAGACCTCGTGGTCTAATCACCTGGTAGGGTTTAGAACGTACGGTCTAAACAAGGAGAACGCTGGCACATGGCTGACGAAGTGATCCTGCTAACCGGAGCCTCGGGGGCGATCGGAGGCGAGGTGGCGATGCGGCTGGCCGGCGGAGGAGCCCGGCTGGTGGTGTCGGGACGCCGGACCGATCGGCTGACCGCGCTCGCCGACGAGATCGAGCGGTCGGGGCACCAGAGACCCACCGCCCTGGCGGCCGACCTCGGTCGGCCCGGAGAGGCGGAAGAGCTTGCGCGCGGAGCACTGGAGGCGCAGGGGCGGGTGGACATGCTGGTCAACAACGCGGGCGCCAGCCTCCAGGGGCTCGGCTGGGTGGTGGGCGACCGCGTCGAGGCGCGTCAGATGTTCGAGACCAACCTGTGGAGCCCGCTGGCGCTCACGGCCGCGTTGGCGCCCCAGATGATCGAGCGTGGGAGTGGCGCCGTGGTCAACGTGGGCTCCATGGCCCGGGTGTCGCCATACCCGCACCTGGGTCACTACGCGAGTTCGCGCGCCGCCCTCTCGGCCGCGACCCACACGCTCGACCTGGAGCTGGGCCCGCGGGGAGTACGGGTGGTCGAGGTGGCTCTCGGTCCGGCCGACACCCCCGCATCGCAGGAGAACCGCATCCTGGCAGGAGCCGAGGAATGGCTCGAGGGCAGGCCGGGACTGAGCAGCGCGGCGGACGCCGCGGCGGCGATCGTCTCTGCGGTCGAGGGCGACGCTCGCGGGGTCGTCCACCACCCGCGGATGCTTCGCTGGGTCGACGCCCTCCCGGGGCTCGGCCGGCGCTACTCGCGCCGAGCGGCGCGGGGCGCGGACCTCGACGACGCGACCGTGCGCGGCGCGGGCCCCGCCCGGACCGGTCACGGCTAACCTCCCCAGGAGTGCTTCAACGGGCCTCGCTGCTGGTGGTATCGCTGCTCCTCCTGCTGCCGGCCGACGTCCTGGCTCGGGCCGGGGGTGGTTCGCACAGCTTCCGCTCACCCGGAGGTGGCGGGGGCTTCCGCGGGCGTGGTGGCGGCGGCGGTCACTTCTTCTTCTTCGGAGGCGGCGGGGGCGGAGGCTTCCTGCTGCTGATCATGATCGTGGTCATAGTGCTCGTGATCAGCTCTCGCGCCCGGCGCCGGCGCCGCTTCTAGCGGTGAGCCTGCGCTCGTGGCTCGGGGGTCGCGGGGGCGCCCGCGCCGAGCGTGAGGAGAGGGTGCGCCTGGCCGCGGTCGAGGCAGCCGACGAGGATCCGCTCTTCGACTCCGAGTACGTCCGCACGCGCGCCTCCGGCCTGTTCGTCTCGATCCAGCGGGCTTGGAGCGAGGACGACGTACAGTCGCTTCGCGGGTGGGTGGGGCCCGAGCTGATGGTGGAGTGGGAGGCCCGGCTCGCCGACTTTCGGCGCAAGGGCTGGCGCAACCTGGTCGACGTGCTCGACGGCCCCGAGGTGCGCTACGTGGGGGTGACCAATCGCGCCGAGGATGCCGAGGACCGCACCGTGGTCCAGCTCGAGGCGCGCCTGCGCGACGTGGTGGTCGACCGCCGCGGCCACGTCCTGCCCAACGACGAGGGGGAGGTGGCGCGGATCAGCGAGTACTGGACGCTGGGCAAACGGGCCGGGGAGTGGATCGTGGTCTCGATCGAGCAGGATCGCGAGGGCGCCCACCACCTGTCCGAGCCGCTGGTCGCCGCGCCCGAGGCCGATGTCGAACGCTTGCGCGGGGAGTCGGTCATGGAGGTTGCCGCGGCGGACTCGGTGCCGACGGACCAGGTCGGCGAGCTGCTGTCGCCCTCGTTCTCGGGCACCGCCCGCGCCGCCGCACTGGACCTGTCGCTGGTCGACGGCCGCTTCGCGCTCGACGTGCTGGCTACCGCAGTGCGGGAGGTGGTCCAGGCCTGGGTGGAGGCGATCGACGGGCCCGACGAGCCACTCGCGGCCCGGACCACCCCCGAGGCGCTGAGGGAACTGCTCTATCTCAGCGCATCGGGCCACGACCGTCTGGTGATCCGGGGCGTCGAGGTCCGGGAGATGACCATCGTCGGGGTGGAGCCCGGAGCGCCGCCGCAGGTCTCCCTGCAGCTCGACGTGGCGGGCATCCAGTACGTCGAGGACCGCGACACCACCGAGATCCTGGCCGGCAGCAAGCGCCGGCGGTCGAAGACCCGCCAGCTCTGGACGCTGCGGCTGACCGATGATCCGCGGCGACCCTGGGTGGTCGTGGGAGCCTCCGGCGTCATCCCGCGCTGAGGCG
>JBBREO010000055.1:0-17053 GCA_038202855.1 Solirubrobacterales bacterium
AGGCCCGGGCCGGCGGCCGCGAGCCCACGAAGCCCGCCACGTGGAACAGGGTCTGGCAGCCGCGGACGGCCCGCCGTAGCGCGGCGCGGTCGAACAGGTCGGCCGCCACCGGCTCGCACTCCACCGACCCCATGCGCGCCAACCGGCGCTCGTCCCGGAAGGTCACCCGCACGTGGTGTCCGGCCTCGCTCAGCTCCCGGACCACGTGCCCGCCTAGGAAGCCCGTCCCCCCTGTGACGCAAACCCTCACGTACGCCGGCCCTCGCGCCGAGGAAACCCCAGGAACTTCTGAGCCCAGGGGGTGTTGTGGCCCTCGTACACTGCCTCGGGCACGGTAACCCATGACACGACCCTCCCTCCCACGATCGGCGTTCGCCGTGCTGGCGCTCGCCGCGTCGGTGCTGGGAGCATCCGTGCCCACCGCCGAGGCCCGTCCGGCCTACGTGCCCGGCGAGGTGATCGTCAAGTACAAGGACGCCGACACGGGCGGAACCGTCGGCCCCCCGGCCACTCCGCGCAAGGTCGAGGTGAAGGGCCACGCGTCGGTCGCCACGGCGGTCGAGCGGCTGCGCCGTGATCCGCGGGTCGAGTACGCCGTGCCCAACTACGTGGCCCACGCCAGCGGCCTGATCCCCAACGATCCGGGGTTCCGTCTCCAGTGGAACCTGAGCGGACCGTTCGGCATCAACATGCCGGCGGCCTGGGACCTGGCCCGCGCCCGTCAGGCTCCCGGCGGCCGGGGGACGGTCGTGGCCGTGCTCGACACCGGTGTGGCCTACCAGAGCTTTCACCGCTACCGGCGCGCCCCCGACCTGAATCGCTTCGTGCGCGGGATCGACTACGTGGACGGCGACAGCCACCCCAACGACGAGAATGGCCACGGGACGCACGTGGCCGGCACGATCGCCGAGAGCACGAACAACGGCGTGGGCGCCGCGGGCATCGCCTACCGGGCCAAGATCATGCCCGTGCGGGTGCTGGACGCGCGGGGCGAGGGCGACACCTTCGCCATCGCCCGCGGCATCCGCTACGCCGTGCGCCACAAGGCGAAGGTGATCAACCTGAGCCTGGAGTTCAACGCGTCGGTACGCGCCTCGGAGATCCCGGACCTGCTATCGGCCATGCGCTACGCGCGGCGCAAGGGCGTCCTCGTGGTGGGAGCCGCCGGCAATCAGGCCGACGGCCTCGTGGCCTACCCCGCGCGCGCCCGGGACGCGGTGGCGGTCTCTGCCACGACGATCCGCGGCTGTCTGGCCAACTACTCGAACGTGGGCCTGGACGTGGACGTGAGCGCCCCCGGCGGCGGCGTCGACGCCGCCCTGTCCGACGACCCCTACGACGCGCAGACCTGCCGGCCGGAGATGCGCGAGCAGTACATCTACCAGCAGACCTTCACCTCGAGCGTGCGCAACTTCGGCCTGCCGCCCGGTTACGAGGGCACGTCGATGGCGGCCCCGCACGTGTCGGGTGTGGCCGCGCTGCTGGTGGCCAGCCGGCGCCTGGGACGCAACCCCAGCCCTGCCGCCATCATCAAGCACCTGGAGCAGACGGCGCGCGACCTGGGGCCGCCCGGCTTCGACCGCCGCTACGGCTACGGGCTGCTGGACGCCGCGGCCGCGTTGAGGTAGCGACTACGTCGTCCGGATGATCATCACGCTGCAGGGAGCGTGATGGGAGACCTTGTTGGGCACCGAGCCCAGCAGGAACCGCTTGGCCCCGGTCATGCCCTTGTTGCCCACCACGATCAGGTCGGCGCCCTTCTCCTCGGCCACGTCGAGGATCGCGTCGGCGGGGTCGCCCTCACGGGCCATTGTCTCCACGTCGACTCCCGAGGAGGCGAGGGTGGTGGCACTCTGCTCGAGCGTCGACTCCACGTCCTCGCGCGGGTTGACCATCCACTGCAGGTCGTCGGGCACCTGCTGGCGCTCGTCGCGCAGGCGACCCTCGGGAACCGGCTCGTACGCACTGACCAGGTAGACCTTGGCGCCCACGCTCTGCGCCAGCTCCGTGGCCTGCCTGACGGCCTCCGTAGCGGTGGCAGAACCATCGGTTCCGACGACGATCGATCCGAACATGTTCTCCTCTGGACGCCTCCGGGACGGCCTGATACTAGCCCCGCGCGCCAAACGGGTGTAAGACCTGATGCATGGGTTTGCTCGTCGTCGTCCATGGGAGTGACCCGTGGGCGGCGTGATCCGGTGCCTGGCCGTAGACGACCATCCGTGCGTGCTGCGAGGACTTTCGCTCGTCTTCGACGGGGTGGCCGACGTCGATCTGATCGACAGCGTCGGCTCCGGTGAGGAAGCGCTGGAGTCGGCCCAGGCCAACGAGCCCTCGGTGGCGATCGTCGACGTGCGACTGCCGGGCATCGACGGCATCACCACCGTCAGGCGGCTGGCCCAGAAGGCGCCGGCCACGGGCACGGTCATGTTCTCGGGCTACGGCGACCGGCGGCTGCTCTCCGACGCCCTCGCGGCCGGCGCGCGCGGGTACGTCATGAAGGGCTCGCCGCCAGAGGACCTGGTGCGGGCCATCCGGTCCGTCGCATCGGGCGAGGCCTACGTGGACCCGTCGCTCTCCCCCACGCTGTTGATGGATCCCGCCGCGAGCTCCGCGCCGCTGACCGAACGGGAGCGCGAGGTGCTCCAGCTGCTCGCCGAGGGGCTGCACACCGACGGCGTGGCCGCGCGCATCGGGGTCTCGAGCGAGACGGTCAAGTCCGACGTCAAGCGGGCGACCGCCCGGCTCGAGGCCGAGGGCCGCGTGCACGCCGTGGCGAAAGCGCTGCGCGGCGCGCTGATCGAGTAAGACGCCTGGGAGGGCCTACCGGCGGGGCGGGGGCGGGTCGCGATAGGCTCGGTCGTCGCGACCGGCGAAGGCCAGAGCCAGGCTGGCCAGCAGGCCGATCACCCCGGCCACCATCAGGATGGTGCCGACGGTGGGGATGTCGATGCCCGAGATGCTGTCGGTCACCGCGTAGCGGAGGATGGCCCCGAGGGCCATCAGGAAGATCGAGATGCCGATTGTCATGATGGGATTGTGCCTCGTTTCTGGATCTTCATGCAGGTGGTCATCGTTCTATGCGTTCTCGCGTCGGTGATCATCGGCGTGCTCAAGCTCTCGTAGGCGGCGCCGCTCAAGCGGCGAACAGTGTCAGGTCCGGCTCGCGCTCGCCCCTCACCACCGACGGGTCGACCTCCACGCACGCGATGCCGCGCGCCTCGGCCAGGACTCGCGCCTGGGGCTTTATCTGCGTCGCCGCGAGCACCCCGCGGCAGGAGGAGAAGCCCGGCTCGGCGGCGAGCCGTTCGAGGTAGCGGGTGAGCTGCTCGACGGCGTCGATGGTGGCGACGCGCTTGATCTCGACCGCTACCCAGCCGTCATCGGCGTCGCGGCACATCAGGTCCACCGGTCCGATGTCGGTCGGCCACTCGCGCCGGACCAGGCGAAAGCCATCGCCGCAGTGCTCGGGGGCGTCGGCCAGCAGCGCCTGCAGGTCCTTCTCCACGCCCTCCTTCTCGAGCGCGGCGGCCTCGCCCATGTCGTGGGTCACGTCGGAGATCACCTCGGCGACGGCGATCTCCAGACGGTCCTCGGTGGCGCCGGCGCGCTTTCGCACCACGATCCGGCCGGGCTCCTCCTCGATCACCGTCGGCGGAGTCATCCAGTTCTGTGGCTTGAACCCACCGGTGTCGGCGTGGACCATCACCGAGCCGTCGGACTTGACCATCAGCAGCCGCAGCGCCTCCGGCAGGAGGGCGGTGAGGCGTCCGCTGTAACGGACCTCGCAGCGGGCGACGATCAGGCGCATCGTGGGCCGAGGCTAGGCGCCTGCGCGGACGGAGGGTCTAGATTTTGGGCATGGCCGATTCACTGCGCGGCAAGCTGCTGATCGCCTCGCCCCAGCTGGCCGACTACTTCCACCGCACCGTCGTGCTGGTGGTCGAGCACGGCGACGACGGCGCGGTAGGGCTGGTGCTCAACCGTCCCACCGAGTCCGAGGTGGCCGAGGCCGTGCCCTCCCTCTCGGGGCTGGTGGAGGACGACCAGCGCGTCCACTCCGGCGGCCCCGTGCAACCCGAGTCGGTGATCGTGCTGGGCGACTTCGAGGAGCCCGGCGAGGCCGGCACCCAGGTGTCCGGGACCCTGGGGCTTCTCGACCCCGACAATCCCGAGGCCGAGATGCGCCGCCTACGGGTGTTCGCGGGCTATGCCGGCTGGGCGCCGGGCCAGCTCGAGATGGAGCTCGAGCAGGAGGCGTGGATCGTGGAAGACGCCGCGATCGACGACGCCTTCGCCGAGGAGGATCTGTGGAGTCCGGTGCTGGCGCGCAAGGGGGGCGAGTTCGCGCTTCTGGCGTCGATGCCGGTTGATCCGTCGGTGAACTGATTGGTAGTTGGTACCAACTACCAACTACTAGCTACCAACTACCCCCACCGGGCACGAAACGCCTACACCGCCCATGCCGCAATACCCATTCGGCACCTTCGCCAGATACTGCTGGTGATAGTCCTCGGCGTAGAAGAACTCTCCGGCCGGGGCTATCTCGGTGGTGATCGGGGCGGCGTGGCCGGCCGCCTGCAGGGCCTGGGCGTACGCCTGGCGCGAGGCCTCGGCGGCCTCGGCCTGGGTGGCCGTCGTGGTGTAGATCGAGGAGCGATACTGGGTGCCCGTGTCGTTGCCCTGACGCATCCCCTGGGTCGGGTTGTGGCCCTCCCAGAAGGTGCGCAGCACGTCCTCGAAGGAGATCTCGGCCGGGCGGAAGACCGCGAGCACGACCTCGTTCTGGCCCGTGCGCCCCGAGCAGACCTCCTCGTAGGTGGGGTTGGGCGTGTATCCGCCGGCGTAGCCGACCGCCGTCGTGTACATCCCCGGCAGCTGCCAGAACGCGCGCTCGGCGCCCCAGAAGCAGCCCATCCCCACCACCACGCGCTCGGTGTCCTCGGGAAACGGGGGAGCCATCGACGTGCCCAGCACGGCGTGGTCGCCCGGCGAGACGATGGCCTGACTGCGCCCCGGCAGGGCGTCGGATGGGGCAGGCATCTCGGACTTCTGGCGGGTCAGGAACTCGAACACTCAGGGCCTCCTCGGGGTCTACACCGAGGGTAGTGGGCAACCCTTACGAGCCGGCGACATAGTCGGCGCGCACCACCAGCAGGGCGATGTCGTCGCGCGCCCGCGCGGGGCCGCCGGCCACCACCTCTCGCTGGACCAGCTCGACCGTGTCGGCCGCGCTTCCCTGGCCGCCCTCGCTCAGGAGGGCGGCGAAGGCGTCCTCGGTGAGCTCGCGGGCGGGATCGGCGTCCAGCACGCCGTCGGTGTAGAGCACGAGCCGCTCACCCTGGGCCAGCTCGACCTGCTCCTGCTCGAGGTCCGGCTGCTCCCAGACGCCGAGCACCACGCCGTGGCCACCGGCCACCCGGGTGACCGTGCCGTCGGCGCCGATCCGCAGCGGGGGCAGGTGCCCGGCCACGCAGACCCGCACCGAGGCGCCGCCGTCGTCCAGGCAATCCACGAACGCGCACACCGCGGAGACGAAGCGCAGATCCTCGCGCTGGCGCAGCAGCGCCTCGTTGAGCCTGGACAGCAGGCTGCACGGGTCGGCTCCGTCCCGGATGGCCGCCGCCCGCAGCGTGTAGCGCGCGAGCGCCGTGACCGCCGCGGCCTCGGCGCCCTTGCCGCACACGTCACCCATCACGATCATCCAGCAGGTCTCGCCGATCGGGAAGACGTCGTAGAAGTCGCCGCCGATCTCGTGGCCGCTGCCGGCCGGGCGAAATCCCGAGGCCAGGTCCAGGCCGGGCACCGCGGGCAGGGCGTCGGGCATCAGGCTCACCTGCAGCTGGGTGGCGATCCGGTGCTCGGACGCCAGCTCGCGCTCCAGACGGCGGCGCACGGACGACTCGACGGTGGTCTCGTAGCCCACGGTCAGCACCCCGGCCGGGTCGCCCTCAGAGCCCGGGACGGGCACGGTGAAGAAGGTGAAGTAGCGGTTGCCCTCCAGGGCGCCGGGATCCTCGGAGGCGACGGGCACGTCGTGCACCTCGACCGTCTCGCCGCGCCCGAGCACGCGGTCGCGCAGCTCGTCGGCCGTGGCGCCCGCGTCGGGGAACACTTCCTCGAAGGTGTGGCCGATCGGATCCAGGTCGACGTCGAGCAGGTCCCGGGCGTCGTCGTTGACATAGCGAAAGCGCAGCTCGGATCCCCACATCACCGTCAGCGCGGCCGGCGCCTGGGTGAGCACCTCGCGCAGGATGTTGCGCTCGAGCTCGAGCTCCTCGGCCAGGCTGTCCACGGGGAGGGCCACCGCCCCCAACGCTACATCGGCACCCGTTTGGTCGTTAGACCCCGTGGGTATCCGAGCGCGGTGCGCCGGCCCCAGGTGGAACCGTGACCCGCCTAAGGCGGGTCGACTGCGCCGCCCCGGGCATCACCCGCCGGGGCCGCGGCCGAGGCTTCGAGTACGTCGACGAGCACGGCGACCGGATCGAGGATCCGGAGGTCCTGGCTCGGATCCAGGCGCTGGCCATCCCGCCCGCGTGGAAGGACGTCTGGATCTGCGCGTACCCCATGGGCCACATCCAGGCCACGGGAATGGACGCGGCGGGGCGCAAGCAGTACCGCTACCACGACCAGTGGCGCCAGCGCCGCGACGCCGAGAAGTTCGACTCGATGGTGGACTTCGCCCGCAGCCTGCCCCGGCTGCGCAGCCGCGTGGCCGACGACCTGGGCGGCCACGAGCTGGACGAGCAGCGCGTCCTGGCCTGCGCCACGCGCCTGCTGGACAGGGGCTTCTTCCGCGTGGGGTCGGAGGGCTACGCGGAGGACAACGAGACCTACGGCCTGGCCACGATCCGCAAGGAGCACGTGACCGTCCAGGACGACACGATGGTCTTCGACTACGCCGCGAAGGGAAAGAAGCGGCGGGTCCAGCGACTGATCGACCCCGACGTGGTGGGAATCGTCCTGACGCTCAAGAGCCGCCGCTCGGGCGGCGACGACCTGCTCGCCTACAAGCGCGCCGGGCGCTGGGTCGACGTGAAGTCCACCGACGTGAACGCCTACCTCAAGGAGGCGACCGGCGGCGACTTCTCGGCGAAGGACTTCCGCACCTGGAACGCCACCGTGCTGGCCGCGCTCGCGCTGGCCGCCTCGGGGCCGGCCGCCAAGGGCTCCAAGACCGCGCGCAAGCGAGCGCAGAAGCGGGCCGTGGACGAGGTGTCGCGCTACCTGGGCAACACGCCCGCGGTGTGCCGCGCCTCCTACATCGACCCGCGCGTGTTCGACCGCTTCGACGGCGGCCTGACCATCGGGGGCGTGTTCCCCGAGCTGGTGGCAGACGAGGGCGATTGGCCGGCGCTGCAGCCCGAGATCGAACAGGGCGTGCTGGACCTCCTGCACGAGGAGGAGGACTCTGAGCGGCTGGAGAAGGTGGCCTGAGAGTCTCGGTGCGCTGGCCGGGTCGCTACTCGCCGCGGGCCGCGTCGAGCTGGTTGAGCGAGCGCCGCAGCAGCCGCGAGACGTGCATCTGGGAGACGCCGATCCGGTCGGCGATCTCGGACTGGGTGAGGTCGTCGACGAAGCGCAGCTTCAGGATCTGCTGCTCGCGCTCGGGGAGCGCCTTGAACGTTGGCGCGATCGCCTGCCCCAGGTCCACGACCTCGTACGAGCCGTCCTCCGAGCCGAGCGTGTCACCCAGCGTGCGCTCCCCCTCCCCTTCGACCCCGGGCTGGGGTGCGTCCAGCGCGGCGGGCGAGTAGGCGCTGGCGGCGTCGAGGGCCTCTAGCACCTCCTCGAGCGACAGCCCGGTGTGCTCGGCCAGATCCTTGGGGCTGGGCGAGCGCCCGAGCCGTCCGCCCAGGCTCTCGCTGGCCTGGTTGACCACCAGCACGCGCTCCTGCACCGAGCGCGGCACGTGCAGCCCCCAGCCCTTGTCGCGGAAGTGGCGCTTGAGCTCGCCCATGATGTTGGGCACCGCGTAGCGCACGAAGGGGCCGCGCGTGAAGTCGAAGCGGTCGATCGCCTTGAGCAGGCCGAGGTAGGCCACCTGCTCCAGGTCGTCGAGCGACTCGCCGGTGTGGCGGTAGCGCCCGGCCAGCCGGCGAGCGAGTGGCATGAACCGGCGTGCCATCTCGTCGCGAGCGGCCAGGTCGCCGTCCGCATAGCGCCGAAGCAGATCCTCTTCGGACGCGGCGGGTGTGAGCTCGGGCGATGACATCTCGTACTGGTACGGCACAACCGGTAGGGGGGCGCACGCACCGTATCCCTACGCCCGGGACACGCGCCGTTTCGCCAGTTGGAAAAACGCTACCAGGAGGAGACGAGGCGCCCGACGGGATCGGTCTCGGGCGGAACCTCGGGCGGATCGATCTGCGGCTCCACCGGGGGACTGGGCTCGGGCACCCCGGGGCCGTCCGGGTCGCGCCCCGGCGGATCGACCGGCGAGTCTGGGATCTCCGGCCCGATGGGCTCGGGGTCGGGACCAACGGGCGGCTGGGGCTCAGGCACTTCGAGGACGGGATTGGCCATGGCGCCCGGCTACCCGCGAGGACGGCGCACAAACGCCGCCAGGTTTCGCCACACCCGGCCGGGGTAGCCGGGTTCGCTGTGCCTCTGGTCGCCATCCTCGACATCGACGGAACGCTGGTGGACACCAACTACCAGCACGCGGTCGCCTGGTACCGGGCCTTCGCCGAGCACGACCTGACGCTCCCGGTGTGGCGCCTGCATCGCGCGATCGGCATGGGCGGCGACCAGCTCGTGGGCGCGCTCGCCGGCGACGACTTCGAGGAAGCCCACGGTGACGACGTGCGTGCCTCCGAGAAGGAGCGCTACCAGGAGCTGATCGACGAGGTGGCGCCGCTGCCCGGCGCGATCGACCTGGTGCACCGCCTCGACGAGCTGGGCCACTCGGTGGTGCTGGCCAGCTCGGCCAAGGAGGACGAGGTGGACCACTACCTCGACCTGCTCGGCGTGCGCGAGATCGCCGACGCCTGGACCACCTCGGCCGACGTGAAGGAGACCAAGCCCGCGCCCGACCTGGTCCAGTCGGCCCTGGACAAGTCAGAGCAGCGCGATGGGGCGGTGATGCTCGGGGACTCTGTCTATGACTGCCAGGCCGCCGGCAAGGCCGACGTGCCGTCGATCGGAGTGCTCACCGGCGGCTTCTCCCGCGAGGAGCTCGAGGAGGCCGGCGCCCGCAAGGTCTACGAGTCGCCGGCTGACATCCTCGAGGACCTCGAGGACACTCCCTTCGCCTGAGCCCTCAGTCCTGGCCGGCGTTGGCCGGGTTGCCCGTGGCCTGCTGGCTTCCCTTCTCCTCGCCCGACGCGCCGGCGTTGCCCTTCGCGTCCTCGCGTGTGGTTCCGCCCGAGTCGTCCTCTGGCACCTGGCCCTCGGGGCCCTCCTCGGGAAGCTGGTCGGATTCCTCGCCGCCGTCGGTCATCGCTGCTCCTCTCCTGCCTCGTCAGAGGCGTCGATCTGCTCCTCGTCGGCATCGCCGTAGGTGGCGCCGGAGCGGTCGGACTCGGGGGTGAACTGGTCCTGGAGCGGGTTGCCGCCCGCGTCCCCGTGGCTGGCGTGCTCGACCAGGGCGTCCTCGGCCATCTCGAAGCCCTCCGACTCGCCCTCGCCGCTCTCGCGCAGTGGGCGGTCGGCCGGATCGATGTCGGCGTCGCCGTCGGGCGTCGGGCCGCCGATACCGCCGGCCTCCTGTGCCGCGGCCTCGGCCTCCTCCTCGGCACGCACCTCGCCGGGCTCGCGCTCCGTCATCGTGAGCTCTCGAGGCCGCGCTTGAAGCCCTCGAACAGGCGCCGGTGGCCCTCCTCGTCGCGCAGAATGGCGATCACCATGTCCTCGGTGACCGGATCGGTGTCGGCGCAGAGCTCGATGAGCTCGTTGTAGTGCTCGATCGCCCCGGTCTCGGCGGCGATGACGCCGTCGACCACGTGGCCGATGTCGAGCTGGTCCTCGGGAGGCTGGAGGAACGTCTGCTCCGCCTGGAACTGCTGCGATCCGGGGACCACCCCGTAGAGCTCCTTGATCCGGGTGGCGAACTGCTGGGCGTGACCCAGTTCCTCCTGGATGTCCTGGTCCAGGCTCTCCTGGATCTCGCGCGCCATGATGCCGTCGGGATTCACCGAATTGGCGATGTAGCTCATCACCGTCTCGATCTCCATCCAGTAGGCCTTGGTGAGCATCTCCAGGATCTGCCCGCGCTCGTCGCGCCTTTCCTCGCCGAGGATTCCGTCGCTGCTGGTGCTAGTGGCCATCGTTTCCTTTCTCGCTAGTCCAAAGTGGTGTGTCAGGCGGGGGCGCCGGCCGCGCCGAACGCGCCGCACTCGGCCAGGCGCCGCAGCGCCTGGGCCTCGATCTTTCGCACGCCCTCCGACGAAAGTCCCAGCCGCCGCCCCGCTTCGCGGAGGGGCTTGGGCTCGCCGTCGTAGAGGCCGAAGCGCATGCCGATCACCTGGCGCTCGCGCTCGGGCAGTTCGAGCACCGCGCCGCGGACCGCATCGCTCTCCATCCGGTCCCCGACCTGCTCGTCGGGGCCCTGGGCGTCGCTGGGCAGCAGGTCGCCCAGGCTGCTTGAACCGTCCTCACCCACGGGGCGCTCGAGCGACGTCGACGCGCGCGGCGCCTCGAGCACCTCGCGGACCTGCCGCGGCTCCAGCTCGGCTGCCACGGCCAGCTCCTCGTAGGTGGGCTCGCGACCCAGCTCGGTGGCCAAGCGGTCCTCCACCCGGGCGATCCGGCGCTCGTGCTGGCCGATGTGCACCGGCACCCGGATCGTGCGCGCCTTGTTGGCCAGCCCGCGCTGGATCGCCTGGCGGATCCAGAAGGTCGCGTAGGTGGAGAACTTGAACCCCTTGCGGTAGTCGAACTTCTCCGCCGCCCGGATCAGGCCGAGCATCCCCTCCTGGATCAGGTCGCTTAGTGGAAGCTCGTGGCCCTGGTAGCGCTTGGCCACCGAGACCACCAGGCGCAGGTTGGAGTTGATCATCCGCTCCTTGGCGGCCAGGTCTCCCTGCTCCACGCGCCGGGCCAGGTGAACCTCCTCCTGCTTGGTGAGGAGGGGGTAGCGCCGGATATCGCGCATGAACAGGTCGAGTGCCTCTCCCGTCTCGGCCGCAGCGTCCATGTACCTGTCCTTCCCACGCGGAAGGGGGTCAAACCGTGAGCCGGCCTCATTTTGCGGTGGGGATCCGCTTTGGCGGGTAAACGGGTGACCCAATGGCGCAGAGACCCCACGAGCTGGGCGGCCGGGCCTGGGTCGCCACGCTCAAGCGCACCGTCCGCGAGTTCCGGCAGGACAACATCACCGACTGGGCCGCCGCGCTGACCTACTACGCGGTGCTCGCCCTGTTCCCCGCGCTGATCGCGCTGGTCTCCATCGTGGGGCTGGTGGCCGACCCGCGCACGGTCACCGACACCCTCGACCAAGTCGTATCCAAGCTGGGGCCCGACTCCGCCTCGCAGACCTTCTCGGGGCCGATCCGCTCGATCACCTCCCACCGCAGCGCCGCCGGGCTGCTGTTGCTGGTCGGGGTCGTCTTGGCGCTGAACGCCGCCTCGGGCTACATCGGCGCGTTCATCCGCGCCTCGAACGTCATCTACGAGGTGGAGGAGGGCCGCTCCTTCTGGAAGCTGCGGCCCCTACAGCTCGGCGTGACGCTGGTGATGGTGCTGGCGGTCGCGGTGGTGTTCCTGGCCCTGGTGGTCAGCGGACCGCTGGCCGAGGCGGTGGGTGGAGCGATCGGCCTGAGCGACCTGGCCGTGACGCTGTACGGGCTGGCCAAGTGGCCGGTCCTCGCGGGCCTGGTGGTGACGATGTTGGGGCTCCTGTACTACGTCGCCCCGAACGCCCGCATAGCCGGACCGCGGTGGATCACCCCGGGGAGCGTGCTGGCCCTGGTCCTGTGGGTGCTGGCCTCGGCGGCCTTCGCCCTGTACGTGGCCCACTTCGGCTCCTACGACAAGACCTACGGCACGCTGGGCGGTGTGGTGACCTTCCTGGTCTGGCTGTGGCTGACCAACGTGGCGGTGCTGCTGGGCGCCGAGCTGAACGCCGAGCTGGAGCGCTCGCGCGAGCTCGAGGCCGGGGTCCCCGGCGCGGGGGAGAGCTTGCAGCTCCCCCCGCGCGAGGATCCGAACTAACCCTTGAGGAAGGGCTTGGCCTTGACCAGCACCTGTGACTTCTCGATGCCCTTGTCGAACGGCGACGGGGCGATCTTCTCGCCGTTGAACAGGCGGATCACGCCGGCGTGGCGCGCCTCGATCTGCACGATGGAGCCGGCCGCGGCCAGCACCTCCTTCGACTTGATGCTGGGGGCCGCGCCGTTGTAGGCGCCGACTCCCAGATCCTCGAAGGTCTGAGCCGTCATCAGGAACGACTTCTGGTTGGCGAACGCCTTGCCGAATGCGACGCCCGGCTGGGCGACCGGCTTGCCACCGAGCTTCTTGATGGTGGCGGTGATCGCGCTCACGTGCTCCTGCTCGTTGTCGCGGAGCGTGGTGGCGAGCTTCTTCGCGTCGCCGCTCAGGCCCTTCACCTGCTTGAGGGCCATGTCGTAGAACGCGGCCTCCAGGTACTCGAGCGTGAGGGCAAAGTTCAGCACCTCAACATCGCCGGTGCTGCCCTGCGCGAACGCCTGGCTCACGAACGGGGCAACGGTGGACAGGCCGTAGACCGAACCGGCCGCGATCGCGCCCTTGAGCACGAAGGACTCACGGGTCATCCCCTTGATGTCGACGTTGGCGAGCTCGGGGGCCGTCATGTCTGTATTGGACATTGTTGTGTCTCCTTTCCTGGTCTTCCGACTCAGGCCGCGAGGAAGGGCTTGACGGCCTTCAGCACGGTCTTCATGTCGGCGGGCTTTGCGAACGCGCCGTCGGGCACGATCGACTTGCCGATGACCTGGTTCAGGACCGCCGCGTGGCGACCCTCGACGGTGTGGATCGACAGGGCCGCAGCAAGGATGTCCTTGCTCTTGATCTTGCCGGCCTGACCCAGGTAGGCCGAAGCCCCCAGGTTCTCGACCGCGGCAGCGGTCATGAGGATCTTCTTCTCGCCGCCCGAAAGCACCGAGTCGAAGTTCGTCTTGGGCTTGGCGGCAGGCTTGCCGCCCAGCTGTTGGACGGTGGCGGTCAGCGCCTGGACGTGCTCCATCTCGTCCTGGGCGATGGTCTTGGCGACCTCGACGTAGGCCTTGGTCTTGACCATTCCGGACTTCAGCACCTGCTGGTAGAAGTCCGCCTCGATGTACTCGAGCGTGAGCGCGTAGTTGACGATTGCGAGATCGCCCTTGTTCGACGCTGAGGACGACTTCTTGTCACTCGAGCTCGACGAGCTCGAAGAGCTCGACTTCTTGTTACTGCCGCCGCACGCGGCGACGAAGATCGCGAGCGCTCCGGCGGCGCCGGTGCCGCCGGCGAGCTTGAGGAACTGACCGCGCGAACGCGAATCCTCGGTCATGGGCTCCTCGGGAGCCAGCTGGTTGGACATTCGAAACATCCCTCCTGTGGGGGGTTGGGGAAGGCCGGCGTCCGTGGTGACCACGCGTCCTTTGACCATTGCTGCGGCCCCATCGGCAAAGCGGATCACCGCCTGGCGCGCGGGCACTTGCCCCCAGGAGGCGGGAGGGTGACCCGTGCGTGGTATACACGCACGGCCCCGGGGCATTGGAAATGAGCCTCTTCGACGTCGAGATAGCCGATGGCGCCCTCGGGCCCGTGATCTCCCTGTCGGGGGAGATCGATATGGCAGCGGTCGACGCGGTCGAGCAGCGAATCCGTGCCAGAGTCGACGGTGGCGAGTCGACCATGGTGCTCGACCTGCGCCGGGTGGAGTTCATGGACTCCAGCGGGCTGCGGCTGGTGCTGCGCCTGGATCACGAGGTGCGCGAGCGCGGCGACCGGTTCGTCGTCGTGCGCGGCGGCCGCCGGGTCGCGCGCGTGATGGAGCTCTCCGGAGTGGACCGCCAGCTCGAGACGGTGGACGACCCCGCCGAGATCCAGTAGCCCTCAGCCGCGCGGCTCGATGCGCAGGACCAGGTGCTCGACCCCGTCCTCGTACTCCGTGCGGCACTCGTCGGCCAGCTTCTCGACCACAGAGCCCACCACGGGCACCTCGCTGTCGCCGATCACCGCGCTGGCCCCGCCCGCCTCCAGGGGGCCGACGCGCAGCTCGAAGCCCTCGTTCGCCTCCTGGATGTGCACGTGCACGCGGTCGCCCACCAGGTAGCGCAGCGCGTTCCGCGCCACCAGCTCGGCCAGCAGCAACCCCTCCATCACGCGCTCACTGGACATGTCGCGCTGGGCGGCCACCACCGCGACCAGCCGCCGCAGGATCCGCTCGGCGGGCTCTATGCCGGGCGCGAGCCCGTCCACGGCCGTACGCTCGGAATGGCCGAGGGGCAGCGACATCCGGATGTCGGTGCCCTCGCCGGGCTCGAACGCGACGTCGGTGGCGATGCTCTCGATCAGCGGAAGTCCGAAGCCGCGACCGTTGGCCGTCGTCTGCACCTCGTGCGAGATGCCCACCCCGTGATCGGCCACGCTCACCCGCAACATCGTGTCGTCGGGAAGGAACGTGACGGCCACGTCGCCCCCTTCCTCCCCGTACGCGTGCTCCACGGCGTTCGCGCACGCCTCGGTGACCGCCAGCTCGGCGTCCTCGAGCGCCTCCACGTCGGCCTCCACCGTCTCCCCCAGGGAGCGCAGAGCCTGCCGTACCAGGGGCAGCATGTCCTGGTCCGCGGGCATGTGCAGCGTCAACTCGGGTCGCAAGATCCCGATTTCGATGTCAATCACGTTGTCCGCTCGTTGCGCGCGCACGGCTACCGGGCGCCCGCCGTCCCCGCCGACGACTTGGTCATGCGGGCGGACTACCCACCGCCCCAACGGCGAAAACGGACTAGATCATTCGCCCGCCGCGCAAGAAAGCTCGCGCAACGAGCGGCGCAGCAGCCGCGAGACGTGCATCTGGGAGATGCCGAAGCGCTCGGCGATCTCCGACTGGGTCAGGTCGTCCACGAAGCGCAGGCGCAGGATCTGCTGCTCGCGCTCGGGAAGGGCGCGAAAGGCCGGCTCGACCCCCTGCGCCATCTCCACCATCTCGAATCCGCCGTCCTCGGCGCCCAGCGAATCGCCCAATGTGCGCCCCGCACCGTCGTCCGCCGTCACGGGGGCATCGAGCGCGCGGGGGGAGTAGACGTCGGACGCCTCCAGCGCCTCGAGCACCTCTTCCTCGGTGAAGCCGGTGTGCGCGGCGATGTCACGCGGCCTGGGCGAGCGGCCCAGGCGCCCGGAGAGCAGCTCGTGGGCGGCGCTGACCTTCAGCGACCGCTCTTGGAGCGAGCGCGGCACGCGCACGCCCCAGCCCTTGTCGCGAAAGTGGCGCTTCAGCTCACCCCGGATGCTGGGCACGGCGTACCCCACGAACGAGCCCAGGGCAGGGTCGTAGCGGTCGATCGCCTTCAGCAGGCCCACGAAGGCCACCTGCTCCAGGTCCTCGCGCGCCTCGCCCGAGTTGCGGTGGCGCGCGGCCAGCCGCCGGGCCATGGGCATGTAGCGCTCGACCAGCGTGTTGCGCACGCCCGTGTCTCCCTCGGCGTAGCGGACGAGCAGCTTCTCCTCGTACTCGGTGGCGAGGGCGGCTGACGAGCGGGGAGGCGGTACGAGAGGGGGAGCGGCTATGGACATGGGTTCCTTGCTTCGGCTGAGAAGCGAAGGATCCGTGCCCGCCGGCTCGATACCGGCCCCGTCTCCTCACGAAGTCGACGCAGCACACACCCGGAGGGCACACGCAACGTCTGCCCTTGTTATAGAGAGGAAGGCCACGGGGTTCAAGGCGCACTCGCGCCAAGCCACGAGACCCTAGGTTGGAGCGGTGAGCTGGCCCGGGGATCCGGTCGTGTACCAGGTGTACCCCCGATCCTTTCTCGACGCAGGCGGCGACGGCGTCGGCGACCTGGCCGGCGTGGAGCGGGGCCTGGACCGGGGCGAGCGGACGGGCGCCAACCTCGGGTTTGGATCGGCCGCCCTCGGGTCAACCAACCGACGATGGCGACCCGCGACGCCGCCCTCCTCGGAGGATTCTGCCCCCACTGCCAGCTGCTTGTGGAGGCCGAGGCGGGCTCGCCGTGGCCTCCCCGGCCGGCCCGCTGTCCTCACTGCAGGCTGCTGATCGGCCAGGGCCGCGGCCTGTCCGAGCCCTCCACCGAGCCGGGCGCGAAGGGCACCGCCGCCGGGGTCTTCAGCCGGCGCGCCAAGCGCGAGGGCGACGACGGTCACGTGGCCCGCTCGCCCGAAGAGGTGCTCGAGGGGATCAGGGCCGTGGCCGCCGATCGCGGCGAGCGCCCCGACCGGTTGCTCATGGTCGACTACCAGCAGCTCGCCGCCGCCGACCCCCGGCTGCCGCCTCTGAGCGACGTGTTCGACGCCTTCGGCAGCTGGAAGAGCGCCCGCCGCCGGGCGGCGGAGTTGGGCGCCGAGCCCCGCGGAGTAACCTCTCCAAAGGTCATCGACCAAGGAGAAGATGCGTAAGTGGGCATCATGGACAAGATCACCGGCCGAGCCAAGAAGGCCGCCGGGGACGTGACGGACGACGCTTCGCTGCGCCAGCAGGGCCGCAAGGAGGAGCAGAAGGGCGACGCCAAGGAGAACGCGGCACGGCAGCAGGAGAAGGCCGACGCCGAGTCCGAGCGCGCGGCCAAGCTGGAGCGCGAGACCTGAGGGACGACGCATGTCCGTAGCACCGGGGGAGGGCGCCATGGCGCCCTCTCCGCTTTCCGGGCCTCGCTGGCCGGACCCGACGATCCGAGGTTTGTGTGACCCACGCGGGCGGGTTGGGTGCGCGCCGGACGGGTAGGCGGACCCCATGAACGAGGAAGAAGAGAACACGGACAAGAATTCGACCGGGCCTCCCGAGGGCAAGACCCACGAGGCGACCACGCCGCCCGGCCAGGGCGACCGCGACGAGGACGCGATCAGCAAGGGCGAGGAGAACCTGGACCGGGCGGGCGGAGGGCACTAGGCCGCAGCGCGGCCCCGG
>JBBREO010000056.1:0-17007 GCA_038202855.1 Solirubrobacterales bacterium
CACGACCTCTGTCGACGGTGCCCGCTACGGTCGCGGCCGTGCTCTCCGTACGACTGGACCCCAGCCCCGGTTCCCAGGACGAGGAGACGCTGTTCGTCACCGTCGATGGGCGCGAGGAGCGCATGCGCCTGCACGAGTACGACCGCGTCTACTCGATCCCCGGACTCTATGACGAGGTGCTGGGGCGGCTGGAGTACGCGTCGCCGGCCAAGGTCGCCCAGCTGCTGCTGGGCGCGCCCGGCATCCGGCCGGGCGCCGTGCGGGCGCTGGACCTGGCCGCGGGCAACGGGATGTCGGCCGATCCGCTGCTGGGCGGCGGAGTGGAGCGCCTGGTGGGGCTGGACCTGATCCCCGAGGCACGCGACGCCGCGCTGCGCGATCGGCCCGGTGCCTACGCGGAGTACGTGGCCGGCGACGTGGGAGAACCGGGCCTGGTCGCCGGGCTCGTGGCGGCGCACGGGCTGAACGCGCTGGCCTGCGCCGGCGGGCTGTCGCACATCCCGGTCGAGGCCTTCGCCGCCGGGTGGAGCGCCTTTCCCGCCGGCTCGTGGCTGGTGGCCACCGCGGGCGAGCAGATGGGCGGGCCCGAGGATGGTCCCTACGGCGCCTACTTCGCCGCCGAGCGCGACGCCGGGCGCCTGGGCGACGTGCACACGGAGCGCTTCGTGCACCGCAGGGCGATGAGCGGGCAGCCGATCGAGTACACGGCGCTGCGGGCGCGCCGGCTCACCGCGTAGCGCAGAGGCTGCCACCTGACCAGACCGGTCAGGAATCGAGAAGCGCCGGTCGCGAACCGCACCTAGGGTGGCCGTTATCGACTCACCCACGACAAAGGTGGCAAGAAGAGTGAAGACGATGACGTGCAGACAGATGGGTGGACCTTGTGACGCCCCATTCCGTGGAAACAAGGCTGATGAAGTCATAAAGGCCCAGGACAAACACCTGAAAGAGATGGTCGCGAAAGGTGACGAGACGCACGAAAGCGCCCTGAAGAGCATGCGGGAGCGGTGGAAGCACCCCGTTTCAGGATTGGGGTGGTACAGAAAGACGAAGAAGGACTTTGCTGCCCTTCCCGAAGACTGATCGGTCATCAGAGCGTCGTCGCACAGGGTGAAGCAGGGCGGCCCTGACCCCTAGCCGACTCCCGGCTCCAGGACCTCTTTGACATAGCTCTCGCGCACGGGCTTGGGCTGGCGCATCATCCAGATCTGGCGGAGCAGCTCGGGGTCGCCGGGGCGGTCGAGCACCTCGGCCACGTAGCTCGTCCGCACCCGCCGCGACTGCACCAGCATCCAGCGCTCCTCGGGCGCGGACGCCCGGCTCGCGGCGGCCCGGCAGACCAGGTCGGGCCCCAGCAGGACCCTCCGCTCGATTCGCTGCCGTCCGCCTGCCATGGCCCCCACTTCATCAGGCCGGCTAGCCCTCCCACGCCTCCGGCAGCCCGAAGGCTCCGAACAGGCCGGCCCCGAACGTGGCCGGCTGGGTAGGCCGCGAGCATCCGGGGTCGCTGACATGTGAACTGCACGACAGACCTCGGCAGAGCAGCATGACTTGGCGTAAAGGGTGCCCGATCGGCACTTCTCACGACAACGCGCGTCACCGGCACGAGGGTTGACGAACTATGGACGTCGTCCGCTCCTAGTAGTCCAGTTCAGGATCGGCGTGACGGTGTCCCGCGCTGCTCAAGCCCGACCGTTCGAGCGCGATAGCGGGGATGGTGAGCAGCGCGGCCACGAGTAGCGGGTACTCGAGCCGAAGCCCGATTCCCCGCGCGCGAGTGTTTGAGGATGGTTGCTCGACCCCGGCTTAGCTCTCGCCGCGCCCCTTGCGTTGGAGCACCTTGCCGAAGGCATCCTCCATCTCCGCCGCCAGCACCTGGCGGAACATGGCCAGCACGGCGTCGGAGGCCAGCGGGCGCAGCCCCTCGATGGCGCCCATCACCTCGTCCCAGCGCTCCTCCGGGCGGCCCGCCTTGTCGAAGGGGATCCACACCTGGTCGAGGAACATCTTCACGAACTCGCGCGCGATCGACTGGGAGTTGCGGCGCACCTTGGCTATCACCTCCAGCGCCACCTCCAGCGGCACGCCGCTCGACAGGGCGACGTCGGCGGCCCGCAGCAGGTCGGGGCTGGGCGCCTCGTAGCGCCCGTCGCCGAGGTCGATCAGCAGCTCCATCTTCTCCACACGGGCGAGCAGCTTCGGATCGACGGGGCCGAAGCGCTCGACCAGCTCCTCGAGGGTGAGCACCTCCGGGGTCTCGCCCTCGTCGGGGGCGGTCAGCAGGCGGCGCAGGCCGACGAAGTGGTCGGCGTCGGCCCCCTGGGCGCCGACCAGGCGCTTGATCGCGCTGAGCTTGAAGCCGTCGGCCTGCATCTGCTGGATCAGGCGCAGCCGGTCCACGTGGCGCTGGCCGTAGTAGCCCGTGCGGGCCCGCACTTCGGGCGGGGGCAACAGCCCGCGCGACTGGTGGTTGCGGATGTTGCGCACCGACATCCCCGACTCGTAGGCCAGCTGCTCCACCGTCAGCTCGCGGGTCTCCCTGGCGGGGTCTGTGTCCGATGTCACGGTTGCCAACTCTACCTGGCCTGATGTAACCTCGTTCGAGGTAACAGTCATTGGAGTCATGCTCACGCCGAGCGCGGCCGTTCCGATCCAACGAGGGGAGAACGACAGTGAGAAACGTCGTCCGCACAACGCTTTGCGCCGCCGCCGCACTCGATCTGATGGCCGTGCCCGCCCAGGCCGCACAACAGGGCAGCCAGCCCGCCGCCGGCGCCGCCATGGACCAGGTCCTGATCGCCACCGGGGCCGCCACGCTTCTCACCGTCGCGCTGCTGTGGCTGGGCATCGGCCACCGTTCGGGCCGCGTCGGCGTGCTCGGCCGCGTGGCGAAGATGTCCACGCGCATCACGGGCCTGCCGGGCTGGGCCGAGCTGCCCTCGGCGGTGGCCACGGTCTCGCTGATCACCGCCGTGTTCGGCATGTACTGGGACATCTCCCTGCACATCGACCAGGGCCGCGATGCCGGGCCGCTGGCCAACCCGGCCCACTACTTCATCCTCGCCGGCCTGTTCGGGATCTTCTCCGCGGGCTTCTTCGCGATGGTCCTCCCCAAGGGCAAGCCCAGCGCCAGCGCTGTGCGGATCACCAAGGACTGGCACGCGCCGCTGGGCGGCACCCTGATCTGTGCCTGCGGCGCGTTCTCGCTAGCCGGCTTTCCGCTCGATGACATGTGGCACCGCATGTTCGGCCAGGACGTGACCCTGTGGGGGCCGACGCACCTGATGCTGATCGGCGGGGCGGCGATGACGCTCATCGGCATCGCCGTCCTACTCGTGGAGGGCGCCCGCTCGAGCGAGGCGGAGGAGCGCGCGAAGGCAGTCGACGGCCGCCTCCCGCTGGCGCTCACCATTCCGCTGTGCGGCGGCCTGCTGATCGGGCTATCCACCTTCCAGGCCGAGTTCGACTTCGGCGTTCCGCAGTTCAGGTTCGTGTTCCAGCCCATGCTGATCATGCTGGCCGCGGGCGTGGGCCTGACCGCCGCGCGCCTGTTCGCCGGCCGGGGCGCCGCGCTCGGAGCGGTGGCGTTCTTCCTGCTGATCCGCGGCGGCCTGAGCGTCCTCGTAGGGCCCGTGCTCGGCGAGGTGACCCCCCACCTGCCGCTCTACGTGGTCGAGGCGCTGGTGGTCGAGGCCGTGGCTCTGCGGTTCGGACGCGACAAGCCGCTGGCCTTCGGGCTCGCCTCCGGGGTGGGCATCGGCACCATCGGCCTGGCCGCCGAGTGGGGCTGGTCGCACGTGTGGATGCCGATGCCCTGGCCCTCGGAGCTCTTCCCCGAGGGGGCGATCCTCGGCTTCGTGGCCGCCGTTGCCGGCGCGCTGCTGGGCGCATGGGCGGGCAACCGCCTGCGCGTCGATCCCGTCCCGGGCCTTCCTTCCCTGCGGCGTGCCGCCGTGGTGGGCGCCACGGCCGTGGCCGCGATCGTGGCCTTCGCCCTCTACAAGCCCGCAGACCAGGGGGTGCAGGCCCACATGGCGCTGACCCAGCTGACCGGCGGACCGCAGCGCACGGTGAAAGCCGATGTGAGGCTCACGCCGCCCGACGCCGCCCGGGGCGCCGAGTGGCTGACCATGACGGCCTGGCAGGGGGGCAAGCTCAAGGTCGATCCCCTGAAGCAGGTCGGTCCCGGGCGCTACACCACCACCGCCCCGGTGCCCGTGTCCGGCGGCTGGAAGTCGCTGATCAGGCTGCACGACGGCAACTCACTCACCGGCGTGCCGATCTACCTGCCCGAGGACAAGGCGATCCCGGCCAAGGGAGTGCCGGCGCAACCGCGGTTCACGCGCGCCTTCGTGGCGGACCACGAGATCCTGCAGCGCGAGCAGAAGACCTCGGCCGCGGGACTCACGGCGATCGCCTACGCGCTCGTGGTCGCCATCGCGCTGTCGCTGCTGGCCCTGCTCGTGTGGGGGCTGCACCGGCTGGGCCTGGGCGCGGGTGCCGACTCGGGCCGCGCCCCGCGGGTGCACCGTCGGCAGACGGCGCGGCCCGAGAAGCTCGCCGGCGGGGCCGCCTGACCGACGCTCAGCTTCGCTCATCGCGAAACGGGCCGACCCTCTGGCACACTCGCTCCATGAGCGACGGTGCGCGATCGGCTCTTGCAGGGGTGCGTGAGCTGTGCCTGGCCTTCCCCGAGACCAGCGAACGCCTGAGCCACGGCTCGCCGGCCTTCTTCATCCGCGATAAGCGGACGTTCGTCATGTACCTGAACGACCACCACGGCGACGGGCGCGAGGCGATCTGGTGCGCCGCTCCGGAGGGAGCCCAGGCGATGCTGGTAGACGCGGCCCCCGAGCACTACTTCGTACCTCCCTATGTGGGCCACCGGGGCTGGCTCGGCGTGCGACTGGACCGGGGCATCGACCCCAACGAGGTCGAGGGGGCGATCGAAGACGCCTTCCTCGAGATCGCGCCGGCCAAGCTGATCGCGGCGTCGGGCTTGGACCGCCCCGACGCCTAGCGAACGAGGCGCGTGCTCAGCGCAGGCCGGCGGCGTGCAGCCGCCGGCTCAGCGACCGGGTCTTGACCGCCTGGCCCCGGCGCACCGTGGCCACGAAGCGGATCCGGCCCTTGCGCGCGCCGTAGACCACGCGCCCGCCGCGCTTGACGTGGCCGACGTACAGGCCGCGGGCCACGCGCGGGGCGCCCACGATCCGCGGCCGCCGCAGTCGCCGGCCCGGGCCCATCCGCCGGGTCCGGTGTCCGCGGGCGGTGGAGGCCACGAGGTCGACCTTGCCCTTGCGCACGCCGACGATGAAGCGCCCGCCGCCGCGCACGCAGAAGCGGGTGAAGCCGTTGCGCCGGCCGACCGCGCGGTAGCGGCGCAGCAGCCGCTTGTAGCTCGCGCCCAGGCGCGCAGGCCCGATTCCCTTGTGCGAGACGGGCAGACGTCGCGCCAGGCAGCGCCGCCCGCTTCCGGCCAGCGCCACCGGGCACGGCCGGGCGGGACGTGGGGTGTCGGCGCTGCGGTCCACGTCCACGTAGTTGAAGGGAACCGGCTCGCAGTCCGGGGCCAGGCCGCCCCCGGTGCGCAGGTTGGCGCTCGAGAAGCGGTGCCTGCCCACGCCGATGTCCAGTCGCGAGGGGTAGTAGAAGGAGAACATGTTGCCGTCGTGGTTGGGGTCGACGGCGGCCTCCTGGCGATCGGCGTTCCAGCGGTTGGTCAGCAGGCGGCTGTCGGCGCTCGAGTCGCCCTTCACGTACTTGTCGAACCAGGCGTCGGTATACCAGGCGATCATGTCGGCGCCGCGCAGCGTGGCCGGGAAGCCGTCGTTGGGGATGAAGTCGAAGTCGAGGTGCGTGCCGCCGCGGATGATCAGCTCACCCGTGTCCACACCGGCCTTGCTGTAGTTGAGCGACTGCGTGCTCTTGGCCAGCGGGTCGGGATCCGAGCGGTTGGGAGTGGGCGGCAGGAAGTAGTCGCCCGAGATGCCCAGGCCCGGCTTGGTGATCGGCACCACCTTCCGCGCCGAGGGGTCGGCCGGACAGGGCTCCTCGCCGCCGATGCCGTTGCCCTTGTTCGGGTTGATGCCGCCCAGGTTGTCCCAGGCCACCACGGCCTTGACGCGCGGGTCGGCCTGGGCCACGTAGGACACGCCGGCGGCGCCGTAGGAGTGCCCGGCCAGCCCGACACGGGTCGAGTCGAGCATGCCCGCGAAGGGGTTGTAGGCCGCGTTGCGACCCTCGGCCACGCGCCGGCTCTGCTTGTCGGCGTGGCTCGTGCCGGTCGAGCAGCTCTTGACCGGCTGGTAGGGGTTGGCGGGTGTGGAGAAGAAGAAGTTCAGCGCGTCGACCGTGCCGTCGTAGAAGGGACGGCCGTCGGACTGCGCGGGGGTGCCCTCGTTCTGATCGGGCGCGGCCCCCTGGGTATCGGACTGGCCCTGGCCCTGGGGGTCCCAGGTGAGCACCACGTAGCCCGCCTTGGCCAGCGTCTGCGCGGCGAACCAGTACAGCTGCTCGTCGGCCTGGACCGAGCCGTTGGTGATCACGATGCCGGGGCGCCTGGCCGGTCCCGACCGCGTCGCCCATACGTGCCCGGACAGCGTGGCGCCATTACGGGCGGTGAACAGGACGGGCTTGACGATGCCGTAGCCCTTCGGCCCCCAGTCGTACAGGCGCGCGTCACCGGCGCAGCCGTCCATGCCGTTGCCGCACAGGTCGGTGGTGAACTGGCGCTCCGGGTCGGTGGCCTGCATGGTGGTGGCGGCGGCCTGGTTCTGGGCGCTGATCTGGCGCAGCAGCAGCTGGTACGCGGGTGTGTGATAGATCGCCCCGCGCTCCTGGCCCTTGCTGAAGTTCTGGGCCTCCACGCCGGGGTCAAAGGCGGCGGCGGGAACCGCTCCCGCCAAAGCGCACGCGAGCGCCACGCCCGCCACCGACCAGCACTGCCGCAACCGTCCCCGCATCCGCCATCTCCCCTGTCGAGCTTGCACCCAGCATCCCGGACCCGCCCGGGCTGGGGAGATCATCCACCCCCGCGCCACCGGCGGCCAGCGCGGTCTGACCAGACTTCGGCGCTGCGGGTTGTGCACATGCACAGCGCAGGATGCATAATCGGCGCGTGCCAGCGGGCGGGAAGACCGGCAATGCCTTGCGCCAGATCGTCGACCGGATCGATCTCGACGCTCTGACCGAGCGCGTCCTGGACAGCTTCTGGGATCGCCCGGACTACCGGCGCTTCCGGCCTCCGCGCGACGAGGTGCGGGCGTGGGTGCGTTGGAACGTCGACCTGGTGATCCGGTGGCTGGTCGATGACCAGCCACCGACCGCCGCCGACCTCCAGACCTTTCGCGAGCGAGCGCAACAACGGGCCGGAGAGGGCATGCCCGCCGACGTCGTGCCGGCGAACTTCCGCGCGGGCGCCCGCGAGGCCTGGACCGCGATGCTCGAGGCCGCTGACGAGCACGAGCGTCCCGCCCTGCTGGAGGGCGCCGATCTGCTCTTCGAGTACGTGGACCGGGTCTCGAACGTGTTCTCGGACACCTACGGCGCCGACACGGCTGCGGCGGCGACCGAGGACGAGCGCAGCGCACGCGCTCTGCTGGGACGCCTGGCCGCCGGGGGAAACCTGACGGCCGACGACCTCAACTTCGCGGAGGGGAAGGGAGTCACCCTCGAAGGCAAGCTGAGGCCCTTCGTGCTGACAGCGCCGACTGGTTCTCCACAGCAGCACGAAGCGGTCGCGCGGCGGCTTCGCTCGGACGGCGCTCTCGCCGCCGCCGAAGGCGAGCGGGTGGTCGGCCTGGCCCACGACGCGATACCCGTGCGTGCGCTTGGACTTGGACCGTCCGGAATCATCACCCAGGACGAGCCCACCGAGCGCAGCCGGCTGCCCGAAGCCTTCGAGGAGCTGCACGGGGTCGTGGACATCGCCGTCCGGCGCAACCTGTCGGGGTCCGTGAGGGTGGACGACCATCTGGTCGAGTTGCTGCTGGCTCTTTCACCGCGCGTGGCTGCCCGTCTGCGAGGTCGCGTCTACCAGAGCCTCGATCCCGAGCTCGTCCGCACGCTGGACAGTCTGCTCGCGCACGACTTCGATCGGGGCGCCACAGCGGCTTCGCTCCCCGTGCACCGCAACACCCTGAACAACCGGTTGCGACGCGTCCGCTCGCTCACCGGGCTAGACCTCGCGCGGACCGAAGGCCGCGGGCTGGCCTGGCTGGCGTGGCTCCAGCGACGGTCTTCCTGAGGCTCAGGCGGGCGTCTGCTCGATCGGCAGCGCCAGGCCCGTGGCCGCGTTGCGACCGCGCAGGACCGCGGAGTCTCCGACGCTCCACACCGAGCGCTCGGACTCCTCCGCGCGTTCCAGGGCCGCGTCGGAGGCCAGCACCCGGCCCGGGCGCTGCTTGGCCAGCTCGGACAGGCGCGCCGCCTCGTTGACGGGATCGCCGATCACGGTGTACTCGAACCGGTGCTCGGCGCCCACGTTGCCGGCCACCGCAGTGCCCGCCGAGATGCCGATCCCGAACGAGATCTGGGGCACGTCCGCGGCCAGCCGGGTGGCCAGTTGGCGAGCGCAGCAGAGCGCCGACCCGGCGGGGTCGTCGCGCGGCACGGGCGCACCGAACACGCACAGGGCCGCGTCGCCCTCGAACTTGTTGACCATCCCGCCCTCGGCCTCGACCACCTCCACCACCACTTGGAAGAAGCGGTTGAGCAGGCGCACCACCTCGGTCGGCTCCATGGCCATCGCCATCGAGGTGGAGCCGACGATGTCCACGAACAGCGCCCCCACCTCGCGCTCCTCGCCTCCCAGCTCGGGCGTCTCGCCGCCCAGGGCGGCCCGAGCCACGTCCTCGCCCACCTGGCGGCCGAACAGGTCGCGGATGCGCTCGCGCTCGCGCAATCCCTCGGCCATCCGGTTGAAGCCGGCCTGCAGCAGGCCGATCTCGCTGCCGTCGTCGACGGCCAGCTGCACATCCAGGTCGCCGTTCTCCACCCGCTCCAGGCCCTTGCGCACGGCGGTGACCGGGTGGGCGATCGCCTTGGCCACGAACAGCGTGGCCAGCAGGCCGGCGCCCATGGCTACCAGTCCCAGGAAGACCACGGCGGTGGCGACATACTCGATGTCGACTCCGGGCTTGGTGATTCCTACGGTGGCCACGACGACCACGCCGAGGAGCGGGACGCCGGTGCCCAGCAGCCACGCGCCGGTCAGGCGCCCACGCACCCCGGGGGCCGCCATGCCCTTGGCCGGACGGGCCTCGAGGGCGCACTCGGTCAGCGGTCGCAGGATGCGCTCGGCCGCCAGGTAGGACAGCGCGCAGGTGGTCTCGGCGCCGAGCCAGATCGTCGCGCCGACCACCGCCGCGAAGTCCCAGGAATGGATGATTCCGTTGAACAGGGAGAAGATCACCACGCCTCCGGCCCACCCGAACGCGGCCACCTTCACACCGTGCACGGCGAGCCTCAGGGTGGCCCGGTGCTCCTCCGCGCTCGGGTCTCGTCCCTCGGCGATCCAACTGACCGTCCGCCGCAGGTGACGGTCCAGGTACCAGCGCGTCAGGCTTCCGGAGACGAGGAAGTAGACCGCCAGCACCGGAGCATTGGCCTCGCCCAGCCTGTAGCGCTCACTGGGGTCGGCGAAGATCGGGATCAGGAAGCCGATGGTCAGGAACACCACCAGGCCGCCCACGGCGTTGGCCGTCCATCCCGCCCGCGCGAGGCGGGAGCTGACGCTGCGTGCCAGCTCGGCCGCGGGTTGGCGCCCGCAAGTGCGCATGCGTAGAGGATGCCCGCATCGGAGGCGGGGCGCAAAGGCGCTCATGCCACTGCCACCGCCGCCGGGCGCCGGGCGCCGAGCACCGCGCGCGCTCCCTCGCCCGGTCGCACCGTGATGTTGCGCCGGCGGGCCAGCTCCGTGGTGGCCCCCACGGCGCGCAGCTCGCAGTCGCCCACCACCTTGCGCAGCACCAGCTTCATCTCCTCCATGGCGAAGCTGGCACCCAGGCAGCGCCGCCGGCCGCAGCCGAAGGGGATCCAGGTGTAGGTGCCGGGGGCCTCGTCCAAAAACCGCTCCGGCCGGAAGGCGTAGGGGTCCTCGTAGTTGTCGGGGTCGTGGTGGAGCAGGTAGGCGTTGGGGATCAGGCAGACCCCCGCCGGGTAGTGCCAGCCCCCCACCTCGACCGGCTCCATCGTCAGCCGCGGCCCCACGTTGGGCAGCACGGGGCGGCGGCGCATCGTCTCCTGGATCGTCGCTGTGAGGTAGGCGTCGTCGTCGTCGCCGCGGATCTCATCGGCCAAGCGGGCGAGCACCTGGGGCTCGCGCGGCAGCGTGGTGAAGGCCCAGGCCAGCGACGAGGCCGTGGTCTCGTGGCCGGCGACCAGAGCCGTCATCAATTCGTCGCGCAACTCCTGGTCGGACATCGGCTGCCCGCCCTCATGCCGGGCCTCGAGCAGCATGGCCAGGATGTCGTCGCGGTCGGCGCCCTCGCGGCGGCGCTCGTCGATCAGCTCGAAGATCAGCGCGTCGGCCTCCTGCTGGACGCGCACGAATGCGGCGAAGGGACCGACGCGCTCGAGCACCCGCTCGGCCAGGCCGTCGGGCGGCGGCGGCATCAGGCTGATGGCGCGGTCGCCGAAGGCCAGCATGGCCTGGAGGCGCTCGCGCAGGGCGTCGAGGCGCGGGCCGGGGTCGAGACCGAAGGCGGCCCGCAGGATGATCTCCAGCGTCAGCCGCTGCATCCGGGGGTGCAGCTCGAGCGGCTCCTCGCGCGGCCAGCTGTCCACTTCGCGCTCGGTCACCTCCGCCATCAGTCCCGACAGGGCCGCCATCTTCTCGCCGTGGAAGGCGGGGAGCATCAGCTTGCGCTGGCTCATGTGGGCGTCCTCGTCGAGCAGGATCACCGAGTTGCGGCCGACCACCGGCTCGAGCACCTTCGCCCCCTGGCCGGGGTGGAGCACGTCGGGCGGGGCGGTGAAGATCTGCTTGACGTCGTCCGGCTCGGTGAGCATCACGAACGGCGGCGCGATCGGCAGCCGCAGCGTGAAGCGCTTGCCGTAGCGGGCGCGGCAGCGCTCGAGGTAGGCGAGTGGTCGTGTCCAGAAGCCGATCCCCTGGATCAACTTCGGATAGCCCGGCCCCGGCGGAAGCTCAGCGCGCACGTGGATCCTCTCCCCTGGTTGTCCCTGCCTAGGTGACTTACCCCGGTGGCGACCCGTGCTGTGTGATGGTGGTCACGTATTGGGCCGCCCATCGCCCTAGAACAGGCTTGGATTCGCCGGCTCCGCCTCATGCTCTACGGCAACCTGAATCTTCCCGGTACGCCGCAGAAGGAAGTCGCGAAATTTAGGTGCCGTGTACTCGTACTGTCCTTTGCGAATGCGGTAGAGCACGCCGCTTTCCACGAGGCGACCGAGCAGCACGTTGATGTTGGCTGGGGTCTTACTGACCGCCTCGTTGAGATCCGCGACGACAAGCGGCGGATAGTCGCATTCAGCGGTCGCGAGAAGAACATCTTGCTCGGCCGGCGTCAAGGTCGCCAGGCGCGGGTCGTAGAAGTCGAGATCGAGGCGCTGGTAGATGTACGGCCGAGCCGCGTCCAGCAACGCACTACTTAGGCGCACCGTCCCGGCATCTTCCGCCGCATCCCACAGTTCGGCGCCCCACAGCTGGATGAAGTAGGGGTACCCCTCGACCTCATTGATCGTGGTCTCAACCATGTCATCGTCGATTTCAACGGGGGAGTCAGTTCCGTGCGGCGGCTGGACAAACGCCTCGCGGGCTTCATTTGGCTGTAGCGAGCCGATCTCCTCGCCTCGGAACATCCGCTCTGTGTACGAACGGGCACGCAGGAGATTGCCTGTGAGGGTGGGCAGCCCGCAAAGCACAAGACCTAGCGGCAATTCGGCCTTCTGGAGCGCGACGACGGACGAAATCAACAGGGAGAGGGGATGCTCGCCGGTCCGGCGATTGTGCTCGTCGCGTACAACCTGCGCCTCATCGAGGAGTACCACGAAGCCGCTGTGACCCTTCTGGACCGCCATCTCCACAACCTCAAAGAGCGCGCGGCTCAAATCGTCTCGGCCTGAGTCCGGAGAGGCCTGGTAGGACAGCCTGAAGTCGCCCCACTCCAATCCGAGCGTGCCCGCCTGGCGCACGGTGGTACCCACCGCTTTCCTCAACCGCTCCATACGGGACAACTTCTGCCGGGACGTTTCAAGCGTCTTGGTCATGGCTTCGACGAGCGCGTCGTCGGAGTTGTGGCTGGGCTGCAGCTCCAGGGATGTGCTGGCCCAGGCCCCCGCTTCTGCAACCTTTTCGAACTCGCCCAAGAGGACCGTCTTGCCGACTCCGCGAAGGCCCGTGAGGCGCATGTTCGCGGGCTGCTCGGGTGCCGCTCGCAGCAACGCGCGGAACCGACGTATGGGTAGATCGCGACCCGCAAGGTGGAGCGGCCGAGTGCCCACGCCGGGCCGGTAGGGATTCTTTCCTAAAGCTGCAGTCATTAGGGCATGTCCGTTAGTTCGGACCATCCTAACACCTTTTGTGTAATGACCCCCTAGCCGAGCAATGCTCCGCTCAGCGCCCCAGCACGCCCGCGTCGCCCGGCACGTCGACCGCGTGCTCTTCCAACGCGGCCAGCGGCACGATGTCCAGCGCCCGCTCGTGGGTCGAGGCGAGCACAACGTAGGCCGCGTTCCCGTCCTCGTGCGCGCGCAGCCAGTTGACGGCGGTCACGCACCAGCGGTCGCCGGGCTCCAGGCCGGGGAAGCCGAAGGCGGGCACGGGCGTGGACAGGTCGTTGCCGATCGCGCGCTGGTGTGCGAGGAAGTCGGCGGTGACCACGGCGCAGATCGTGTGGCTGCCCCGGTCCTCGGGGCCGGTGGTGCAGCAGCCGTCGCGGTAGAAGCCCGTGACGGGCTCGGAGCCGCACGGCTCCAGCGCCCCGCCCAGGACGTTGCGGGCGCCCTCGCTCATCCGGGCCGCGCGCCCTCCACCGGCCGGTACTCCAGCGCGGCTCGGTCCCAGGCGGCGTGGTCGGCCGCCGCCTCGTAGGTGGTCTGGAGGAAGTCGAGCAGCATGGCGTCGGGGTCTGGCGCGTTGCGCACCTCCTCGTAGCCCAGCAGGTACTGCCCCGCCTCCTCGCTGTAGAAGGCCGCCCCGGGCTCGATCGGGTGCTCGCGGTAGCCGTCGGGCTCGGGGTAGGCGTAGGAGTAGAAGTGGCCCTCGCCCCCGCCGCCGGGCCAGAAGCCGGCGCTGGACAGCTCGTGCGAGTAGCCCTCGACCATCACCCAGTCGCCGCAGTTGGGGGCACCGCCCGGATGGCGCGGCGCGGGCCGACCCGAGAAGCGCGTGACCGACATGTCCATCGCCCCCCACCAGAAGTGCACGGGGCTCACCTTGCCGGTGAAGCGGCTGCGGAACTGCGAGAGCACGCGGTCGACCTGCACGAGCTGGCGCCAGAACGCCTGCGCGTGCGCCGGCTCGTAGGAGCGGGGCTCGGTGTCCTCGGGAAACGGGATCGCGTTCTCGACCTCCACCGGGACCGGCCGGATCGTCACGTCGACACCGAGCTCGTCCAGCGCGGACATCACCTCCTCGTAGAAGCGCGCGGTGCTCTTGGGCTCGAGCTTCACCGTGCGCCGCTCGCCACCCTCGACCTGCACGACGAGCTCGTGAGCGGCGAAGTCGAACTCGATCTCGAAGGTGCGATTCCCGTCGGGCATGGCCGAGGTGGTCAGGCCGCGCGGGGTCACGTAGAGGGTGACCTGCCACCAGTGGTTGAGCATCGGCGCCTCGGCCAGGCGCACCTTGCCGACGATCTGGGTCCACATGTGGAGCGTGTCGCGGGTGTCGGTCCAGTCGTCGACGCGCAGGCTGGGCCAGTCCGAAGCGGCCATCAGCGGCCGGCGGCGGCGGGCAGGGAGGCGGGAGGCTGCGGGCGGGAGGTCATGACCTTGACACTAGGACCTGGGACCGCGACGTCCAGGGGCCTAGCGCCCGAGCCTTCGCACCAGCTCCCGGGCCCGGTGCGAGACGTCGCCGAGCAGCTCGCGCACGTCCGTGATTCCGGCTCGCAGCTCGGCGTCGCCGACCTCGAGCAGCGCCGACGAGTCCTGGGCTGTCGCGAGCGTCCCGGTGGCCTGGCCCACCGCGGCGACGGCGTTGTCGATGTGGGCCTTCGCCCGCGTGGAGGGCGAGCCCGGTGCCTGGGCCTCGAACGCGCGGGCGGGGATGCTGTGGCGGGCGGCGAACTCGCCGTGCGTTCGCTTCCCGCGGCCGTAGGCCGCCTGGACCGGGCCGAACAGCTCCTCCTCGAGCTTGTCGGCGGTGGCCTCGTCGAGCTGTTCGTAGGCCTCCCCCAACGAGGCGAGCGCATAGCCGATGTCGTCGATCGCCTCGGCCACCGTGTCGAGCAGCTCCTGGCGGCCTTCCAGATTGGTGTAGGCCACTCTCGCGGCCTCAGTCCCCGAGTGAGCGACTGACCGCGCGCGCCACCTGCTCGCGCGACTTGGCGCCCACCGCGTCGCCGATCGCCTCCTGCCAGCGCTCGTCGCTGACCACCCGCCGACGCAGCCCCAGGTCGCCGAGCACGGCCTCCTGGTCCAGGTGGCCGGCGATCTGCTCCGCCCGGTTGCGGGCTGCCATGTGTTGGGCGCGATGCAGCGGCGTACGGCCCGGTGTCCTGGAGAGGTCGAGCAGCTCGCGCGCGGTGTCGGGCATGGCGCGGCGGGCGCACTTCTCCCAAGGAGCATCGGCGGCGGAGTCGACCACGACCTGGCGCACCATCTGCCACCCCTTGTGGTGGGACTCGCAGCGGGCCACCAGGAAGCGGGCCAGCGCCTCGGCCACGAGCGCCGCGCCCGGCTCGGAGCCGTGATTGTCCAGGTGGCGGAGGGCCTCGGCCACACCGCGGCCGTCGCGCACGGCGCGGGCGAGCTGGGGCGCGGTCCGGCGCGAGTGGCGCTCGGATCGCGGCTCTACGGGCAGGTCGTCGATCCCCCAAGGCTAGTCGAGCGCCGTTTCCCAGCACGCCCCGCGGGTAGCCGTTCCCGATGTCCCTCTCCCGCCACGGCGAGCATCTCGCCCAGCTCACCCGGATGAAGATCAGCAACGCCTACCTGGTGCGCGAGGACGACGGCCTGACGGTGATCGACACGTCCCTGCAGGGATCGGCCGGCGCAATCCAGGCCGCTGCGCAGGAGCTGGGAGCGCCGATCCGGCGCATCGCGCTGACCCACGCCCACAACGACCACTACGGATCGCTCGACGCGCTGCACAAGGCGGTGCCCGACGCTGAGGTGCTGGTGAGCGCGCGCGACGCACGGCTGCTTCGCGGCGACCGGACACCTGAGCCGGGCGAGCCCCCCGGACGGCTGTTCCCCGGCGTGTTCTGGCCGCCGGCAAAGACGACGCCCACGCGCACGATCGCCGCGGGCGATCGCGTCGGCTCGCTGGAGGTGATTGCCGCCCCTGGTCACACCCCCGGCCAGATGGCCTTCCTGGACACGCGCGACCGCACGCTCATCTGCGGCGACGCCTACCTGGCCCTGGGTGGCCTGTTCGTGACCACCCAGCCCGTGCTGCGCTTCCCGGTCCCCGCGCTGCTCGGCACCTGGAACAAGGGCGTGGCCAACGACACCGCCCGCCGCCTGCGGGAGCTCGAGCCCTCGCGGCTGGCGACCGGGCACGGCCCCGTGCTGGAGCGCCCGGCGGCCGAGATGGACCGCGCGCTGCGCGAGGCGCCCTCGGCCTAGCCCTTCCCGGCGATCGCGAACAGTCCGGCCACGGCGATCGCGTAGAGCACCAGCACCACGAGCGAGTCGATGCCCATCCGCCCGATCCGGCGCGTGGGCCGAAAGAGCAGTCCGGTGACGTAGACGGCCGTGAGCACGACGCCCACCGCGGTCAGGTAGATGTCGGTGTCCTGGGCCTGGGGCAACACCGCCTTCCCCGACAGCAGTGTGGCCAGCAGGAACAGGGCCGGCAGGAAGGCATTGCCGCCGAAGATGTCGCTGACCGCCAGCTGGTAGTCGCCCTGGCGGACCGACGTGAGGCCGGTGGAGACCTCGGGCAGCGAGGTGGCCGCCGCCAGGATCGTCGCGCCGAACAGCACGCCGGACAGTCCGATGTGCTCGGCGATGGCGTCGCCGCTGCGCTCCAGGACGACGCCGGCCAGCAGCGTGACCAGAGCCGCCGCGGCGAAGATGGTTGCCGCGCGGGCCGTGCCGACGCCCTTGGTGGTGGCGGCCTGCTCGGTCTTCTGCTGGCTGTGTCCGCGCTCGCCCTCCTGGTTGTCGGGCGCCTCGCCGGACTCGTGCCAGGGCAGTCCCTTGGCCGCGCGCTGCACGAGGAGCAGGCTCGCGAACCAGGCGATGGCGATCAGCAGCGAGTCCGGCGTGACGCGCCACACGATCACATCGGAGGGAAGCTGCGTGCCCGCGACGACGATGGCCAACACCGCGATCACCGCGAGGCCCTCCAGCACGAGCACCAGCGACGCCGCGCGGTAGGTGAGCGGATGGCTCCCGCGGACGCCGAAGACATCGAGCGCCACGAGTACGACGGTCTGGATGGCGATGCCGCCGAGGATGTTGCCGACCGCCACTCCAACGTTGCCCGACAGCGACGCGCTGGCGACGATCGCTATCTCGGGGAGGTTGGTCGCCAGCGCCAGCAGGATCAACCCGCCGAGCGCCGCCCCGAGGTGCAGGCGGGTGGCGAGCACGTCGGTCTGGTCGGAGAGCTGGATGCCCGCGACCCAGATGGCACTGGCCGCCAGCGCGAAGATCAGCAGGAGCAGCGGCGTTCCCAGGCTGGACATGTGGGTGCTCAGGCCGCCCGCAGCCGCGGCAGCTCGATCGCCGGGCAGCGGTTCATCACCACGTCGAGGCCGGCCCCACGCGCCCGTTCGGCGGCGTCCTGGTCGACCACGCCGAGTTGCATCCACACGCCCCCCGCGCCCGCGGCGATCGCCTCGTCCACGTGCGCGCCGGCCTTCTCGG
>JBBREO010000057.1:0-16884 GCA_038202855.1 Solirubrobacterales bacterium
CCGGCACCGGCGACGTGCTCTCGGGCCTGATCGGCGCGCTGCTTGCCAAGGGCATAGACCCCTTCGCGGCCGCCTCGCTGGGCGTGCTCGGCCACGTGCGGGCGGCCGTCCACGCCGCCGCGGAGCGCGGGGCCGACTACGTGGTGGCCGGCGACGTGATCGAGGCGCTGCCTCGCGGGCTGACGCCGAACCCCTGAGCCTGCTCCTCGGTAAGGTCAACAGCGATGGCCGGCACCGTCAGAGAGATCATGGATTCCAGCCCCGAGACCGTGACCCCGGACACCTCGGTGGAGCAGGTGATCCAGGTGATGCGGACCAACGAGCTGCCGGGCATCCCGGTGATCAACGAGGGCGGGCGCTGCGTGGGGATCGTCACCGAGACCGACCTGGTCCTCCCCGACGACGATGGTGACCTGCATCTGCCCCACTACGTGAACATCTTCGGCGGCACCGTCTTCCTCGAGCCGCTGCGGCGCTTCGAGACACGGCTGAGGAAGGCGTTCGCCTCCACCGCGGCGGAGATGATGAGCGCCGATCCGACCGTCGTGGAGCCCGACACGCGCGTTCACGAGGCGGCCCGGATCATCCACGACACCGGCCACAACCGGCTGCCCGTGGTCGAGCATGGCCAGCTGGTGGGCGTGGTCACCCGCGTGGACGTGCTCGGCGGCCTGGTGGCGTGAGGGCGGGGCTCCGCCCGGAAAGCTGACCATGCCGGTCCGAGCCCTCGCTCGCGTGCGCACGGGGGCGATCGAGGCCAACTGCCGGATGCTGCGCGCCAAGCTGAGCGGCCAGGCGGCGCTGTGCGCGGTGGTCAAGGCCGACGGCTACGGGCACGGCATCCACACCGCCGCCCAGGCCGCGCTCGACGGTGGCGCCGCGTGGCTGGCGGTGGCCACCGCCCAGGAGGCTTCGGCGCTGCGGGCCGGGGGAATCGTGGCCCCCACGCTGGTGATGGGGGCGCTCTCGCCCGAGGAGGCCGACATCGCGCTCGAGGCCGACGCCGACGTGGTGGTCTGGGAGCGCGGCTTCATGGACTCGATCGCCGATCGAGCCCCTCGCGTGCACGTCAAGCTCGACACGGGGATGGGCCGCCTGGGCACCAAGGACGTGCAGGAGGCCCGGCGCCTGGTCCAGGCCGTGGACCTGCATGAGCACGCCAGCCTGGCCGGGGTGATGACCCACTTCGCCACCGCCGACGAGCTGGGCGACGAGCACTTCGGACGCCAGCTCGAGCGCTTCCGCGCCTTTGCCGACGAGGTCCGGGAAGACCACCCGGGCGTGATCGCCCACGCCGCCAACAGCGCCGCCACCCTGCGCGACCCGACATCGCACTTCGACCTCGTGCGCTGCGGCGTGGCCATCTACGGACTCGACCCCTTCCACCAGGATGCCGCCGCCCAGGGTCTCCAGCCCGCGCTCTCCCTGGAGAGCTACGTGGCGGCGGTCAAGCGCTTCGAGCCGGGCGACTCCGCGGGGTACGGCCGCCGCTGGTCGGCCGAGCGCCCGACGCTGGTGGCCACCCTGCCGATCGGCTACGGCGACGGCTGGCGACGTGCGCTGACCAACAACTGCGACGTGCTGATCGGGGGCCGCCGGTACCCCCTGGTGGGGACGGTGAGCATGGACAACGTGACGATCGACCTGGGCCCGGACAGCCACGTCCGCGTGGGCGACCGTGCCGTCCTCATCGGTGAGGACGGCAGCGAGCGGATTTCCTGCGAGGAGGTGGCGCAGCGCCTGGACACGATCAACTACGAGGTGACCTGCGCCGTTACGGCGCGGGTGCCGCGCCGGGAGGAGCCGTGAGCCTGGCGGCGCTGGACGCCGCCCCGGTCCGCGCCGTACGCGCCGCCCTGGCCGGCGGCCCGGAGGCCTGGCTGGTGGGCGGCGTGGTACGCGACGCCGCGCTGGGCCGCCCGCTGATGGACGTCGACCTCGCCGTGGCCGGCGATCCCAAGCCGGTGGCCCGCCAGCTGGCGAGCGCCCTGGGCGGCCCCTCCTTCGCGCTCTCGGAGGCCTTCGGCTCCTGGCGCGCCCTGGACGGCGGGCGCGCCTTCGAGGTGGACGTCTCCGCCTTGCAGGGAGAGACCATCGAGGAGGACCTGGCCCAGCGCGACTTCAGCGTCAACGCGATCGCGGTGCCGCTGGCCGGGGGCGCCCCGATCGACCCTCACGGGGGTCTGACCGACCTCGAAGGCGGCGTTCTGCGCGTGCTGGGCCCCGACGCCTACGACCGCGACCCCCTGCGCCCCCTGCGGCTGGTGCGTCTGGTGGCCGAGCTCGGATTCGTGCCCGACGAGGAGACCGAGCGCCTGACCGCTGCGGCGGCGCCACGCCTGGCCGAGCCCTCTCCCGAGCGCGTGTACGCAGAGCTTCGCCGGCTGCTATCGGCCCCGGGAGCGCTGACCGGGCTCGACCTGGCCGAGCGGCTCGGGGTGACGGCGGCGGTGCTGCCCGAGCTCTCGGCGCTGCGCGGCATCGAGCAGAGCCGCTTCCACCACCTCGACGTCTACCGCCACACGATCGAGGTGCTCCAGCGCCTGATCGAGCTCGAGGAGGATCTGCCGCGCTTCTTCGGCGACCAGGCCGGGGCGATCGCAGCCGCGCTGGCCGAACCCATGGCCGACGGCATGACCCGCGGCCAGGCGCTGCGCTTCGGGGCTCTGTTCCACGACATCGCGAAGCCCCTCACCCGGGGCGAGCGCCCCGACGGACGCCCCACCTTCATCGGTCACGACGCCGCGGGCCAGCAGCTGGCCACCGAGATCCTCACCCGTCTGCGCGCCGCCGACCGGATGCGCGCGTTCGTCGCCGCCCTGACCCGCCACCACCTGGCGCTCGGGTTCATGGTGCACGACCGCCCCCCGTCGGCCCAGGCCATTCACGCCTACCTGCGCCGCACCGAGCCCGTGGAGGTGGAGGTCACCCTCCTCTCCTGCGCGGACCGGATGGCCACCCGTGGCCAGGACCAGGACCCGTGGATCGAGGCGCACCTGGACCTCGCGCAGGAGGTGATGGCCGCCGCGCTGGCCTGGCGCGCCGAAGGACCGCCGGCCGTCCCTCTGCGCGGCGACGAGCTGGCCCGCGAGCTGGACATGGAGCCCGGCCCCGAGCTGGGCGAGTTGCTGGCCCGGCTCGAGGAGGCCGTCTACACAGGCGAGGTGAGCGGCCGCGACGAGGCGGTCGGATTCGCCCGCCGGTTCAGGCAGAATCAGGCCCGATGATCGTCGACTGCGCCGTGTACGAGGACGGGGTCCGCCGCAAGGGCCACCAGAACCTCGAGGACCTTCTGGACGGCATCGACAACCAGCACGACTTCGTGTGGATCGGGCTGCACGAGCCGACCCGGGAGGAGTTCGACTCCGTCGCGCGCGAGTTCAACCTGCACGAGCTGGCCGTGGAGGACGCCATCCACGCGCACCAGCGACCGAAGATGGAGCTCTACGAAGACACCGTCTTCCTGGTGCTCAAGACGGCCCGCTACGTGGACTCCGACGAGGTCATCACCCTCGGGGAGATCCTGATCTTCATCGGCGAGGGGTTCATCGTGAGCGTCCGCCACGGACAGGGGTCGTCGCTCGAGAACGTGCGCGAGGACATCGAGTCCCAGCCCGAGCTGCTCAAGCACGGGCCGGCGGCGGTGCTGCACGCGATCGCCGATCGCGTCGTCGACGACTACCTGCCCGCGCTCGAGGGCCTCGACGAGGACATCAGCGAGGTGGAGGACGAGGTGTTCTCCGAGAACGCCCCGAACCGCGCCGAGCGGATCTACAAGCTAAAGCGGGAGGTGCTCCAGTTCCTGCGCGCGGCCGCGCCCCTGACCGAGCCGATCGAGCGCCTTGCCAGCCGTGACGTGCAACAGATCCACCCCGAGGTGCGGCCCTACTTCCGGGACGTCAACGACCACCTGCGCCGCGTGCAGGACCAGCTGGAGAGCTACCGCGACCTGCTGACCAGCGTCCTGGAGGCGAACCTGTCCCAGCTCGGTGTGCGCCAGAACGAGGACATGCGAAAGATCTCCGCCTGGGTAGCGATCGCTGCGGTGCCGACCATGATCGCCGGCATCTACGGCATGAACTTCGACCACATGCCCGAGCTGGGCTGGACCTACGGCTACCCGGCGGTGCTGGCCTTCATGGTCGTGATCTGCGCCACGCTCTACCGCTCGTTCAAGAAGGCGGGCTGGCTGTGAGTGGCGCTGTAGGGTAACCGGCCGATGGCCACCGATCCGGACTGCATCTTCTGCAAGATCGTGGCCGGCGAGCTGCCGGCCGAGAAGGTCCTGGAGGACGAGCACACCCTCGCCTTCATGGACGTGAACCCGTGGACGCGCGGGCACGCGCTGGCGATCCCCAAGGCCCACCACCGCAACCTCTACGAGATCGAGGCCGACGACCTCTCGCGGACGCTGGCCACCGCCAAGAAGCTGGCGCTGCGCATGCGCGACGGCCTGGGAGCCGAGGGCGTGAACCTGATCAACTCGTGCGAGCCGCCGGCCTGGCAGACGGTGTTCCACTTCCACGTGCACGTGATCCCGCGCTGGAGCGACGACCCGCTCCGGCTCCCCGGCGAGCCGCGCCAGCCCGAGGGCGACGAGCTGGCCGAGGCCGCCGCCGAGCTGCGCGGATGAGCGACGTCGTCGCGTACGCACGCGAGGGCGACGTCGGCTCGCTGGTGATCACCAAGCCGCCGCTGAACCTGTTCGACCGCGAGCTCGTGGACGGCCTGAAGGAGGGTGTCGCCGCGGCGGCGGCGGATGCCCCGCGCGCGCTGCTGGTGCGGGCCGAGGGCAAGGTCTTCACCGGTGGGGTGGACGTGCACGAGTTCGACGACCTCGGCGGACCCGCCGCGCGCGAGTTCGCCGCCGAGCTGCTGGCGCTGACCCACTCGATCGAGGATCTGCCCTTCCCGAGCCTGGCCGCGGTGCACGGGCTGTGCCTGACCGCGGGGCTGGAGCTGGCCCTGGCCTGCGACCTGATCTGGGCCACCGAGTCGGCCAAGTTCGGCCTCGTGGAGCGCGTAGTGGGCGTCACGCCGTTCATGGGCGGCACCCAGCGGATGGCCGAGCGGGCCGGGCCCGCGCGGGCGCGCGAGTTCGTCTACAGCGGCAACCCCTACCCGGCGGCCGAGCTGGAGCGCTGGGGCGTGGTCAACCGCGTGGTGGCCGACGACGAGCTGACGGCCTCCGCCACGGAGTTCGCCACCCACCTTGCGGCCGGGCCCCCGCTGGCCCACGCCGCCACCAAGCGGATAGTGCGCGCGCAGGTCGACGGGGGCACCAGGGCCGCCGACACGGCCACTCCCGAGGAGGCCGCCGGCCTGTTCGAGACCGAGGACCTCAAGCGGGCGGTGAAGACCTTCCTGTCCGAAGGACCCGGCCACGCCACCTTTTCGGGGGACTGACTGCTAGTTTCAGCGGCTTATGCCGACCGGGACAGTGAAGTGGTTCAACGACGAGAAGGGCTTCGGGTTCATTACGCCCGACAGCGGTGAGCGCGACCTGTTCGTGCACTTCTCGGGCATCGCCGGCGACGGCTTCAAGAGCCTCCCGGAGGACTCCAAGGTGGAGTACGACGAGGAAGCCGGCGACAAGGGACCCAAGGCGGTCAACGTCCGCAAGGTCTAGCGGAGCCCATGGCCAAGGAAGAGAAGATCGAGATGGAGGGCGAGATCCTCGAGGCCCTCCCCAACACCATGTTCAAGGTCCGGCTCGACAACGAGCACGAGGTGCTCGGCCACATCTCGGGCAAGATGCGCCGCCACTACATCCGCATCCTGCCCGGCGACCGGGTGAAGATCGAGTTGTCGCCCTACGACCTCGATCGCGGCCGCATCACCTACAGGTACAAGTAGGCCTGCGGGGCAGGAACCCGCAACTCTGAGGGGAATCCTCGTGTTGATAGGCGAGATATGAAGCGACTCCTGGCCATAGCCTCCCTGTCCACCGCCCTGCTGGCCCCCCAGTCCTCCGAGGCGAAGCTCATCGAGCTGGGGGGCAAGATCCCGGCGTCGAAGGTCTCGTGCCCCGAGAACTGCCAGGCCGTCGGCCGGGTGACCGGCTATCAGGGCCGCGGCGGCACCGTGGCCAAGCCGTTCGTGATTCCGCGCTCGGGCAAGGTGATCGCCTTCACCGTGCGGCTGGGCAGCCCCGACGCCAACCAGCAGCAGTTCTTCAACGACCTGTACGGCGGGCCCCCCAAGGTCCAGCTCTCGATCCTGCGTCGCGGCGAGAAGAAGGGCAAGACCCTCTCCCACCGGCTCGTGGGCCAGAGCGAGCAGTTCGACGTGAGCACCTTCTTCGGCTCGGCGCCCACCTTCATCCTGAACAAGCCGCTGGCGGTGTCCAAGAACCTGATCGTGGCCCTGACGGTGCCCACGTGGGCCCCGGCCTTCGCGGTCGGCCTCCAGCGTGACCACTGGTGGCGCTCCTCGCGTACCAAGGGCAAGTGCGACAACGTCAGCCAGATGGCCCAGCTGGTCAAGATGCAGTCGATCAAGGTGTTCGGCTGCACCTACTTCACGGCCCGGCTGTACTACACGGCCACCTACGTGCCGGACAACAAGCCGACCAAGCCTGCCACCAAGGCCGGCTCGGCGCGAGTCGGCGCCCGCACCGCCAAGGGCGCCTGAGGCCCAGCGCCCCTTTGGGCGCAGGTCCCTCTTTTCGGACACCCACCACGTGGGTAGCATGAGACTGTGAACACGGAGGCGTGGATCTTCATGGTCGGCTTCCGAGTCTTCGACGTCGGCCTCCTGGTCGTCTGGCTCGTGTGGTTCTTCCGCCTGCGCGAGGACGACGTCGACCCGCCCGAGGAAGGCGGCGGAGGCGGCGGAGGCAGCCCCACGCCAAAGGTGCCCCGCAGCGGCCCCGGCGGGGGTGGGCTGCGACTTCCCCTGGGCCGCTGGCCCATGGGCCAGAGCCGTCCTCAGCACGGCCGGGCGCCGCTGCGCGCGCCGGGTAGCCGCCGGCCCTCGGCGCCCCTGCCCACGCCGCTTCCCGCCCGCGTGCGCTCGCCGCGCTCGCCCGCCCGGGTCAAGCGCCACTCCTAGGCGCCGGCTTGAGCGAGACGAGGCTGGTCACGCCCCGGCTGGTGCTGCGGCCCTGGCGTCCGGATGACGAGGCGCCGATGGCGTCCATCAACCGGCGCCCCGAGGTCGCGCGCTATCTGAACCGCCCACCGGAGGACGGGGCGGCCGACTCCTTCGTGGGCTCGAGCATCGAGCACTGGGCACAGCACGGCTTCGGGTTCTTCGCGGTGGAGTCTCGTGAGTCGGGCTGGGTGGGCCGCCTGATCGGCTTCGTCGGGGTCGCCCACCCGACGTATCTACCCGAGCTCGCCCATCGACCAGAGCTGGGGTGGCGCCTGACGCCCGAGGTCTGGGGGAGGGGATTGGCAGGCGAGGGAGCCCGCGCTGCTCGTGATCACGCCTTCGCCGTCCTGGAGCTTGCCGAGCTGATCTCTGTGATCCACCCCGACAACGCCCGCTCCCGGCGGCTGGCCAGCCGCCTGGGGATGCAGCTCGAGCGGGCGGTGCACAACCCGGTCCTGGACCGGGACGTCGACGTGTGGCAGACCCTGCCGCCTCAGCCGCAGGCGCCGGGGTGCTCCTTGCAGTAGCGGTCGAACGCGTCGGCGGGGTTCTCGCCCGGCTTGGCCTTCGGCGCCGGTTGCGGCGTGTTGCGTCGCGGGGCGGGCGCGGTGGTCCCACCCGAGGTGTCGGCGGGCGGGGCGGGCTGCGCGGGCGGTGGCTTGGCGGGGGTGGTTGGCTGCGGAGTGGCCGCCGGCGCGGGGGTCGTGGAGGTGGCGGTGGGCGGCTGGGTCTCGACGGAGATGGTGGGAGTCGTCTCCTTCGGCTGCTCGTTGTCGCCGCCGCAGCCGGTGCCGGCCAGCGCCAGAGCGCCGGCCGTCAGCGCCAGGGCGACCCGCCGCACGGCCGGGCTAGCCCTCGAGGGCGGGGAGGCGGCGCCCGCAGTGCGGGCAGTCGTTGAGGTCCTTCTGCACGAGCTGCTCCAGCGAGCAGCCGCACAGGCGGAGGTTCTCCACGGCGTAGGGCAGATCGCTGGGCGAGGGGGCCAGGGGTATGGTCCGGCCCACGATCTCGAAGGTCTCGCCGCTCTCGTGGTCGACGTAGGTCTTGCCCGGCTCGATCTCGCGGATGACCTCGCGGTCGCCACGGGTACGCAGGCGGAACTTCTGACGAGCACTCATTGAGTGCGGCAATCTACCAACCGCATGCGCGTACTGATCTTCCACGGCTACCTGCTCCGCGGCACCGGGAGCAACATCTACAACACCAACCTCTGCCGCGCCCTGGCCGCCCTGGGGCACGAGGTGCACATCCTGTGCCAGGAGCGCCATCCCGAGGAGGTCGGGCTACCCGACGGCGTGGTGGTGCACAACCCCGACATCGGTCGTGTGCTGCCCGTGTACGTCGCCGACGAGTACGACGGCTTCGACGCCGTGCCCTTTCCCGACCTCGACGACGCGGCGATCGAGCGCTACGTGGAGGCCAACGTGCGTGCGGTGACCGAGGTCGCCGAGCGATTTCGGCCCGACCTCGCCCTGGCCAACCACCTGATCATGGGCCCGGCGATCCTGGCCCGTGCCCTGGGCGGGGCGGTGCCCTACGCGGTCAAGGTCCACGGAAGCGCGCTGGAGTACACCGTGCGCCCCAACCGCGAGCGCTTCGGGCCCTGGGCCCGCGAGGGCCTGGCCGGCGCGACCGCCGTCCTGGTGGGCTCGCGCCACACGGCCGAGAGCCTGTGGGAGGTGATGGACGATCCGCCCTTGACCGAGCGGACCCGGCTCGGCCCCCCCGGCGTGGACGTGGAGCGCTTCCGCCCCCGGAACCCCGAGGAGGCGGCGGACGGGCTGGGGGAGCTGGCCGGGCGCCTGGACGGCGACGCCGCCGCCGGCTGGGGGGCCGAGACGGGGGCGGGGGAGGCGCTGGCCGGCCTGGACCCCACCCGCGAGCCGATCGTGAGCTATGTGGGCAAGCTGATCGTGTCCAAGGGCGTCGACCTGCTGCTGGCCGCGTGGCCGCTGGTGGTGGAGCGCGTGCCCGACGCGCGGCTGTGCGTGGTCGGCTTCGGCACCTACCGCGACGCCCTGCACGCCATGGTCGGCGCCCTGGCCGCCGGGGACCTGGACGCCCTACGCGACATCGCCCGGCGTGGGCGCGAGCTGGAGGGAGGGCCGCCCGGCGAGCTGGCCTATTTGAGCGCCTTCCTCGACGGCATGGACGAGGAGCGCCGGGAGGCCTACCGCGCCGCCGCTTCGTTGGCCGCCGGGGGGATCGCCTTCACCGGAGCGCTCGAGCACGACGACCTGCCCGACCTGCTCGGCGCCTGCCGCGCGCAGGTGGTGCCCAGCACCTTCCCGGAGGCCTTCGGCATGGTGGCGGCCGAGGCGGCGAGTTGCGGGGCCCTGCCCCTCTCCGCGGCCCACTCGGGCCTGGCCGAGGTGACGGCGGTGCTGGCCGAGGCCCTGGAGCCGGATCTGCGGCCGCTGCTCTCTTTCGAGCGGGGCCCGGCGGCAGTCGAGCAGATCGCCGACAAACTGGTCCGTTGGCTGTCGCTCCCGGAGGAAGAACGGGCCCGCGCAAGCGCGGCGCTGGCCCGGGCGGCACAGGCCAAATTCGGCTGGGAGGCAGTCGCCGAAGGAGTGATCGCAGCGGCCAAGGGCGACCTGAAAACCCTGCCGAGGCCCTAGCAACAGCCAACCACCCCAACAGATAATGTTCCGCCGCGTGAGGAGTGGTAGCCACCGCATGACCGCGCTGGTGTGCGGCACCATGCTGCTGGCGACGGGCGCCCTGGGCTGCGGACGCTCGGGCAACGACGACCAAGTCAAGGGCAAGGAGATGTTCGTCTCCAAGTGCGGCTCCTGCCACACGCTCGCCCGGGCCGGCACCAAGGGCATCCAGGGCCCCAACCTCGACCAGGCCTTCGGCCAGGCGCGCAGCGACGGCCTGGGGAAGAACACGGTCGAGGGCGTCGTCCGCCGCCAGATCGCCAACGTGCGCCGCACGAGCATCATGCCCCGGGACCTGGTCACGGGCGGCGACGCCCGCGACGTCGCCGCATACGTGGCCGCCGTCGCCGGGCAGTCGGGCAAGGACGCGGGTCAGCTGGCCAACGCCGGCGCGCCGAAGACGTCCAACAAGCCGGTCGTCGCCAAGGGCGGCAAGCTGGAGATCGACGCCAACCCCACGGGGGCGCTGGCCTTCGTCACCACCAAGGCGACCGCCCCGGGCGGCTCGCTACAGGTCCTGAGCATGAACAAGTCGGCGGTCAAGCACGACATTGCCGTCAAGGACTCCTCCGGCAAGGAGCTGGGCAACGGGGCCGAGGTCTCCAACGGCGGGGTGTCCAAGTTCAGCGCCAAGCTCAAGCCCGGCAAGTACCAGTTCTTCTGCACCGTCCCTGGTCACGAGGATGGCGGAATGAAGGGGCAGCTGACGGTTCAGTAGTTGGTAGTGGCTTGCTGGTGTTGTTCAGGGGCGCCTCACCAGTTCGTGCAGGGCGTCCGCTATCCCGGGGGCTGCTGCCGTCAGCCCTTCGGGATCGCCCTCCAGGCTCCTCACCTTGCCGCCCGCCTCTGTGACGACCAGGCTCGCCGCTGCCCAGTCCCAGTGCTGGAGGCCGCGTTCGTAGTAGCCGTCCACGCGGCCCGCGGCCAGCCAGCAGAGGTCCAAGGCCGCCGCGCCGGCCCGGCGGATGTCGCGCACGCGGGGCAGCACGGTGGCCAGCAGCTGCGCCTGGGCGGCGCGGCGCTCGGATTCGTAGGAGAAGCCCGTGGCCACCAGGGCGGTGTCCAGCGTCGCGGTCTGGTTCACGACCAGCGGCGCGTCGCCCAGGAAGGCGCCCTCGCCGCGGACCGCCGTGAAGGTCTCCCCGCGCAGCGGGTCGTGCACCACGCCCACCAGCGTGCCGTCGGCGTCCTCGAGCGCCACGCTCACGTTCCAGGCCGGGAACGCGTAGAGGAAGTTGGTGGTGCCGTCGAGGGGGTCGACCACCCACCGGCGCCCGCTGCCGGTCTCGCGGTGCGAGCCCTCCTCGGCGAGCAGGCCGTCGTCGGGGCGCTCGGTGGCGAGCATTCCCTGGACCAGCGCCTCGGCGTCGCGATCGGCGTCGGAGACCATGTCGGTACGCGAGGACTTGCGTTCCACGCCCTGGGCCGGCCCGTCGTAGCGCTCGAGCAGCAGGTCACCCGCGGCTAGGGCAGCGCGCCGCGCCAGGTCCAAGTCGCCGGATGTGCTCAGAGGGCCCGGGCCACGAGAACGACGGCGATGATCAGCCCGAACACCACGGCCACGTAGAGCAGGAACCGGAACGCCTCGCGCTCGGACCGCAGCGGATTGAGCACGATCAGAGGATGTAGACGGTGGTGTAGACCACGATCCACATCACATCCACGAAGTGCCAGTAGATGCCGGGGATCTCGATGCCCCGGTGCTCCTTGGCCGAGAAGTGCCCGCGGTAGGAGCGGATGGTGGCCATCAGCAGCAGCGTGAGCCCCACGAACACATGCGCCCCGTGCAGGCCGGTGAGGCCGTAGAAGATCGTGCCCTGGGCGTTGTCGTGCGGCGCGAAGCCGATGTGCACGTACTCGTTGATCTGCACGCAGAGGAACGTCAGGCCCAGGAAGAAGGTGGTGAGCATTCCGGCGCGCAGCGCGCGGCGGTTCTCGTTGCGCGCCCCCTCCAGCGCCCAGTGCATGGTGAAGGAGGAGGAGATGAGCACGGCGGTATTGATGCCCGCGACCAGCTTGGGCAGCTCGTCGCCCTGCGCGGGCCACGCGTCGCCGTTCACGACCCGGATGAAGAAGTAGGCCGTGAAGAACGCTCCGAAGAGCATCACCTCCGAGATGATGAAGAGCAACATCCCGAGGAACTGGGGGTCCACGCGCGAGCTCTGGTTGGCCAGCGGCGGCCCGTGGTGCTCGTGCTCGGAGACCGGCGGAGCTTGACCCAGGCCCACGGAGGCGGACTCCATCAGGCCGACACCTCCCGGGCCGAGCCGCTGTCCGCGGAGGTCTCGCCGTCTCCGTCGGAGACCACGTGGTGCACAGGCTTGGAGGTGGAGTTGCTGATCCGGCCCACGAGGTCGCCGCGCAGCCAGCCCGAGCGGGTCTCCGGGAAGGTGGAGATAACGATCTCGTCGATCCCGTAGAACTCGAGCGCGTTCTGGATCGCCGTATAGGGGTCGGGGTGGGTGACCTGGCCGATGGCCTGGAGCCCCTCGCCGTCCAGGCGGGCCAGGGTCGAGGCCAGCCGTTCCGCCGCGTCGTTATCGTCATCCCCTCCCGACTGGGGGCAGATGACGATGAAGCGCCGCTCGCCCTCGGCGGCCAGCTCCTTGAGCTGATCGATCAGCGCCTGGCCGCCGACGGTCTGGTTGGCCGCCACCAGGGTGCGCGTGGCGCTGTCCTTGTCCGCGTCCAGGTCCACCACCACGTGCTCCACCGGGCGGCGGGTGGCCTGCTGCACGCGGGTGATCAGGTCCTGACGCAGCCAGCCCGAGCGGGTGGCGGGGTGGGTGGAGATGATGATGTCGTCGAAGTCGCGCTCGCCCAGACAGTCCATGATCGCCGAGTAGGGGTCCGGGTCCTCTATCGACCCGGTCACCTCGACCCCCGCCTCCTCGATCCGCGCGACAGTCATTGCCAGGCGGTTCTCGATGGCGTCGCGCACGGTCTCGTCGTAGATCACGTAGCCGTGGCTGGGAGCGCTCCGCGGGCAGATCACGTGCACGGACACCTCGCCGTCGGCCGCGCGGCGCTTGACCGCGTCGATCAGGGCCGAGCCCACCAGCGTCTCGTTGGCCACGACGAGGATGTTCGTCACGCCGTCGCTCACTGGATCTGGCTCTCGGGCGGGGGTTGGGCCCCGCCGCCGGCGGTGGCGCCCACGGTGCCGGCGGGCGACGGGGTCTTGCGCTTCTCGTCGCCGAAGACTGCGTGCACCGCCCCGGGGACGCCGTACTCGTACGGGCCGCCGACAACGGTGGGGATCTCGTCGAAGTTGAAGATCGGTGGCGGCGAGGAGACCTGCCACTCGATCGAGTGGGCCCGCCACGGGTTGGCGGCAGCCTTCGGGCCGTTGCGCCAGCTCGTGATCATGTTGTAGAGGAAGATCAGGAACGACAGGCCGAACAGGAACGAGGAGATCGAGATGAACAGGTTGATCGTGGCGAACTTGTCCGCGTAGTCGGCCACGCGCCGGGGCATGCCGTCGATCCCGACGAAGTGCATGGGCCCGAAGGTGAGGTTGAAGAAGATGAACGAGAGCCAGAAGTGGACCTTGCCCAGGGTCTCGTCGTACATCCGCCCGGTGATCTTGGGGAACCAGTGGTAGATGCCGGCGAAGATGGTGAACACCGAGCCGCCGAACAGCACGTAGTGGATGTGGGCCACCACGAAGTAGGTGTCCGACACGTGGATGGTCACCGGGATGACGGCGAGCATGATGCCGCTGATCCCGCCCAGGGTGAACATCGTGATGAAGCCCAGGGCGAACAGCATGGGCGTTCGCAGATGGATCGCCCCCTTCCACATCGTCGCGATCCACGAGAAGATCTTGATGCCCGTAGGCACCGCGATCAGCATCGTGGTGATCATCATCGGCACGCGCAGCCACGAGAACATGCCCGACACGAACATGTGGTGGGCCCACACGGTGAAGCCCAGGATCACGATGGCCACCAGCGAGAAGGCCATCATCCGGTAGCCGAACACCGGCTTTCGCGAGTGGGTCGATATGACCTCGGAGATGATCCCGAAGCCCGGCAGCATCATGATGTAGACGGCCGGGTGCGAGTAGAACCAGAAGACGTGCTGGTACATCAGCACGTCGCCGCCGGTGCCCGTGGAGAAGAAGTGGGTGCCAAGCGACCGGTCCAGCAGCACGAAGAACTGCGAGCCGGCGATGAACGGGGTGGCGATGACCACGAGCAGCGACGTGGTGAACTGCGCCCAGACCATCAGCGGCATGCGCCAGAAGGTCATACCCGGCGCGCGCATGGTGATGATCGTGACCAGGAAGTTCAGCGCCGTGGCGATCGAGGACGCGCCGGCGAACTGGACGCCGATCGTGAAGAACTGCTGGCCCATCGGCGTCTCGGTGGACAGGGGTGCATAGGCCGTCCAGCCCGTGGCGAACGCCCCACCGGGGGCCAAGAACGATGCGAGCATCATCACCCCGGCCGTGGGCAGCAGCCAGTAGGAGAGCGCGTTCAGGCGCGGGAAGGCCATGTCCGGCGCGCCGATCATCAGCGGCACTACGAAGTTCGCGATGCCGGCGAACACCGGGATGATGAACAGGAAGATCATCACCGAGGCGTGCACGCTGAACAGCCCGTTGTAGGTGTTCGGATCGACGAACTGCGTGCCCGGCTGGGCCAGCTCGGCCCGGATCAGCATGGCCAGCAGCCCGGCCACGATGAAGAAGAAGAACGTGGTGCAGATGTACTGGATGCCGATCACCTTGTGATCGGTGTTCACCCGGAAGTAGCTGCGCCACGAGGTGGCGCCGTGGCTCGAGTGGTCCTCTTCGCGCGTCGGCCGGCCCGAGGCCCAGTAGAACCAGTAGTCGAAGCAGCCGATGCCCACGAGGAAGGCAAGCGGCATGGCCACCAGGGCGACGGTCATGATCGCTTTGCCGTCGAGCAGCGGGTCCCAGCCGTAGAGGGCGCGGACGGCCACCACGAGACCCATCGCGAAGAGGTAGGCGAGCGGCACGGCGAGCGCCGCTCGGTACCAGCCCGGGCCCCTGAACCTGCCCGCCAGAGTCATCTCAGACCTCCCACGGCTGCACCGTATCCAACACCCGGGGTGACGGACGCCGTATCGCCGCCGGCATCGGACTTGTCGCCCCCCGTCGCCTTCTTGTGGCTGAGCCAGCGGCCGAAGGCCGCGGGGGGCACCACCATCACGCGCTGGCGCATGGTGGAGTGGCCTATGCCGCACAGCTCGGCGCACACCACGTGGTAGCGGCCCACCCGCGTGGGCGTGGTGCGCAGGTGGGTGGTGAGGCCGGGTACGGCGTCGGACTTGAGCCGGAACTCCGGGACCCAGAAGGAGTGGATCACGTCCTTGGTGTGGATGCGGAACTCGACGGGCCTGCCCTTGGGCAGCACGAGCTGGTCTGAGCTGACCTTGCCCTCACCCGGATAGTCGAAGCTCCAGGCGAACTGGCGCGCCCGCACGTCGACCACGAGCGGGTTGCTGGCCTTGGCCTCGATGTCATCGAGCACGACCCAGCCGTAGACGGCCAACGCGCTGACGAGCATGAAGGGGATGGTGACCCAGATGACCTCCAGCCGGGTGTTGCCGTGGATCGGCGCGCCGTCGCTCAGGTCGCCGGGCTTCACCCGGAAGGCGAGCACGGAGTAGACGACCACCGCCATGACCAGCACGAAGACCGGCACCGAGGCGATCAGCAGGACGTCGTAGAGGGTGTCGATCTCGGTCGAGGCGCTCGAGGCCTGGACTGGGAACCAGTTGATGTTCAGGACGATCGCGATCCCGACCGCCGTGGCGATCAGGCTGACCAGCGCCATGCCGAGCACCGGCCTGCGCCGCAGCGCCCTACTCATCCTCACCGCCCTCACGGATCACGGTCGGCGAGTTTATATACGGCCGGGGACGCGCGTCCCCCCCTATCTGCGTAGCCCCCGGCGGGGGCTGGCTCAGGCGGCCAGCTGGGGGGCCGTCGCCTCGCGGAAGCTCGACGGCGGGGTGCCGTGGTGGCGGCGGAAGGCCTTGGCGAACTGGGCCGGCTGGCGGTAGCCCACAGCGCTGGCCACCTGGTTCACCGGTGAGCGGGTGCCGCGCAGCAGGTCGGCCGCGCGCTCCATCCTGATGCGCTGTAGGTAGGTCCTGAAGCTGGTCTCGCCAGCCTCGGCGAAGGCTCGCTGTAGCTGGCGTCGCGACGTGGCTACGCGCCGGGCGACGTCGTCGAGGGCGAGCTTGGCCTCGTACTCGGCTTCGATGATGGCCGCGGCCTCGACGAACAGCTCGTGGCGGCGCTTGACCGTTTCCGGGCGCTTGGGGGCGGTCAGCATCACTAGTACTACGCGCGACAGCCTGGATTGGATAACTCTTTCTCGATCAGGCTAGGATCGAGACAATCGTCACATAGCGAGGAGGCCGGATGCAGGTGCAGCAAGGCATGAGCGAGGTGGTGGTCACTGTGGGGCCGGGGCACACCCTGTCCCAGGCCGCCGAGGTGATGACCGAGCGCAGCGTGGGCGCGGCCATCGTGGTCGACCCCGAGCAGCCGGGGCCGGGAATCGTCACCGAGCGCGACGTGCTGCGCTCACTCGGCGCCGGGGAGGACCCTACGGTCGAGCGGGTGGCCGATCATCTCTCCGCAAAGTTGACCTTCGCCGAGCCCGAGTGGTCGCTCGAACGCGCCGCCGAAGCGATGGTGAGCGGGGGCTTCCGGCATCTGATCGTGATCGACGGCGGCGAGCTCGTGGGCGTGCTCTCCATGCGCGACATCGTGCGCTGCTGGGTCAAGGACGGCGCGGTCTCGGAGATGCCGGCGCGCTGACCGGGCTGCACGGTCGGTGCTTCTCCGCAGGTTTGCAGGAGGCAGAAGATGCTGTCGAATTCCGGACCGCTACTTCGACGCAAGTAGCAAGAGACGCGGCCACGGGGCCGCGCCGCTACGAACGGAGAAGAACCCATGTCCTTGTCGGTGCTCTACATGTCGATGTCACTCGACGGGTTCATAACCGGGCCCGACGACGACGCCGGCCAGGGCCTCGGCCGCGGCGGCGAGCGGCTGCATGAATGGCTCGGCGACGCGGACGATGCCCCCCCGCACTTCGAGCCGCCCGGGGCGAGCGGTGACGTCTTCGACGAGCTCATGGAC
>JBBREO010000058.1:0-16503 GCA_038202855.1 Solirubrobacterales bacterium
CGAAGATCGTCGAGCCCGAGGACCACGAGTACTACCCGCCGCGAACCTCCCAGCCGCCCGAGCCACCGCCCAAGTGAAGCCCGCGCAGCAGCTGGAGTGGGAGGCCCGGAACGGGCCGAAGTTCGCCGCGTTGGCGTTTGCCGGCGCCGCCTTCGTGATCCTCTCGTTCGCGATTCAGGTGTCGACCTTTCGCGGCGCCTCCGGGAACAAGGAAGTCCTGCTGCGGATCAATGACCACGGGACGCAGGTGCTGATCGGCAGGATCTGCGAGGGCATCTCCACCGTCTTCATCGTGGCTGCGCTCTACTTTCTCCTACGAGCGGTACTGGCGCGCCGAAGCGCAGGCTTGGGGTACCTCTCCCCGGTCCTTCTTCTGGCACCACTGCTCCTGATCGGGGCGGCGGTAATCGGGCACCTGGACGCGACCGATGCGGCACAGCGGTTCGCGTCGGGCGCTCATACCGCGGCGCGCGCGAAGGACGTCGCGAACGACCTTGCCAGTCCACTGACCAAGGGGCTCGGACAGGCGGGAGGCCTCTGCCTCGGCTTGTCCTATGTCCTGGTCAGCGTGAACGCCATGCGGGCGGGGCTGCTCAGCCGCTTCATGGGCATCCTGGGGATCATCGCCGGGGCCCTGATCGTGCTGCCGGTGCTTCCCGGAGCGATCATCCAGACCTTCTGGCTCCTGGCCCTCGGGATGCTCTTCCTCGACCGCTGGCCCAACGGTCGCGGGCCCGCGTGGAGCGTGGTGGAGGCCATCCCGTGGCCGACGGCGGCCCAGACCCGGGAGCTAGCGGGCGGCGACGGCGAGCCCGTGACCGCCGCTGAGGCCTCCCAACCGGGCACGCCCGCCGACGCCAACGGGGCCTCCGAGCGGCCCGCGCGGCGACGCTCCTCGCGCAAGAAGAAGCGCCGGCGCTAGACCCCGCGGCGCCACCGGCTCAGCGTCACCGATGCGGTGGCCTCCAGCGGCTCGGGTAGCGCGCCGATCCGCTCGTCCAGATCTCCGGCGTCGCTGTGGTGGGCCGAGGGGCCCATCTCCACGAGCTGGCGCAGTGAGCGGTGGTCCAGCAGCGGGGCCGCCTCGACCTCGGTCCGATCCACCTCCGATAGGTGGGGCGCCAGCGAGGCGGTCAGCCGCTCCTCCTTGCGCGCGTCCACACCCAGCATGCCCAGCGGCTCCCTGAGCTCGGCCAGGTGGCGCTCGGTCGGAGTGACCACGACCAGCGTCCCGCCCGGCGCCAGCACGCGCGCGCTCTCCTCGCCGTTGCGCGGGGCGAATACGTCGAGCGCCACCCGCGCGGCTCCCGTGCGGACGGGGATTGCGGTCCAGACGTCGCAGACGGCGGCCGCGGCGAGGGGGTGGGCGCGCGCCGCCCTGCGCGCGGCGAAGCGCGAGGCGTCGAGCGCCAGTCCGTGGCGACCGGGCACGCGCTCGAGCGCCGCCGCCAGGTAGTTGCCCGGCCCGGCGCCGAGGTCGAGCACCGCCCCCGGCTCGGCGCCGGCCGCGTCCGCGGCTGCGTCGGCCACCGCTTCGATGAGCGAATCGAAGTGGCCGGCTGACAGGAAGGCCGCGCGGGCGGCCACCATCCCCGCCGTATCGCCCAGCCCGGCCGGTGCGCCGGTGGGCAGGAGGTTGACGTAGCCCTGGCGCGCGACGTCGAAGGAGTGGCCGTGCTCGCAGCGCAGGGCGCCGCCCGCGCGGGCCAGGCCCGCCCCGCACACCGGGCAGGCCAGCAGTTCCTCCAACTTGGTGCAGGCCGCTAAACGGCCTGGGCCGCCGCGGCCACCGCCCGGTAGGCGGCGGCCGGGTCCCCGGACCCGAACACCGATGACCCGGCCACGAACAGGCCCGCGCCCGCGGTGGCGGCCGGCCCGGCCGTGTCGGCGTCCACGCCGCCGTCGACCTCGATCGGAACGTCGGCGGGCAGGATCGAGCGCAGCGCCGCGATCCGGTCTTCGGAGCCGGCGATCCACTTCTGGCCGCCCCAGCCGGGATTCACGGTCATGCACAGCAGGAGGTCGAAGGCCCCGTGCAGGGCGTCGATGGCCTGGATCGGCGTGCCCGGGTTCAGGGCGAGGCCCGCGTGGCAGCCGGCGTCGCGGACCGCATTGAGCGCGTAGTGGACGTGGGGGGTGGCCTCGAAGTGCACGGCGATGGAGTCCGCCCCCGCCTCGGCGAACTCGGCCACGTGACGCTCGGGGCGCTCCACCATCAGGTGCACGTCCAGCCAGCCCCCGGCCGCGTGCACCTGTTCCTCGATCGAGGCGGTGACCGAGGCGCCGATCGAGATCGGCGGCACGAAGTGGCCGTCCATCACGTCCACGTGGATCACCCGCGCGCCCGCCTCGAGCACCGCCCCGACCTGCTCGCCCAGGCGGGCGAAGTCGGCGGCGAGGATGGACGGCGCGACGCGGCGCTCGGTGAGCAGGTCGGAGGCCACGCCGCGAAGCTACCGAAAGCGGAGGGCCTGGTGCGCATCCGGCCGAGCCGGCTGCTTCCCAAGACGACGAGGGGCCCGCCGAAGCGGGCCCCTCTTGGAGCGGCGTCCCTGCCGTTTACCGATCCGGCATGGACGCCGGATCGGTCGTCGGCGTCCTAGGCCTTGCCGTTCTCCTTCTTGTCTTCCTTGGGCTGCTCGTACTTCTTCTCCAGCGAATCGCTCTCGGGAACCGAGTTGCGAATCACGTGCTCGCAGCGACCGTTGGCGTCGGTGTCGCTGGCGCCCACGATCACGTCGTACTGGTCGGCGAACACCGTGTCGTCGCCGGCACCGCAGGTGACCGTGTCACGCTCGCCGTCACGGACATGGATCTTGTCGTTGCCGTTGCCACCGTTCAGGGTGTCACCGGTCGGGTCGCCCTGGAACTGGACGTCGGCGCGGGCCACGGCCCACAGCGTGTCGTTGCCGTCACCGCCGTTGGACGTGTCCACCCCCCGGTTGGCGAAGATCAGGTCGTTGCCCGCCCCGCCGTTGGAGAGATCATCGCCGGCGCCGCCGGAGATGTAGTCACGACCGGAGCCGCCGTTGATCTTGTCGTTGCCGTCACCGCCGTGCAGGCGATCGCCGAAGCGCTTGCCGTGCTTGCCGGCCACACCGGGGCCGCCGTTAAGGGTGTCGTCACCCAGGCCGCCGAAGATGCGGTCGCGGCCGCCTCCGCCATTCAGGGTGTCATTGCCGGCGTTGCCGGCGATGAAGTCCCAGCCGAGACCGCCGTAGACGGTGTCGTTGCCGGCGTTGCCGAACAGCAGGTCGGCGCGCCGGCCAGGAGCACCGCCGCCGCCACGCACGACGTCGTCGCCGTTGCCGCCGCGGACCACGTCGCGGCCCTGGTTGCCGTTGGCCTGGTCGTTGCCGTCACCGCCGAAGATGCGGTCATAGCCGCGACCGCCGTTGATCACGTCGTTGCCGCCGCGGGCGCTGATGCGGTCGCCACCGGCGAGGCCGTTGATGGTGTCGTTGTCGCTCGAGCCGTTGAGCCTGTCGCGACCGTTCGTCCCGGTGATCGTGGCCGCCATGGCGACCGCCGCGAACAGGCACGAGAGGGCGGCGAGCAGGGCCACGCTGAGCCCGATCCTTCCGCTACGCTGCTGCATAGGGGCAATCCTCCTGCTTGGTGGTTGGGGGTTGCCCCTACCAACATGGTCACCCCGCAGTAGTTGCGGGAGGCAGGTACGCCCCGCGTTTGTGAAGCCCGGTTCTTAGACGGCTCTTAGCGCGGAGCGGACTGCCGCGCCTGGGTGCGGATCTCACTCAGGATGCGCTCGAGCCGCGGCTCGGTGTCGGAGTCCACGAACCTCATCGCGCCGGCCACGGCCGGGTGCACGGCGGCGATCTGGGCGTGCAGCTCGTGCGCCACCGCGCGGTAGCTGGGGTGGCCCTCGCGGCCGGAGCGCAGCTCGATCAGGTGCATCGCCTCGCGCGCGTTCATGTCGAGCACGTAGCGGATGCGATAGCCCAGGCACAGTGCGTACGGCGCCACCTCGGCGTGACCCGCGCCGACCAGGCGCGCGTGCTCGGCCTGGGAGGCGTCCAGCCCGCGCCGGTAGTCATCGCCCACGCCGGCGTCGTCCAGCTCCCCGGGCACGCCGGCGCCCAGGTCGGGCGTGAGCGTCTGCCACTGCACGGTGAGCATCCGGTGGCGCTGGAGGTCGCGGAAGGCGCCATAGTCGGAGACCACCTCGAAGCGGTAGCGCAGCGCCTCCAGCCCGCGGCCGGGCCGATGGCGGCGGTTGCGCCTCTCCCCGACAAGCTCGGCGAGCATCTGGGCGCGCTCGTCGGGCGGCAGCGCGCGCACCGCGGAGCGCGCCTCTGTCTCCGGGGCGGCCGCGGCCTCGAACAGGAGCCCGGCCAGCAACTCGTCCTCGGAGCCCTGGACGTCGAGCAGGCGTACCGACGGACCGCCCGTGCCCTCGCCGCCGCGCGCACGGTCGAGGCCCAGGCGCCCCGCCCAGCGGTCGGCAGCCGAGGCGCGCTGCTCCAGGAAGCCGACCCATTCGCCGCCGCGGTCGGGGCGGTCGACCCGGGACACGAAGCTGGGCATGATCGCCTTGAGCTCGCCCAGGATCATCTGCCCGAAGTCGCGCGCCTCGGGCAGCGGCGAGGCCAGCAGGCGCAGGATCATCTGCTCGTAGGCCTGGCCGCTCGCGAAGATGCCGACGTGCGACAGCGACGCGGCCGGCAGCAGGCCACGAAGCAGGTCGAGCGCCTTGGCCCGGATCGAGCGGGCGTGCGCGGCCTCGTTCTCGCCGTCGGCGAGAGGGAAGCGCTCGGCGGCCCAGGCCTCGACCCGGGGGAGGGAGCGGGAGTAGGTCTCGAACAGCCCGTCCATGGCGCGCGTGTACTCGGGCCCCAGCGCCTCGTGGCGCCAGTAGCGGTAGCCGCCCGTCGCCTCCATGGGTGCGTCGTAGGGGATGTAGCGGGTGGACTGCTCGAGGTAGGAGGCCAGGCGCCCGCGCTGGAGCACCTTGGTCATCACGTTGGACACGTACTCGCAGGCGATATGGGCCCCGCCGAGCTGAGCCACCGAGTCGTCGCCGTAGCCCAGGAAGATGCGCTCGTACAGCCGACGGGCGCGCTCGCCCTCCGCGCCGTCGAAGGCCTGGGCCGGAGCGGCCGGGGAGTCGGCGGCGAACTCGTCCAGATACAGCCGCCGCAGGGTGCCCTGGTAGCGCGAGTAACGGGCAAACAGCGCGCCCTTGACGGTCTCGGGCAGGTTGACCAGGCCGAAGACCGGGCGATCGAGGTTGGTGAAGTGGGGGGCGAGCGCCGCGCGCTCGGCCTCGGTGAAGCTCTCGACCGGGTAGTCCATGCGGGCGGCCAGCATAGAGCGGCCTCCGGCCGGTGCTCCCTACGCCTGTCGCGTCTGCTGGACGCAGTCCACGACCGGGTTGCCCTCGTCGCTGCGCAGCGCCCGCTCGATCGAGAAGTCCATCCGCCGGCCGTCGATCTCAAGCGTCGCCACCTGGTTGTCGAACCAAGGTCCTCCGCCCACCCGCCGCCAGCGCACCGACGGGTCCTTCACCCCGGCCGAGTGGGACAGGGCCCGGGTCAGGGCCAACACGGGCTTGGTGAACATCGACCTGATCGCCCGCCGCTCGCGGGCGTCGAGGGGGTTGCGCATGGGCGAGCAGACGGCCTGGTAGACCGCGCTCTTCACCTCCGCGTCGCGAGGGAAGGCGACCTCGCTCAGGTAGGCGTGGTGGACGTCTCCCGACAAGGTGACGATCGTGGCCGGAGGCGCTCCACGCTCCCCGGCGCCGACGGCGCGCTGGATCCGGGCCAGGCGCTCGAAGGACTCCTGGAAGGCGGGCCAGTGCTCCAGGTCCAGGCCCTGGCGCACCTTCTCGCCCAGCTTGGCGGCCTGGCCGCCCCACGCACCCCCGCACACGGCCTCGTTCCAGGCCTCCAGGTGGTGCATCGCCGGGGCCAGCAGCCAGGGCAGCGAGGTGGCGATCAGCAGGTGGTCGAAGCCGCCGGTGGCGTGGTCCTCGACCCACTGCCACTCGTCGTCGTCGAGCATGGAGCGATTGCCCTCCTCCAGCACCCGTCCGCAGCGCGAGTCGATCACAACCAGCCGGGTGCGGCCGATGTCGCGGTAGTAACTCCAGCGGCTGTAGAAGGCCTCGCGATCCGAGCCGCGCGCGTACTCGCGCAGCACCTTGGACCCGTCCTGGAGCTTCTGCAGGCGAGACAGCAGGCCGTCCTCGCGTTGCTCGGCCGGGCTGAGGTTGCCCACGTGCTGGTAGACCCAGTACGACATCAGGCCGCTCTCGATGTGGTTGGCCCACCAGTCGGTGGCCCGCACCTCCTCCACCCACGCGGCCGACGTGTTCCAGTCGTCGTGGATGTCGTGGTCGTCGAAGATCATCGCCGACGACACCGTGGAAAGCAGCCAGCGCGTGACCGGGTCGGTCCACGAGTCGTAGTAGAGGTGGGTGTACTCCTCGAAGTCCTCCGCCATGTCGCCCGGCTCGCCGGACGTGTCGCGGCGCTGCTTGATGAACTCGCGCGTGCTGGGCGACACCTCGTCGGCGTAGATCTGGTCGCCCACCCACAACAGCAGGTCGGGCCAGGTGTCGGGGTCCTCGTGGCGCATGCGCAGCGCCTTGGCGCGCAGCGCGTCGACCTCGCGGCCGCGCTCGTCCTCGTCCTTGGTGAGCGTGTAGGGCGGCTCGTTGGGCACGGCCACCCGGCACGAGCCGAAGAAGATCTTGGGATTGAGCTCTTCGCCGTAGGTGCGGATGCGGCTGGGCGGGAACTCCGAGTCGGGCAGCGGCCAGACGCGGTCGCCGTCCAGATTCACGTCGTACTCGTAGGAGTGGCCGGGCTCGAGATCGCCGACGCACACCACTCCGTAGTGGTGGCCCTCCACGTGGAAGGTGGGGGCGGTGGCGCCCAGCACCTCGACCTCGCAGGCCGAGTCGGTCTCGACCCAGATCACCGCGCTGGTGGCGTCGATGTATCGCAGCACGGGTCCTAGGCGCAGTTCGGGCATGGCCGGGATGCTTACTGTGTCGCGCGGGTACTTTGCAAGGGTGGACCTCGAAGAAGCGGTCAGAACGATCGGCCGCGAGCTCCACGATGCCCTGCCGACCCCCTCGCACAACCCGCTCCGCCGCGCGGACGCGCGGGCGATGGAGCTGGCCGCTTCCGACGATCAGCTGCGCGCCGCCCTGTTCCGGCTCGTGGACGTGACCCCGGCCTGCCGGTCGGTGGGCGACCTGGCCGAGCATCTGGCCGCCTATCTCGAGGAGGTGCCCGAGCGCCCGCCCGCGCTGGACGCGCTGCTGCACGCCTCCCACAACGCCGCCGGTCGCCGCGCGCTGGGGATGGCGGCCACCGCCGGGGTCAGGCACATGGCGCACCGCTTCATAGCCGGGGACTCACCCCGCGCCGCGCTGCCCGAGCTGGCCCGGCTGTGGACCCACGGCGCGGCCAGCTCGGTCGACCTGCTGGGCGAGGCGACGGTGACCCCGGAGGAGGCCGACCGCTACGCCGAGCGCTGCCACGAGGCGATCGAGGTCATGGCCGCGGCCACCGCCGACTGGCCGCCGCGGCCGATCCTGGAGGACGACCGGGCGGGGCGCCTGCCGCGAGCCAACCTGTCGGTGAAGGTGACCGCGCTGACCCCGCTGATGCGGCCCGAGGCGCCGGCCGTGGGCCGCGACGACGCGGCCGGGCGGCTGCGGCCACTGCTGCGTCGGGCGCGCGACCTGGGCGCCCACCTGCACGTGGACACGGAGTCGGTCGACTCGCTGGAGACCACCACCGAGCTGGTCTTCGAGCTGCTGGCGGAGCCGGAGTTCCGCGACGGGCCCTCCGCCGGGGTGGTGCTCCAGGCCTATCTGCGCGAGTCGCCCGAGCAGCTCGAGGCGATCCTGGACTGGGTCGGCTCCGCCGATCGGGCCGTGCCGCTCACCGTGCGGCTGGTCAAGGGCGCCTACTGGGACCACGAGGTCGTGGAGGCGCGCCAGCACGGCTGGGCCCCGCCGGTGTTCGAGGTCAAGGCCGAGTCGGACCGCAACTTCGAGGCGCTCACCCACCGGCTGCTCGCGGCGCGCGCCCGGGGAGAGGCGGTGGGCGTGGCCGTGGCGTCGCACAACCTGCGCTCGGTGGCGCACGCGATCGCCTGCAACCGGGCGCTGGGCGGGGCGGACGCCGACCTGGAGCTGCAGGTGCTGCGCGGTCTGGGCGACGAATTGGCCCACGCGCTGGCCACCAGCGGCCTGCGGGTGCGCACCTACTGCCCTGTGGGGGACCTGGTGGCGGGCATGGCCTACCTGGTCCGCCGTCTGCTGGAGAACACCTCCAACGACTCGTTCCTGGGCGACCAGCAGCGCGGCGTGGCGATCGAGGAGCTGCTGGCCGCGCCGTGACCTCGCTTACCGACTTCACCAACGAGCCCGTGCTCGAGCTGCGCCGCGGCGCCCAGCGCGAGCGCCTGACCGGCGCGCTGGCCGAGCTGGACGCACGGCTGCCGCTGCGCGTGCCCGTGCTGGTGGCCGGGGACCGCCGCGAGGGCGAGGAGATCGTCTCGCGCGACCCGGGGACGCCGGAGCGGATCGTGGCCACCGCGGCGTGCGCGAGCGAGGACGAGGCGGCCGAGGCGGTGGCGACCGCCACGCGCGGATTCGTGAAGTGGAGCGCATCGTCCGCGGGGGAGCGGGCCGAAGTGCTGCGCCGCGGCGCCCAGGGGTTGCGCGACCGGCGCGGGGAGCTGGCCGCCCTGGCCCTGCGCGAGTGTGCCAAGCCGTGGGCGGAGGCCGACGCGGACGTGTGCGAGGCGATCGACTTCCTGGAGTACTACGCCCGCGCGGCCGTGGAGCTCGAGCGCGGCCCCGAGCTGGCCCAGGTGGCGGGCGAGCGCAACTCCATGCGCTACGCGGCCCGCGGGGTGGTGGCCGTGATCTCGCCCTGGAACTTCCCGCTGGCGATTCCCTGCGGCATGACCGCCGCCGGACTGGCCGCCGGCAACGCCGTGGTGCTCAAGCCCGCCGAGCAGTCGCCGGGGTGCGCGCTGGCGCTGGTGGAGACCCTCCACGCGGCCGGGGTGCCGCCCGACGCCCTGGGCCTGCTGCCCGGCGAGGGCGAGGCCGGCGCAGCGCTCGTGGCCCATCGCGGCGTACACGTGATCGCCTTCACCGGCTCCAGCAAGGTGGGCCTGGACATCGTCGCCCGCGCGGCCCAGACGCCTGCCGGCCAGCAGCACGTAAAGCGGGTGGTGGCCGAGATGGGCGGCAAGAACTGCGTGATAGTCGACTCGGACGCCGACCTGGACGAGGTGGTCCCCGCTCTGATCGCGTCGGGCTTCGGCTATGGCGGCCAGAAGTGCTCGGCCTGCTCGCGCGTGGTGGCCCACGAGGCCGTGGCCGGGGCGCTGGTCGAGCGCCTGGCCGGTGCGGCGTCGGTGCTCAGGGTCGGTCCGGCCGAGGACTTCGCCACCGAGGTCCCGGCCCTGATCGAGGAGGAGGCGCGCGACCGCGTGGAGGCGATGGCCGCGCAGGCGGGGCTAAGCGGCCGGATCGTCGCGCGGGTCGAGGACGTGCCCGCCGGAGGCTGGTACGCGGCTCCAACGGTCGCCGCCGACCTGGCCCCCGGATCGGACGTGCTGGCCGAGGAGGTGTTCGGGCCGCTCGTGACGGTCGAGTCGGTGCCCGACTTGGAGGCGGCCATCGCGGTGGTCGACTCACTGCCCTTCGCCCTCACCGGCGGCCTGTTCTCACGCAACCCCGACACAGTGCGCGCCGTGGCCGCCCGCACCCCGGTGGGCAACCTGTACGTGAACCGCGGCGTGACCGGCGCCATGGTGGGCCGCCAGCCCTTTGGCGGCAACCGCCGGTCGGGGATCGGGTCGAAGGCCGGCGGACCCGACTACCTGCTCCAGTTCACCGAGCCGCGGGTGGTCACCGAGAACACCATGCGCCAGGGGCTGGTGGTGGAGTGAATACGATCGCCGCCATCGATCCGGAGGAGATCAAGCCGTGAAGATGCGCGCCGCCGTGCTCGAGCAGTTCGGCCAGCCGCTGGAGGTGCAGGAGGTGGACCTGGCCGAGCCCAGGGCGGGCGAGCTGCTCGTGCGGCTCGAGGCCTGCGGCGTATGCCACACCGACATGTACACGGCCTCGGGCGCCGACCCGTCGGGCTACGCGCCCACCGTGCTGGGCCACGAGGGAGCCGGAATCGTGGAGAAGGTCGGGCCCGGGGTGTCGCTGGTGCGCGAGGGCGATCGCGTGGTCACGCTGTTCTCACCCCAGTGCGGCGAGTGCTCGCACTGCATCTCGCCCAAGACCAACCTGTGCACAGCCATCCGGGCCGAGCAGAACCAGGGCCACATGCCCGACGGGACCGTGCGCCTGAGTCGCGACGGCGAGCCGATCCGCCACTTCATGGGCACCTCGACCTTCGCCGAGTACACGGTGATGCCCGAGATCGCGCTGGCCGTGGTGTCCCCCGACGCGCCCGCCGAGAGCGCCTGCGTGTTCGCCTGCGGGCTGTCCACCGGCCTCGGGGCGGCGATCAACACCGCGGGGGTGGAGCCGGGATCGACCGTGGCCGTCTTCGGCGCCGGGCTCGTGGGCCTGGGTGCGGTGGCCGGTGCTCGGCTGCAGGGCGCCGAGCGGATCGTGTGCGTGGACCTATCCGAGGAGCGGCTGGAGCGGGCCCGCGGCCAGGGCGCCACGGACACGCTTCTCGGCGGCCCCGACAGCGTCGGGGCGATCCTGGAGATGACGGGCGGCATGGGCGCCGACTACACCTTCGAGGCCACCGGCAACGTGGCCGTGATGGCCCAGGCCGTCGAGGCGGCCCGCATGGGCTGGGGCCTGTGCACGGTCACCGGCGTGGCCGGCAAGGGCGAGACCCTGGACATCGTGCCCCGGCTGCTGATCACCGGCCGGCGGGTGGCCGGCTCGTCCTTCGGAGGCGTGAAGGGGCGCGACCAGGTGCCCGTGTTCGTGGAGCGCTACCTGGACGGCGAGATCGACGTGGACGCGCTGATCTCACACCGGATCTCTCTGGACGAGGTGAACAAGGGCTTCGAGCTAATGCACGACCAGAACGGCATCCGCAGCGTGATCGGGTTCTCCTGATGCCCGCGCCCCTCGTGCTCGCACTGCACGGCATCACCTCCAACGGGAGGTCGTGGGACGCCGTGGAACGCGAGCTGGGCGACGAGGTGCGGCTCGTCGCCCCCGACCAGCGCGGCCGCGCTGACGCCGCCGGCTGGGGCGGCCCGTACGGCATCGCCCGCCACGCGGCCGACGCGCTGGACCTGCTGGACCGGGAGGGCGTGCAACGGGCGGTCGTGTCAGGCCATTCGATGGGTGCCTACGTGGCTGCGCGGCTGGCCGCCGACCACCCCGAGCGGGTGTCCGCCCTGGTGCTGGTCGACGGCGCCCTGCCGCTGCCGGTGCCCGAGGGGGCCGACCCCGATGACCTGCTCCAGGCCACGCTCGGCCCGGCCGTCGAGCGGCTTTCCACCACCTTTCCCGACCGCGAGGCCCACCGCGCCTTCTGGCGCGCTCACCCGGCCTTCGCGGGCGACGAGATCGACGACCGCAGCCTGGCCGGCTGGGCCGACCACGACCTGACCGGCGAGGAGCCGAACCTGCGCTCGAGCGTCAGCGAGGACGCGGTGCGCGCCGACGGCCGCGACCTGATCGATGACGAGGCCACCCGAACGGCCCTAGACCGTGTGCGTGTGCCCGGCGTGCTGCTGCGCGCCCAGCGCGGGCTCCTCGACGACGAGAACGCCTTCATCCCCGCCGAGCAGGCCGCCGCCTTCGCCCATCCCGCGATCGAGTTGCGCCAGGTGGAGGACTCCAACCACTACACGATCCTGCTCGGCAAGCGGGGTTCCGCGACCACGGCGGAGGCCATCAGGGAGGCGCTAGGCCGCGATCCGGCGCTTCCGACCGAGCACCCTGGGTAGGCTTTGCCGATGGCCGAGCCCTCCCCGCTCGACGCCGTCGTCGAGCAGGTCGACGGCGCGTCGATGGATCCCGCGCCGCCCGGCCACCAAGGCCCGTCGCGGCGCTGGTGGGGCAACCACCTGGGCGAGATGCGATGGCAGGCCGAGCTCGCCCGCCTGCTGGTGGACCCCGTCTACCGCGGCGAGGGCGTGCCCCGGGGCGACGGCGCCCCCGTGGTGCTGGTGCCCGGCTTGTTCGCCGGCGACGGCTCGCTGTCGGTGATGGTCAACTGGCTGCGCCGGATGAACTACGACGCCCGTGGGTCGGGGATCCTGGCCAACGTGGACTGCTCCGACCGAGCGCTGGACCGGCTCGAGCACCGCGTGGCGCGGGTGCGCGCGGAGACGGGTCGCAAGGTGGCACTGATCGGCCATTCGCGCGGCGGGCACTTCGCCAAGGCGCTGGCCCATCGCCACCCGAGCTGGATCTCCACCAGCATCTCCATGGGGGCCGGACTGGAAGCGCCCTTCGACGTGAGCGTGCCCCTCAAGGGCGTGCTCAAGGTGGCCCGCGGCGTGTTCGCCCGCACGAGCGACCGGGTGGAGCGAAACGGGTGCTTCACCGAGCACTGCCGCTGTCGCTTCACCACCGACTTCACCGCCGACGTGCCGCCCGAGGTGCCGTTCACGGCCATCTACTCGCGCGGCGACGGCGTGGTCTGGTGGGAGGCCTGTCGCGCCGACTGGGCCACCAACGTGGAGGTCACCGGCAGCCACGTGGGCCTGGCCTTCAACCGAAAGGTCTACCGCACGGTGGCCGAGACGCTGGCCGAGCACGCCACGCTCGAAGATCCGGCTAGCCGAGCACGTACTCGCCCGGGGCGTCCCCGAGCGGCTTGAATCCGCGCTGGCCGAGCTTGGCCGGCTTGCGCTTGCGCGCACCCGAGCGCTCCCCCAGCCACTGGGCCCAGTCGTCCCACCACGTGCCGCGCTGCTTGCTGGCGGCCTCGAGCCACTCCTCCGGGCTCTCGGGGTTGTGCGGGTTGGTCTGAAACGACGCCTTCTCGTTGCCCGGCGGGTTCACCAGGGCGGCGATGTGCCCGCTGGTGGACAGCACGAAGCGGGGGTCTGACCCGAACAGCTGGGTGGTCCTGTAGGCGTTCTCCCAGGGGATGATGTGATCGGCGATGCCGGCCACGAGGTAGGAGTCGGCCGTGATCTTGGACAGATCGATCGGCGTGCCCAGCACGGTCAGCTCGCCCGGCACGACGATCGAGTTCTCGATCGACATCTCCAGGAAGTCGCGGTGCAGCGCCGCGGGCAGGTTCGTGGAGTCGGCGTTCCAGAACAGGATGTCGAAGGCCGGCGGCTCCTTGCCCAGCAGGTAGTTGTTCACCCAGTAGTTCCAGACCAGGTCGTTGGGCCGCAGCCACGCGAACACGCCGGCCAGCGACTGGCCGCTCAGATAGCCGCGGCGGGCCGAGTCGGCGATGGCCAGCGCCGCCACCTCTCGGTCGACCATCGCGCCCATGGTGCCGGCGTGCTCGTTGTCGAGCACGCACACGCCGAGGGTCACGCCGGCCAGGCGGTCTCCCTCCCCGTTGGCCGCCAGGTGGGCGGCGACGGCGGAGGTGACGATGCCGCCCGCGCACAGGCCCAGCACGTGAGCCTTGTCGGAATCGGTGATCTTCTGGGCGGCGTCGAGCGCCTCGACCACCGCGCCCGCGTAGGTGTCCAGGCCCCAGTCCGAGAAGCGCTCGTCGGGGTTGCGCCAGGAGATGGCGAACACCTGCTGGCCCTGCCTGAGCTGGTGCTCGATCATGCTGCGGTCCGGCGCCAGGTCGGTCACGTAGAACTTGTTGATCATCGGCGGCACCACCAGCAGCGGCACCTCCAGCACCTGCGTGGTCTGGGGCGCGTACTGAATCAGCTCGAACACCTCGGTGCGCAGCACGACCGCGCCCGGGGTCACTGCGATGTTCTCGCCGATCTCGAACTCCGACGTGTCCACCATGTTCGGGATCCGCGGCGAGCGAGCCATGTCGCGGGCGAACTTCTTCGTACCGTCGACGAGGTTCGAGCCGCCGTTGTCCAGCGTCGCCTTGAGCACCGCCGGGTTGGCCGCCGGGAAGTTGGTCGGGGCAAGGGCGCCGACCACGTTGTCGGCCGCGAAGCGCAGCCGCCGCTCGTCCTGCCAGTCCAGGTCGGCGTCGTCGATTAGGCCGTCGACCTGCTTGGCCCAGAGCAGGTAGAGCTGGGACAGGCGCTTGAACAGCGGGTTGCCCCGCCAGGCCTCGTCCTTGAAGCGGCGGTCGCCCTTGGGCGGCTCGATCTCCGAGCGCCCGGCCCACACGCGCGCCGACTCGGCCGCCGTGGCGCCCCAGCGCCGCGCCACGCGGTCGGGCCGGATGGCCAGCCGCGCAGCCGCCTTCGCCGCGGGCTTGCCGGGCAGCCAGCGGCCCAGGCCGCCCGGGCCCGCGTCGGTGAGCAGCATGTCCATCGCCGCCCCCTCGGGCCGCGGCGCCTCGTCGGCCGCCGCGGGTCCCGCGGCGGCGTCGGAGTCCCTCTCCTTGGTCGCGGTGGCGGCCACGGCTACTTCGCCGCCTCGGCCTCCGCGGGCGTCTCTATCTCACGCTTGAGGATCTTGCCCGTCGGGCCCTTGGGCAGCTCGTCCAGGAACCAGATCTGGCGCGGGTACTTGTAGGCGGCCACTTCCTTCTTCACGTAGTCCTTGAGCTCGTCGGCGCTCAGGTCCTCGCCCTCCTTGAGCACGACCGCCGCGCCGACCTCCTCGCCGAGGTTGTCGTCGGGCACGCCGATCACCGCGGCCTCCTGGATCGCGGGGTGCTCGTAGAGCACCTCCTCGACTTCGCGCGGGTACACGTTGTAGCCGCCGCGGATGATCAGCTCCTTCTTGCGGTCGACGATGAAGAAGTAGCCGTCCTCGTCCTTCTTGCCCATGTCACCGGTGAGGAACCAGCCGTCCTTGATGGCCTCGGCGGTGGCCTCCTCGCGGTTCCAGTAGCCCTTCATGATGTTGTGGCCCTTGATGGCGATCTCGCCGACCTCGCCGTCGTCGACCTCGTTGCCGTCGTCGTCCACGAGCTTCATCTCCACGCCCTCGATCGGAGTGCCGATGGAGCCGGCCTTGTTCTCCTTGTCGGGGTGGTTGAAGGAGGCGACCGGCGAGGTCTCGGACAGGCCGTAGCCCTCCAGCACCTTGCAGCCGAACTGCTTCTCGAATCCGCGCATCACCTCCTCGGGCATGGCCGACCCGCCCGACATGCACACCCGCAGCGAGGAGGTGTCCACGTCGTCCTTGTTGGAGGCGTGGAGCATGCCGTTGTACATCGTGGGCACACCCTGGAAGAGCGTGATCTTGTCCCGCTCGATGATCTCCAGGGCCTTCTCGGGATCGAAGCGGGGGATCATCGAGATCATCGCCTGCGCGTGGATGCCGCCGTTGAGCGTGCACGTCTGCCCGAACGAATGGAACAGCGGCAGCGCGCCAAGAAGACGATCGTCTTTGGAGATCTCGCCCAGATTCTCGGCAGCCACGGTGCAGTTCTTGTAGAGATTGGCGTGCGTGAGCTCCGCGCCCTTGGGCTTGCCCGTGGTTCCCGACGTGTAGAGGATCACCGCGGTCTCGTCGCCGTCGCGGTCCTCGAGCACGTGCAGCGGCTCCTCGACCTCCTCGAGGAGCTTCTCGAACTCGCCCTCCTTCACCAGGATCAGCTCGGCCCCGGCCTCCTCGGCGCCCGTGGTGGCGGGCTCCTCGAAGTCGTGCCAGGCCACGAGCACCTTGGCCTCGGGGTCCTCGAGGTAGAACTTCACCTCGCGCCCTTTTAGCAGGGGGTTCATGGGCACCACCACGGCGCCCAGGCGCAGAACGCCGTAGTAGACGATCGGGAAGTAGGGGACGTTGGGCAGCATGATGCCCACGCGATCGCCGGCGCCGACGCCCTTGTCCTTGAGCACGGCGGCCATGCGCGCGCTGCCCTCCTCGAGCATCGCGTAGCTCACCTCGGTGTCGTCGAGCTTGACCCCGATGCCGTCGGCGTTCTCCTCCGCGGCCGTGGTCAGGATGCGGGCCAGGTTCTCGCTCACTGCTCTCCTCCTCGGTCTCTTCCCAGGTGCTTCCTCTGAACCTAGTGCCCGAAAGGAGCCGTCGCGGAACCTCCGGGCACGTCGCTCCGCCATGCTGGGCCGGTGACGGGGACCCTGATCAACGTGGGGGCGGTGCTCGTGGGTTCAGCCGTGGGCACCACCGCGGGCGCGCGCCTGCCCGGCGGGCTCCAGGAGCGGGTGCTGGCCGGGCTGGGGCTGATCACCCTGGTGATCGGCGTGGACAACGCGCTGGAGTGGTCGCACACCAACCCGCTCTACGTGCTCGGCGGCGTGCTGCTTGGAGGGCTGATCGGCGAGGGGGTCGGAATCGAGCGCTGGCTCGAACGCCTGGGCGACCGGATCCAGCGCGCCGTGTCGGGGGCCGGGCACTCGCGCGTGTCCGAGGGCTTCGTGACCGCGTCGCTGCTCTTCTGCGTCGGCCCGCTCACCGTCCTGGGCTCGATCGAGGACGGCCTGACCGGC
>JBBREO010000059.1:0-16440 GCA_038202855.1 Solirubrobacterales bacterium
GAAGCTGCGCCGGCTGGCCCAGCCCCGCGCCCAGCGGCGGCTGCGGGCCGTCATAGGCCGCCGCGCCTACGTGCTCACGACCGGGCGCCTACACCTGCGCTTCCACGAGCTCTCCACCGCCCGGCGGGCGCTGAAGGGCCGGCGCGGGCGGCGCGTGAGACCGGTGATCGGCTACCGCGCCGCGTCGTTGGCGGCCTTCGTGCGCCGCGCCACCCGCGTGACCTCGCGCCGGCCGCGCAGCGCACACATCCGGATCACACTGCGCCGGATCCGGGGCCGCCGTGCGATCTACGGGCGCCGGATCGACCCAGGACGGCTTCAGCGCGCACTGCTCCGGCGGATCCTCGACCCGACCCTCGATCGCGGCGTCCGGCCCCGCCTGAGGCGCGTCCGTCCGGCCGTGCGGCTGATCGACCTGCGCCGGCGAAACCGCACGATCCTCACCGTCGACCGCGGCGGCCACCGCCTGCGCGTCTTTCGCCGCCTGCGCTACGACCGCTCCTATCCCGTCGCCGTGGGCGCCGCGGGCTTCGAGACGCCCTCGGGGCTTCGCCACGTCCTGACCCGCGAGGTCAACCCTTCCTGGACGGCCCCCAACCGCCCGTGGGCGGGCTCACTGGCCGGCCACACGTTCCCGCCGGGCTCGCCCGACAACCCGCTGAAGGCGCGCTTCATCGGCCTGGGCGACGGAATCGGCATCCACGGAACCGCGGAGGACTTCTCCATCGGCAGGTCGGCCTCGCACGGCTGCATCCGCATGCACGTCTCCGACGTCGTCGACCTGTTCCCGCGCGTGCCGCTGGGCGCGCCCGTGCTGATCCGCTGACGTCCTCGCTCAGAGCGAGACCGGCCGGCCCTTGACCAGACCAGCCGCCCGCGCCTCGAGCACCGCGTGGCACAGCGCCAGGTCCTGTATGGCCAACCCCGTGGAGTCGAACAGGGTCACCGCTTCCGGCCCGGACCGGCCGGGTGCCTTCCCGGTGAGCACGGCGCCGAGCTCGGTGACCGCCTCGCGATCGACCAGCCCCGCCTCCACGGCGCCCGTCAGCTCGCCGCCGTGGGCGGCTTGGCGCCATTCGTCGCAGAACAGCTCGCAGCGCTCGACCGCGGCCAGCTCGGCCTCGGCCTTGCCCGGCCCGTCGGCTCCGAGCATGTTGAGGTGCACCCCGGGGCGGAGCACGTCGGCGGTCACGACCGGCTCGGAGCCCGGCGTGATGCAGGTGACGACGTCGCAGGCCAGCGCGTCCTCGAGCGACCCCGCCTCCCAGCCCAGCTCCCCTGCCAGCGCGCCGGCTGCCTCGGGGTCGGGGTCGAAGCAGACCCCCGGCCCGTACTCGGCCGCGGCCAGGCAGCGCGCCGCCCAGGCGCCGTGGAAGCCGCAGCCCACGACCCCCGCGCTCGCGGCGTCCTCGCGCGCGAGCTCCTGGGCGGCCACCGCGGCCACCGCGCCGGTGCGCAGCGCCGTGATAGAGCGCACGTCGATCAGCGCGAGCGGCTCGCCCGTCTCGGCGTCCGAGACGCAGATGACCCCCATCACCACCGGCCGGCCCGCCGCCGGGTTGCCCGGGAACGACGTCACCCACTTCAGGATCGCCAGGCCCGATCCGCGCGCGGGCATGGCGCGAAAGTCGCCGTGGGGCGGCGAGTCGAGGTAGACCTTGGCCGGCATCGCCCACGCGCCGCTGGCGTACTCCACGAACCCGCGGCGCACCTGCTCGATCGCCTCCAGAGGGTCGATCGCGCCCAGCACGGAGTCGTGGTCGAAGACGGGGATCTCGGGCACGCGCCGAGAGTAGAGGCGGCCGCCTGCCGGTACCCTGCCGGCGTGGCCACCAACGGGCACCAGCACCCGCCGCGACCGCGGATCGAGATCGCCCAGGCGGCCGCGTCGCCCGAGGAGGGCGCCGCGATCGCCGCAGCGCTGGAGCAGTTCCTGCGCGACACCGCGCCGGCCCCGGCTGCCCCCGCCAGGATCAGCCCGTGGCTGCGCGCCGGCATGTACGAGAACGTGGGCCTGGACCCCTCCGGCCCCAGCCCGTGGGCCGACGGCGAGCCCTGGGGCCGCTGAGCCCGCGCGCAGTCCGCATTCTTCACCCTCGGGCTGAATAATCTGAAAGCCCACAGGGTTTTGCTACTTTCAGCGGATGGAGCCGACCCAAACGCCGTCGGGCCGTAAGGGCTCGCTGAAGAACCCCGAGGTCATCGAGAACGTCCCGGGCCACGTGATCCCGATCCTCGAGCGCGAGTTCGACGACTTCGACAACGAGGCGGAGAAGTTCCTCGGCGGCGAGACCGCGGAGGACGAGTTCATCAAGTTTCGGCTCAAGCAGGGCGTGTACGGCCAGCGCCAGGCCGACGTCCAGATGATCCGCGTCAAGCTCCCGATGGGCGGGGTCACCCCCGACCAGATGGACGCCTTCGCGTCGGTGGTCGAGAAGTACGCGCCTCTGAACAAGGCGCACATCACCACGCGCCAGAACATCCAGATGCACCACATACCGCTGCGCGACGCGGCAGCGCTGATCCGCGAGCTGTCGGACTCCGGCCTCTCCTCGCGCGAGGGCTGCGGCAACACGGTGCGCAACGTGACCGGCGACCCGTGGGCCGGCGTGTGCGAGGACGAGCTGTTCGACATCACGCCCTACGCCGGCGCGTACGTCCGCTATTTCGTGCGCCACCCCACCACCCAGCTGATGCCGCGCAAGATCAAGACGGCCTTCACGGCCACCGACGCCGACCGCGCCATCACCGGCATCCACGACATCGGCTACATCCCGCGCGTGCGGGACGGGGTGCGCGGCGTGGAGATCCGCGTAGGCGGCGGCACCTCGATCATGCCGCGCGTCGCCCCCACGCTGTACGACTTCGTGGAGCTCGAGAACGGCGACTACCTCAAGATCGCCGAAGCCTGCTTCCGGATCTTCGACCGCCAGGAGTGGCTGCGCGTGAACCGCGCGCGCGCCCGGATCAAGGTGCTGATCGACAAGATCGGCATCGACGAGTTCCGCAAGCAGGTGGAGGAGGAGCTCGAGGGCGACTGGGTGGCCGAGCGCGACTTCGACCCCGCGCCGCTGATGTACATGCTCGACGAGGAGGCCAACGTCCCGGAGCCCGCGGCCTCCTACGCCTCCCCCAACGGGGACGCGTCGGCGTTCGAGCGCTTCCGCGAGACCAACGTGCGCCCCCAGCGCCAGGAGGGCTTCTCCACGGTGCACATCAAGGTGTTCCGCGGCGACCTGACCCCGGAGCAGCTGCGAGCGCTCGGCCAGATCATGCGCGAATACGCCGGCGGCAACGCCCGAACGACGATCGAGCAGAACCTGGTGCTGCGCTGGGTACGCGACGAATCGGTGTACGAGGTGTGGCAGCGTCTCGGCGAGCTCGGCCTCAACGACGCCGGCTTCGACGAGATCACCGACACGGTGAGCTGCCCGGGCACCGACTCGTGCAAGCTCGGCATCACCAGCTCGATGGGCCTGAACAAGGCGATCAACGAGCGCCTTGAAGCGATGCAGCTCGACGACGAGCTGATCCGCCAGATCCACATCAAGATGTCGGGCTGCCCCAACGGGTGCGGCCAGCACCACATCGGCAACATCGGGTTCTACGGCGCCTCGATCAAGGTGGGCGACAAGACGATCCCCGCCTACATCCCCCACATCGGCGGGTGGCACGGCGGCGGGGAGGTCGTATACGGCACGCGGCTGAAGTCGCGCCTGCCCTCCAAGCGGGTGCCCGACGCCATCGAGCGCTGGATCCGCTTCTACGAGGCCGAGCGCACCGAGGGCGAGGAGTTCGTCGCCTTCGCCGAGCGGGTGGGCCCCGAGCGCTTCACGGAGCTGGCCAAGGATCTGTCGCTGCCCGTGGAGTTCAACGTGGAGAACATGGACTTCTTCATCGACTGGCAGCGCAACGACCTCTACCAGGTGATCCGCGGCGAGGGCGAGTGCGCGGTCTGATGGAGGCGCAGGGCGTCCTCGAGAAGGCGGTGGCCGAGCACCATCCGCGGCTCGCCCTGGCCTGCTCGTTTCAGAAGGAGGAGACCGTGCTGCTGCACATGCTGCAGCAGGTCACGCCGGACGCCCGGGTGTTCACCATCGACACCGGGGTGCTGTTCCCCGAGACCTACGCCACTTGGCGCGAGCTCGAGCAGCTCACGGGCGTGCGGGTGGAGGTGCACGACGCCACGAGCGCAGACGGCGAGCCCTGGTCGGCCACCAACTGCTGCGGCGCCCACAAGGTGGCGGCCCTGGAGCGGGCACTCGACGGTCTCGACGCCTGGGTGACCGGCCTGCGGCGCGAGCAGTCGCCCACCCGCGCCGACGCCGAGCACGTGGAGTGGGACGACTCCCACGGCCTGTGGAAGTTCAACCCGCTGGCCGGCTGGACGGAGAAGGACGTGTGGCGCTACATCGCCGAGCACGACCTGCCCTACAACCCGCTGCACGATCGCGGCTACTCCTCTATCGGCTGCGCCCCGTGCACCCTTCCGGGCAGCGGCCGCGAGGGCCGCTGGGCCGGGCAGGACAAGACGGAGTGCGGCCTGCACGTGGTGCAGGGATGAGCGCGACCGTGGCCCCCGGCGTCAGCCGGGTGGAGCTGTCGCACCTCCAGGCCCTGGAGTCCGAGGCCATCCACGTCTTCCGCGAGGTGGCGGCCGAGTTCGAGCGCCCGGTGCTGCTGTTCTCCGGGGGCAAGGACTCGATCGTGCTGCTGCGCCTGGCCGAGAAGGCCTTCCGCCCCGGCGGCTTTCCCTTTCCGGTCATGCACGTGGACACGGGCCACAACTTCGACGAGGTGATCGAGTTCCGGGATCGGCGGGTAGCCGAGCTGGGCGAGCGGCTGATCGTGGCCCGGGTGCAGGACTCGATCGATTCCGGCCGCGCAGCCGAGGAGACCGGCCCGCGCGCCTCGCGCAACCGCCTGCAGACGGTCACGCTGCTCGACGCCATCGAGGAGCACGGCTTCGACGCCGCCTTCGGCGGTGCGCGCCGCGACGAGGAGCGCGCCCGGGCCAAGGAGCGCGTCTTCTCCTTCCGCGACGACTTCGGCCAGTGGGACCCCAAGGCCCAGCGCCCCGAGCTGTGGTCGCTCTACAACGGGCGCATCCGCAAGGGCGAGCACGTGCGCGTGTTCCCCCTCTCCAACTGGACCGAGCTCGACGTGTGGCAGTACATCGCCGAGGAGCGGCTGGAGGTGCCCTCGATCTACTACGCCCACCGGCGTGAGGTGTTCGAGCGCGACGGGATGCTCTACGCCGCCTCCCCCCACGTCGAGCTGCAGGAGGGCGAGTCGATCTTCGAGGAGTCGGTGCGCTACCGCACGGTCGGCGACCTGACCGTGACCGGCGCGGTGCGCTCTCGGGCCGCCACGCTGGACGCTGTCGTGACCGAGATCGCCGCCACGCGGGTGACCGAGCGGGGCGAGACGCGCGCCGACGACCGGGTGACCGAGGCCGCCATGGAGGACCGCAAGAAGGAGGGCTACTTCTAGTGGCCGTGGCCACCGCGCCGATGCTGCGGCTGGCCACCTCGGGCTCGGTCGACGACGGCAAGTCCACCCTCATAGGCCGGCTCCTGTTCGACTCCAAGCAGGTGCTCGCCGACCAGCTCGAGCACGTCGAGCGCGCGTCGGAGAGCCGCGGGGACGGCTACGTGAACCTTGCGCTGCTCACCGACGGCCTGCGCGCCGAGCGCGAGCAGGGCATCACGATCGACGTGGCCTACCGGTACTTCCAGACGGCGCGGCGCAAGTTCATCATCGCCGACACCCCCGGCCACGTGCAGTACACGCGCAACATGGTCACGGGGGCCTCCACCGCCGACCTGTCGATCGTGCTCGTGGACGCCCGCGCCGGGGTGGTCGAGCAGTCCAAGCGGCATGCCTACATCGCCTCGCTTCTGCGCATCCCCCACCTCGTGGTGGCGATTAACAAGATGGACCTGGTCGACTTCGACGAGTCGGTCTACGAGCGCATCCGCGACGAGTTCACCTCGTTCGCGGAGGGCCTGGCGGTCACCGACATCACCTTCGTGCCCGTCAGTGCCCTGGAGGGCGACAACGTGGTCGAGCGCTCCGAGCGCACGCCCTGGTACCCGGGCCCCACGCTCCTCGAGCACCTGGAGTCGGTCGAGATCGCCGAGGACCGCAACCTCAGCGATCTGCGCCTTCCCGTGCAGTGGGTGATCCGCCCCCACTCGGTGGAGCACCACGACTACCGCGGCTACGCCGGGCGACTGTCGGGCGGCGTGCTGCGCGCAGGCGACGAGGTGGCGATCCTGCCCTCGGGGCAGCGGTCGCGGGTCGCGGCCGTCGAAGGACCGGCGGGCGAGGAGGAGGCCGTCACGCCGATGTCGGTGACCGTGCGACTGGAGGACCAGCTCGACGTGTCCCGCGGCGAAGTGATCTGCGATCCCGACGGTTGCGCCGAGGTGGTTCGCGAGCTGACCGCCGACGTGTGCTGGATGACCGCCTCCCCGCTCAAGCCGCGTGGGCGCTACGCGCTCAAGCACACCACGCGCTCGGTGCGGGCGATCGTGGAGGAGGTGCAGAGCAAGGTGGACATCCACACGCTGGAGCCCGGCCCCGCCGACCAGCTCGAGCTCAATGACATCGGCCGGCTGCGCCTGCGCCTGAGCGGCCCGCTGGTCGTCGACCCGTATTCGCACAACCGCGACACCGGCAGCTTCATCCTGATCGACGAGGCCACCAACGACACGGTCGGCGCCGGCATGATCGCGGGCTGATGGACCCCGCGATCGCCGCCTTCGGGCTCGGCGTGGGGCTGCTGGTGGGCATGACGGGGATCGGCGGCGGGTCGCTGATGACGCCGCTGCTGATCCTTGTCTTCGGCATCAAGCCGGTGACCGCGGTGGGCACCGACCTGGCCTACGGCGCGGTGACCAAGACCGTGGGCGGGATCAAGCACTTCCGCCAGCGGACAGTCGACATGCCGCTGTCGCTGTGGATGGGCGCGGGCTCGGTGCCCGCGGCGATCGGCGGCGTGTACGTGCTCGAGGCGATCCAGCGCGCCCACGGCGACGCCTTCGACAACGTGCTGATCACGGCGCTGGCCGTGACGCTCCTCTTCTGCGGCGTTATGACGCTGGCCCGCGCGCTGTTTCTCAAGCGGATCCTCGGCCGCGAGCGCGACAGCGTGGAGATGGGCCGCCCGGAGCGGGTGCGGGCCGTGGTCCTCGGCCTGGTGGTCGGCTTCGTGCTCGGCGTGACCTCCGCCGGCAGCGGCGCGCTGATCGCCGTGGGGCTGATCATGCTCTTCCGGCTGGTGCCCCAGCGGGTGGTGGGCACCGACGTGTTCCACGCGGCGATCCTGCTCTGGGCGGCGGCGCTGGCCCACGTGGTGGCCGGCAACGTCGACTTCGCGCTGGCGGGCAACATCCTGATCGGCTCGGTCCCAGGCGTCTGGGCGGGCAGCCACGCGTCCGTGCGCATCCCCGTGGCGACCCTGCGCACGATCCTGGCCGTGGTGCTGATCGGCTCGGGGCTGGGCCTGCTGACCAAGGCCGGCGTGGGCATCCCGGCCGCCGTCCTGGCCGCCTTCCCGGCGTTGGTCCTCGTGCTGCTGGCCGCCGTGGCCTGGCGCGGGCGCAGGGCCGACCGTGCGCTGAGCGCGCTCAGCGAGGCGGCGGCCGGCGCGCCGCTGCCGCGCGAGCGCCGCTCAGGCTGAGCAGCCCCAGGCGCAGGGGGCCGCGCACCCGGCGCCCGCCCAGCCGGCCGGCGAAGTGGCGACCCCGGATCCGGACGGCGCCGCGGGTGCCGCGCGGACCGCTCACGCGCAGCCGGCCGTGCTGCCTGCGAGAGCCGAAGGCGGCTATCCGCCCGCTGATGGACACGCCCGGCACCAGCGAGAGCCGCCGGACGGCCAGCGCCTCGCGCGAGCCGATCACGTAGCGCCCCGCGCGCAGGCCGACTCCGCGCAGCGTGTGCCCCGAGCGCGAGCTGCTGGCGAACACGAGGTCGTCGATCACGTCGCGCAGCGTCAGGCGCACGGCCGCGGCTGCGCGACCGGCGCGACCGCGCGTGCCGCGCACCGGCGCCACTCGCGACAGCGCCGCGGGGGCGACCGCGGCGGGGCCCAGGCCGCGGTAGTCGCGACAGCCGCTGGGGAGCCGGCGTTCGGCGAAGAAGTTCGGGATCAGCCGGGTTGCGCACCTGCTCACTCCGACCGATATGGGCGAGTGGCCGACGTCGCGCACTCCCACGACCTGTGCTCGGGGGAGCCCGGCCGCCACCGCCCGGGCCGATTCGAGCGGCGTGCGCAGGTCGTCCTGGCCCTCCACCAGCAGCGTGGGCACGTCGGGCAGCGGGCCGGAGCTCGGAGGAGCGGCGGCCTCGGGCCAGCGCGAGCAGAGGTCGAGCAGGTCACTGCCGAGCACCGTGGCGCGGTCGAAGGGCCTGAGCCCGGCCTCGGGGAGTTCCCCGACGGCCTGCACCGCTCGCGCCCGCCGCTCAGCGAAGGGCGTCCCCCGCGGCCAGGGCAGCGCGGCCTCCTCGCAGGTCGTTGCCGCGTACAGCGCGGTGCTCAGCTCGCGCGGGTCGGGCGCGGCGTTCTCCAGCTGGACCGCCCTGCGCTTGAGGCGCAGCATCGGCCCAGCGTCGCCGCGCAGCGCGCTCACCACCGCGGCCGGGTACTGGCGGCGCAGCTCGGGCTCGAAGTCGCCGGCCACGAGCGCGCCGAACAGGTCGTAGCGCCCGGCCGCCGCCCGCCGGGGACGCCCACGCCGGTCGGCCACCTTTGCGCGCAGCGGCCCCCTGGCGGCCATGCGCCGGATCAGCCGATCCACGTCGGCCACCGGATCGGAGGTGAAGGAGTCGCAGGCCCGGCCGCCACAGAGGGCGTGCAGGACACGCGGCACCGCCGCGAAGCTGTCCACGCTCAGCGCGTCGGGGCCGTCGGGGCGGACCACCGAGTCGAGCACCATCCGATCGACGTGGGTGGGGTAGCGCTGGGCGTATGCCAGCGCCGAGCGGGTGCCGTAGGAGACCCCGTACAGCGACAGGGTGGGTGCGCCGAGCCCCACCCGGATCGCCTCGAGGTCGTCGGCGGTGTCGCGGCTGGTGTAGAAGGCGCGACGGGCGCCGAGCTCGGCCGCGCAGCGCGCGGCGGGGCCGGCCGCGCGCAGGATGTTGGCCCGCTCCAGCTCGCGGCAGCGCAGCAGGCCGGACCGGCCCGTGCCGCGCTGGTCGAACACGATCAGGTCGCGGGTGCGCAGCAGCTCGGCCAGGGGCCCCAGCGAGTCCCCGGAGAAGGCGCCGGTGGCCGACTGGCCGGGACCGCCGGCGAAGGCCACGACCACCCCGCGGCGTGGTTGGGCGCGCGACGCCGCGCGCTTCACGTACAGGGACACGGTGCCGGGCACACCGCCGCTGCGATCGAGCGGCACGGTCAGGCGCGCGCAGCGGAAGGCCAGGTCGTTGCAGGAGCGAAACGAGAGCGCGGCGTGGGCGGGAGCGGCCGAGGCCAGGCCGGCCATGACCACCGATATCGCTAGAAGCCCCCTACGCAAGGATGGGGAGTATGAGGGGCGGCGGCGCAGCACGCGCCACCCTCGCCGCCCGTGGATGTGAGCCGTGACGGCGAACCTGCCTTTCAAAGGGCGGCCAGGATGGCCGCCGATGTAACCTCTCCGCCGCATGTTCTCCAAGGTCCTGGTTGCCAACCGCGGAGAGATCGCCATCCGGGTCATGCGCACCCTCGAGGAGCTGGGGGTCGGATCCGTGGCGGTCTACTCCGAGCCCGACCGCGACGCCCCGCACGTGCTCCGGGCCGACGAGGCCTACCTGCTCGGCCCGGGCCCGGCGGCCGAGAGCTACCTCAACGTGGACAAGATCATCGAGGTGGCCAAGCAGGCCGGCGCCGAGGCGATCCACCCCGGCTACGGATTCCTGGCCGAGAACGCCGCGTTCGTGCGCGCCTGCGACGAGGCCGAGATCGTCTTCATCGGGCCGCCGGCCGACGCCATCGACGCGATGGGCTCCAAGACCCGCGCGCGCGAGCTGATGAAGGATGCCGGCGTGCCGATCGTGCCCGGCACGACGGACCCCGTCGAGAGCGTCGAGGACGCCAAGAAGATCATCGACGAGTCGGTCGGCTACCCGGTGGCGATCAAGGCCGCCGGCGGCGGCGGCGGGAAGGGCTTCCGCGTGGCCCTGGAGGAGTCCGAGCTCAAGGACGCCTTCGAGGGCGCGGCCCGCGAGGGCGAGAAGTTCTTCTCCGACGCCACGGTCTACATCGAGCGCTACCTGCCCGACCCCCGCCACGTGGAGGTCCAGGTGCTGGCCGATCGTGCCGGCAACACCGTGCACCTGTTCGAGCGCGACTGCTCGGTCCAGCGCCGCCACCAGAAGCTGATCGAGGAGAGCCCCGCCCCGGCCGTGTCGCCGGAGCTGCGCGAGAAGATCGGCAAGATCGGTACCGAGGCCGCCAAGGCCGTGGGCTACTACTCCGCGGGCACCGTCGAGGGGCTGCTCCAGGGCGACGAGTACTTCTTCCTGGAGATGAACACCCGCGTACAGGTGGAGCACTGCGTGACCGAGATGGTCACCGGCATCGACATCGTGCGCGAGCAGATCCGCGTGGCCGCGGGCGAGGACCTGCCCTTCGCCCAGGAGGACATCGAGCTGCGCGGCCACGCGATCGAGTGCCGCATCAATGCGGAGACCGCGGCCACCAACTTCGCCCCCGCCCCCGGCCAGATCACCCACTACGTGGAGCCCAGCGGCCCCGGCGTGCGCGTGGACTCCGGCGCCCGCGAGGGCTATGAGGTGCTGCCGCTGTACGACCCGATGATCGCCAAGCTGATCGTCTGGGACGTCGACCGCGAGGCCTCCACCCGCCGGATGGTCCGCGCGCTGAGCGAGTACGAGATCGGTGGGCTCACCACCCTGATCGGCTTCCACACAGCGCTGATGCAGACCGACCAGTGGCGCGCGGGCGAGACCTGCCGCGACCTGGTCGAGGACAAGGACTGGCTGAAGGCGCTGGCCACGCCCGTGCCCGAGCCGGCCGGGGACGAGGCCGAGAAGGTGGAGCGCGACTACGCCGTCGAGGTGTCGGGCCGGCGCTTCGACGTCAAGGTGATCGGTGAGGCCTTCGCCGGCGGCGCCGCCCCCGTCAATGGCGCGGGCGCCAAGGCCCCGCCCAAGCGCGCCGAGCGCAAGAAGTCGGCCGGCGGGGGTCCGGACCAGATCACCTCGCCGCTGCAGGGCAACATGTGGAAGGTGGTGGTCTCCCAGGGCGACGAGGTCGAGGAAGGCCAGCTGCTCTGCATCATCGAGGCGATGAAGATGGAGAACGAGATCAACGCGCACAAGGCGGGCACGATCGCCGAGCTGCCGATCACCGAGGGCGAGCCGATAAAGACCGGCGACCCGATCGCCACCATCACGTCGCCCCCCGCCTCCGACGCCGACTAGCGCTCAGCGCACCTGCACGGTGCCCTTCATGAAGGCGTGGTAGACGCAGTAGTAGGCGAAGGTGCCCGGCTTCTTGAACGTGACCGACTTCGTCTTGCCCTGCTTGATGTCGCCGGAGTCGAACTCCCCCTGGGGCTTCGACGTGGCGGTGTGCGTGGCGCTGTCGCTGTTGGTGAAGGCCACCTTCGCGCCGGCCTTGATCTCGATCGTCTCGGGCTTGTACTTGAAGCTCGCGATGTCGACCTTGTCGGTCTTGGTTCCCGCCGAGGGAGCCGAGCCGGACTTGGAGCCGGAGGAGCCGCAACCAGCGACGACGGCACACAGGAGGGCGGTGAGGATCAGGGCTGGGCGCATAAGCCCTACTGCGGCGCGGACCGAAGCGCGGATCAGCGGGCGGAGCCGGGAGCTCCGACCCGGCTCAGGCTGGAGGCCAGGTAAGCCAGGAGGACCGGCACGGCCGCCAGCTCCGCGATCACCGCGAGCACCACCGGGCCACGCCAGTCGGGCTCCTGGTAGCCGAAGATCCCTCCGCCCATGGAGAGCACGATGGAGATCAGCGAGCCGACGCACAGCGGGATCGCCCCCATCGCGGCGAGCCGGCGCAGCCTCTCGTCGCCTTGGAGGAGCAGCACCGTGAGGGCCGCGGCCCCGGCGGCGTTGAGCAGGAAGAGCACGCCGATCACGTGGACCTGGCTCAAGAGCGCTAGGTACTGCTGGTAGTGCACCGCTCCCACCAGAAGGACGAGCGCGGCGGCCAGGTAGCGCAGCGCCCGCGGGGCCATCGCGCTCACGGGTCCACCTTTACGGAGCCGGTCATGAAGGCGTGGTAGACGCAGTAGTAGCGGAAGGTGCCTGGAGTCTTGAAGGTGACCTTCTTGGTCTGGCCCTTGCTGATGTCGCCGGAGTCGAACTTGCCCTGGGGCTGCGAGGTGGCGGTGTGCTTGGCCGTGTCCCCGTTGGTGAACGAGACCTTGGTGCCGGCCTTGATCTCCACCGTCTGGGGCTTGTACTTGAAGTTCTGTATGTCCACCTTCATCGCCTTGACCGCGGCCCCGGAGGCGGCCCCTTGGGAGCCCGACGGCGAGTCCTTGGCGAGCGCGAGCCCGCTGACGCCTACCGCGAGTGCGGCGACGACGGCTCCAGTGAGTGCGGTGCGCATGTGGGCACTGCGCCGCCCCGCGGCGGCACGGATCAGTCCCCGGCCGAGTTGGCGCCCGGAACGTGTACGGGGCGAGAGGCCACGGGTGCCGACTGGACGATCGAAGTGGTGGTCACCCCGAACACCACGAACAGGTCGATCAGCTCCTCCAGATGCCCCACGTCGCGCACGTGGGCGGTCATGAAGAAGCAGTCCTCGCCGGTGATGCGCCGGCAGTCGACCACCTCGGGGGTGGCGCGGGCCAGGTCGGCCACCTTCTTCAGCTGACGCGGAGCGGGCCGGATGCGGATGACCGCGGAGAGCGAGTAGCCCAGCGCCCGCGGGTCGACGCACCTCTACTTCGTGGTGAGCGCGATCTTCCACTACCTCGGTCCCTCCTTCGCCGTGCTGCTGTTCGCGCGCGTGCAGGTGCTCGGGGTGGCCTGGATGAGGATCGCCTCGGCCGCGGTGATCTTCGCGGCGTGGCGGGATCCGGTCGGCACGCTGCGCGATCTCGATCGCCAGGGCCGGCTGCTTCTCGTGGGCTGGGGCGCCGTCCTGGCGCTGATGAACTGCTGCTTCTACGCCGCGATCGACCGGCTGCCGCTGGGCACGGTCGCGGCGATCGAGTTCCTGCCCGTGGTGGTGCTGGCCGCCCTCGGAGCGCGTACCGCTCGTAACGGAGCCGCGCTGGCGCTGTCGGTGGCCGGGGTCTACCTGGTCACCGATGTCCGGCTCGCAGGGGAGCCGCTCGGCTTCTGCTTCGCGTTCCTGAACGCGGGGCTCTTTGCCGGCTACATCGTGCTCGGCCACCGAGTGGCCGAGCGGGGCGCGGCGGCCGGAGTCGATGGCCTGGCGGCTTCCATGCTGATCGCGTGCCTCGTGGCCACCCCGATCGGCGGGTGGCAGGCGCTGCCGGCCTTCGGCGATCCGGTCGCACTGGCGGCCGGCATCGGCGTAGGGATCGCCTCGTCGGTCATCCCCTACGTATCCGACCAGCTGGCCATGGCGCGCCTGCGGCGGGCGACCTACGCCCTGCTGGTGTCGCTGCTGCCGGCCACCGCCACGGTGGTCGGGCTGGTGGTGCTGGCCCAGGTCCCGACTCCGGTGGAGGCGGCGGGCGTCGCGCTGGTGATCGCCGGCGTGGCGTTGCACCGGGAGCGCCCGGGCGTGGCCAGCGCCTAGGCGGTCATTTGGCGACGGTGAACCGCAGCGCCCTGGGCCGGCCGACGTTGCCGGCGACGTCCCGAGCAGAGATGGTCAGGCGGTAGCGGCCGAGCTTGAGCTTGCGCGCACCGACCCGCCCGCTGAACTTGACCTCCTGGGCGCCGATCGCGGCGTTGCTGCGCGTGAGCGTGCCGGCCCGCTTGTAGGCCGTGCAGCGCCGGTTGCTTCGCTTGGCGTTGCGCCTGGTCTGGGTCACGCAGCGCCGGGCGTGCGAGCCGCTGACCTTGACCCGGCGGCCCTTCACGCCGCGGTCGAAGCGCAGGCTTGCCGTGCCGAACTCGGCAAGCGAGTAACGGATCCGGGTCCCCTTGGGCGGCCTCTTCTTTCGCTTCCTGGCCACCACGGGAGTCGCGCCACGGCTGACGCGGAAGCGCCGGCGCAGCAGGCTCGGGCGGGAGACCGACGGCGCGACCACGTCGGGCGGCGCCACGCAGTCAGCGCTCCCGCCCTCCACGAAGTCGGACCCCGAGTGGCCGTCGTCGACGAACTCCCACTCGTACCAGCCGTTCAGATGGACGCGACTGGGGCCGTGGAGGGTGAGCTTCAACACCCCGTAGACGGTGTTCTGGAACACCTCGCGCGTGGCGTCGACCGCGCCGGGGGCCAAGAGGCTGCGACCGCCGGTGCCCACCACGATCTCGCGTATTCCCCGTCCAGGCTCCACCGGGCCCGCGGGCGCCGGCCCGCGCGGAGGGAAGCGTTCGTAGTCGTGGTCGTGGCCGGAGAGCACGAGATCGGCGTAGTCGTCGTGGAGGGCGTTCCAGATCGGGCCCATCACGGGGCTGGGCTCCTCGCCGCCGGAGGTGAATAGCGGGTGGTGCCAGTAGGCGATCGTGCAGGAGCTGGAGTCGGCGGCCAGGTCGCGGCGCAGCCACTGCTCCTGCTCGGAGCCCGCGTCGCAGCGCCCCGTCCAGCCCACCCTGTCGCGCAGGCCCGCGGCGCATTCGGAGTTCAGCGCCACCAGGTGCCAGTGGAACGGCGGTCCACCCGGCGCGCTCGGCGCCGACACGTCGAAGGAGTACCAGCCCTTCTGCGGGTTCATGGCGTCGGGTCCCTCCTGGGCCAGCTGTCCGGCGAAGTAGCCGAAGTAGCCGACCGCGCTCGGATCGAAGTTGCTGCCGCTGCTCCCGTACTCGTGGTTGCCCGACACCGGCTTGGTGATCGCCTTGAAGCGTCCCCAGCTGGGCTCGTAGGAGGCGTCAAAGCGGGCGCGGTTGCCGTCCTCGTACTGGAGGTCGCCGAGGGCGAGGATGTTGGTAGGCGCCAGGGCGCCGAACAAGTCGGAGGTGTAGCGCGCGTGGCAGAAACCGGGCGGCGGGCTCAGCGTGCCGGCGCCGGCGGCGAAGTTCGCGTCGTCGGGCGCGCAGGCCACGTCGCCGCCCGCCGCTATCACCGGGTCGCCCGCCGCCTGCCCGGGGGCTATGACTAGCGCCAGCCCGATCGCCGCCAGGGCGACAAGGCTCCTGGCCCTCCACGTGGATCCAGCCCCCAAGCGGCCGAGGGTACGCGCCTGGCGGGAAAGGCGCGCCGCTAGGGCCGCAGCCCGCGCGCCTTGGGCCCCTGCCCGACCTCCTGGGCCACCAGCTCGTGCGCCCGCTCGGCCCAGTCGCACAGCAGCCGCCGGGTGTTGCGCGGATCGATGATCTCCTCCACCCCGAAGCGCTCCGCGGTGCGGAAGGGCGAGCGCACGGCGTTCAGCCGCTCCTCGATCTCCGCCCGTAGCGCGGCGGGATCGTCGGCCGCCTCGAGGTCGCGCCGGTAGGCCGCCTCGATGCCGCCCTCGATCGGCAGCGATCCCCAGTCGCCCGAGGGCCAGGCGTAGCGCAGGTTCAGGGCCGAGTGGTTGCCGTGGGCGGCCCCGGCCACTCCGAACACCTTGCGCACCAGGACGGCCGCGGTCGGCACGCTGGCCTGGTAGATCGACACCATCGCGCGCGTGCCGTGACGGATGGTGCCGCGGCGCTCGGACTCCGTGCCGATCACGAAGCCGGGCTGGTCGACCATGTTCACCAGCGGCAGCCGGAACTGGTCGCACAGGTCCACGAAGCGCGTGGCCTTCTCCGAGGCGTCGGCGGTCAGGCCGCCGCCGTAGTGCTTGGGGTCCGAGGCCATCACGCCCACGGGCCGACCACCGAGCCGGGCCAGGCCGACCACCAGCGAGCGGCCGTAGAAGCGGGCCATCTCGAACACGCTGTCGCGGTCGAAGACGAGTTCCAGGATCCGGCGCGTGTCGTAGGGCTTGCGCCGGTCGCGGGGCACGACTTCGAGCAGCTCGTCCTCGCGCCGGTCGGCGGGGTCGGTCGTGGCCACGATCGGAGCCGACTCCCAGACGCTCGTAGGCAGGTAGGAGAGGAAGCGGCGCAGCTGGGCGAGCGCGTCCTCCTCGTCGGCCGCCACGTTGTCCACCGCGCCCGCCCCGGCCTGGGCGCGGGCCCCGCCCAGCTCCTCCGTGTCGGGCGACTCGCCCATGGCCGCCGCCACGACCGGCGGGCCGGCCACGAACAGCTGGGCCGTCTTCTTGACGATCACCGAGAAGTGCGAGGCCACCACGCGGGCGGCGCCCAGGCCGGCCACGGGGCCCAGCGCGGTCGCCACCACCGGCACCCGCGAGAGGTTGGCCGCCGTGAGCTCGAAGCCGG
>JBBREO010000060.1:0-16085 GCA_038202855.1 Solirubrobacterales bacterium
AGGCCTCGCGGATGGGCACGCTGAGCGTGGCGGCGGCGAGGGAAAGCGCGCTGGGCTGTGTCGAGGACTTGACGTAGGGGTCGTCGTCCTGGGCCAGCTCGATCCGGATCCGGTGGCCCTTGGCGAAGCGCCAGCCGGCCCCGTGCAGGTCGAGCGTGGTGGTGGCGTTGGGGGTCGAGAGCCGCCTGAAGCCGCGGTCGACCATCACCTGGCGACCGTCGGGGTAGAGGTCATAGAGGCGGGCGTTGAGCTGGAGCCCCAAGCCCACGCCCGAGTGGGGCACGACGGCGCGGGTGGCGCCGAGCATGGTGAAGTCCGAGGGCAGGACGTCGGAGTCGTAGGTGGCCACGCCGGGACCTGAGCTGGCCAGGCCCCCGGGCGAGGTCTCCACCACGCAGCGCCCGCCGTTGGACAGCGAGTTGGCGACCGGGTCCGCCTTGACGGCGTGGGGATTCGCGCCCGCCTTGTTGGTCGTGGGCTGGGTGCCCGGCTCGTTGATCGTGAGCCGGTTGGGCGCCAGCTGGCCGAAGTCGGAGGCCACGAAGCGGGGGCCGGGCTCGTCGGTCTTGGCGCCGAGGAAGTCGGCGTTCTCGGGACAGACCTGCAGCGAGCCCGTCACGTCGAACGCCGGCTGGCCCGCGGACGGGTTGTACGGCGGCTTGGCGTAGTGGTCGATGAAGCGGTTCAGCCGGCTGGTCACCCCGGGCGCCAGCGCGCGCGTGGCGGGGTCGGCGTTGAGGTCGCCGCTCGGGTAGTCGGAGTAGGCGCAGACGTGGTGGTCGGCGCCGCAGACGTCGGCGAACTCCTTGCGCTTGGTCTGGACGAAGTGGTTGTAGTCGCCGTAGTACTCCTGCACGGGGTAGTTCGGGGCCGAGGCCTTCAACCGCTCCACCATCCGCCGGTGCTCGGCCGCGGGGAAAAGCTTGTCGGTGAGGGTGCCGGCGCTGAACACTGGGACGGGCGCGATGGTGCCCGCGGCCAGCCCGTTGAAGAAGCCCGTCTGGAAGTAGGCCGAGCGCTCGTCGATGAAGCGGCCAAGCTCGGTGCTCAGCGTCGTGGTGCACAGTGGGTTGGACTCGAACGGGTCGGTGGAGGTCAGGCAGGCCTGGGCCTGGTCGATCGCCGGCGGGAACGTGGTGTGCGATCCCCCCGGCGGCAGCAGCCCCTTGCCCGACCCGTACAGGGCGGCGTTGATCGAGCGCTTGGGAAAGCCGGGCTCGGTCTTGAGCCGGTTCTTCACCACGTCCGGGTTGGTTTCAGGGAGGGAGTCGCGCATGTCGTCGCCGCGCGGGACCAGCGACTCGACCAGGTTGGTCCAGCCGTACTTGGTCGCCGCGGCGGCGACCTTCATCGGGACCCCACCCGCGCCGGGGTGGCTGTTCCACGTCGGATCAGTCAGAGCAAGCCAGGTGAAGCCGCCGCCGTAGGAGCCGCCCGTGGGGACGATCCGCTGCGGGTCCACCTGCACGGTTCCCGGTCCAGGATCCAGGTCTCCCCGGTCCACGAGCTGCCCGGCCAGCGACTGGTAGTCGTTGATCTCGTACTTGGCCGAGTCGAGCTGGGTCTCGCCGGTCGAGCCCTGATTCTGGTTGTTCACGAATCCGCGCGCCGTGTAGGTGAGCACCACGTACCCGCGGGCCGCGAACCAGGCATTGTTGTAATGCCAGTTCTCGGCCCCGCCACCGTCGATGCTCGACGACTCCCAGCTGGTCTTGTTGCCCGAGCAGCACCCGTGCATCATCACCACGAGCGGGTACTTGTCGTCGCTCGAGGTGCCGGCCTTGGGCAGGGTGACGTCCACGTCGAGCGCGACGTTTCCCCCGCTGTTGCCGGGCACGGCCGCGGCCGTGGGTGCGTCGATGGCCGGCAGGCCCGTAGCGCCTTGGTAGGCCGCGGGGACCTCCACGGCCTTGACGCCGGTGGGGTTGGTGATCATCCCGCCGGTGGTCGGCACGCCGTCGTCGCAGAAGGTGTAGGGCAGGGCGGGGCCGCCGCCCCCGCTCGCGTCCTTGGCCGAGCAGGTGGACAGCAGCGAGGACAGGTCGGCCGACGCCGCCGGTGCCACGGCGAGCACGCCCAGCAGGCACATCGCCAGCATCACCACCGTCGTCCTCATCCGATGCGCCATCCCGCGAGCGAGGATACGCCCGCTCGAGGCCCCGTGCGCCGCTGGAGCTCCCTGGGCCAGAGGTCGCTCGACCTCGAGCTCGGGGGCATCCCTTTCTGTCAACGGGGCACGCCGAGCCGCGCCGCCCGGCGCGCTCGCGAAGAGCGCGCCGGGCGATCGGGCGCGGGCGGCCCTCGCCACCGCCCGCGGCTTCTCAGGAGCCGGGGACCTTGTACGCCTTCGCGCTCGGTGAGAGGTACGGCCCGCCCAGGGTGCGCTCGCCTCCCGCCGCCCCCTTGTCGATCTTCAGGACGTAGATCTCCTTGGTGGACGGCTGGCCCACCTTGCTGAAGTCCATCGTCCCGGCGATGAACCCCTTGGTGTCGAGCCCCGACAGCTGGCGGAAGGACTTGACGATGTTCTCCCGGCGCAGGTCCTTTCCGTCGCACGCCTTCTGGAGCGCCGCCTTCATCACCTCCCCTTCGGCGTAGCCCGTGATCACCGCCTGCTGGGGCGTGCCCTTGGGGTAGGCCTTCTTGTAGTCGGCGCCGGCCTTGGCCACGGCGGGCTTGTCGAGCGAGATCGGAGCCGTCGAGGAGAACACGGTCAGGTTCTTCTCCAGGCTCTGGCCCACCGCGGTGCCCAGCAGGGTCGGCGAGAACACCGGCCCGTTGCCCCCGATCGGCACGTCGAGGCCCTGCGCCTTGGCCACACCGGCCGCCGAGGCCAGCTGCTTGGGTCCGACGGTCATCCACATGGCCTTGACGCCTTCGCGCTTGAACGTCGAGACCTGACCCGACATGTCGGTGTCGGTGGCCTTGACCTTCTGCTCGACGACCTTCAGGCCGTGCTCCTTCGCTGCCTGCTTGACGCCGATCAGGCCACCCTCGCCGTAGTCGCCCTCGAAGTAGAGGTCGCCGATCTTGTCGCCCCGCTTCAGGCCCTTGTTCTTCATCATCCAATCGATGCCGTTGACGGCCTCGACGTCGTAGCTCGCGCCGATGATGCCGATCGGCTGGCGGCCCAGCAGCGTCGGCGGCCAGGCCGCGAGCAGGGCCAGGGTGTGGTCGCGCTCCCAGGTCGGGAGCAACGCTGCAGATATCGGCGAGCCGATGACCTGCTGGAGCGCCGCGATCTTGGGCTCGATGTCGCGGTACTGCGTGACCGCGGTCTGGGGGTCATAGCCGTGGTCTTTGACGATCAGCTTGACCTTGCGGCCGCACACGCCGCCGGCCTTGTTCTGCTGCTTCCAGTAGAGCTGGTTGGTCTCCGTTATGGCCTGGCCCAGCGCGGCGAACACGCCGGTGAGGTCGGTCTGGACGCCGAGCGTGATCGTCTTGGAGGTGACTCCGGGACCGCCCTTCACACCGCCGGCGCTGGACTCGCTGCTCTTGCTCTTGCCGCAGGCGGCCACCGTGAGCGCTGCGAGCAACAGCACTCCGGTGGCAAGGATCCTGATCAGACGTGGGCTCATGTGGCCGTCTCCTTGAGGTCGTGTGACGGCAGGCGGGGGCCTCCCGTTGGTTGCTGGACAGGGTCGTCGGGGTCCGAGTCGCGCCGGAGTCGTCGGCGGATGCCGGCCAGGCCCCCGGGCAGGTAGAGCAGGACGGCGATGATGGCCGCGCCGTAGACCAGCCGTGCGGCCTGTGAAGGCTGCAGGCCGCCTCCGCCCGCGTCCGAGACCAGCGGCAGGGAGCCGCTGAAGTGGTCGAGCGCCCGAGGCAGGACGCTGACGAAGATCGCCCCTAGCGCGGCGCCTCGGATCGAGCCCAGGCCGCCGAGCACGATCATCACGAGGAAGTCCACCGACAAGGGGAAACCGAAGGTGTTCGGGACGATGCGCCCGAACACCAGCGCCATCAGCACGCCGGCCAGTCCGGCGTACATCGAGGACAGGATGAAGACGGCGGCCTTGTACCGGGCGACGTCCACGCCCATCACCGCGGCGGCCACCTCGCTGTCGCGAACGCTCTCCAGCGCGCGCCCGGGCCGGCCGCGGACGATGTTGCGGGCGTACCAGTACGACAGCGCCACGAGCGCGAGCCCGAGGTACCACAGCTTCTCCAGCTCCCCGAACTCGATCCCGTTGACGGTGATGTCCGGGGACCCCTGCTGGAATTGGAAGCCGGCGAGGCCGAAGGGCTGGGCGTCGCGGCCGTTGAAGCCTCCGGTCAGCCCCGTGGCGTTGAAGAGGATGTGCTGGCCGATGAAGACCAGGCCGATTGAGGCGATGCCCAGGTAGATGCCTCGCAGCCGGGCCGAGATCGGGCTGAACAGCGCCCCGGCGACTCCGGCCAGCAGCACCGCGAGCACCAGGGCCAGGACGGGCGGCAGGCCGAGGCCGGCCACCGACTCGACGCCCACGGTCTTGTGCCCGGCGAAATAGCAGTAGCCGTAGGCGCCGACCGCGACGTAGAACGCGTGGGCGAGCGACAGCTGGCCGGTCGTGCCCGTCAGGATCGTGAGGCCGATCGCGCCGATGATCGAGGCCATCGCGAACAGGCCGGCCTGCTCCCAGAACTGCTCGAGGAACAGCGGCGTGAGCAGCAGCGCGGCCCACATCGCGACCCAGCCAAGCCGTGTGAGCGTGCGGGAGCGATCAGACACGTGTGACCTCCTTGGTGCCGAACAGGCCCGATGGGCGCCAGAGCAGCACCAGCACCATCACCACATAGGGGACGACGTCGCCCAGCCCGCGGCCCAGGAACGCGATGTGGTCCTGGTAGCCCGACGTCATGGTCGTGACGACGCCGATGATCAGCCCTCCGACGACCGCGCCGGTGACCGAGTCGAGCCCACCCAGGATCGCCGCCGGAAAGGCCGTCAGGGCGCTTAGGCCGACCGTGGCCTGGACGCCGGGCGTGGGGAAGGTGGTGAAGAACACGCCCCCCAGCGCAGCCAGGGCCCCGGCCACCGCCCAAGCGCCGGCCGCCACGCGGCCCAGGCGTATGCCCATGAGCGCCGCCCCTTCGGCGTCCTCGGCGGCGGAGCGCATGGCCACGCCCCAGTCGGAGTACTTGAATGCGGCAGTGAAGGCGGCGAGCACGAGGATCGCCACCACAGCGGCGGCCACGCGCGCCGACGGCACCGAGAAGGAGCCGAGGTGTACGACGTGATCGCGCCAGGGGTCGCCGATGTTGAGGACCTTGGTGCCTATCCGCCGCGTCAGCTCGGTGGCCAGCAGGATGTCGATGCCGATCGTGACGATGGTCAGCGTGTCGGTGGTGGCCCCCCGCAGCCGTCTCAGGATCACCAGCTGCACGATCACCGCGCACAGCGCCGCGGCGAGCACGCCCGCCAGCACCGCACCGGCGAAGCCCAGGCTCCCGTGCGTGCGCGCGACCACGTAGGCGCCGAGCAGGAGGATCGAGCCGTGGGCGAAGTTCACCACCCGGGTGGCCTTGAAGATGATCACGAAGCCGAGAGCGATTAGGGCGTAGACGAAGCCCAGTGAGAGCCCGCTGATCAGCAGCTCGACGAACTGGTTCATCCGGCGGCCTCTTGCGAGTCTGGACTGCCGCCGAGGTAGGCGCGCAGCACGGCGGGGTCCTGCTGCACCTCGGCCGGCGTGCCGTCGGCGATGCGTTCCCCGAAGTCCAGCACCGTCACGTGATCGGCCAGCCTCATCACGAACGCCATGTCGTGCTCGACCAGGACCACCGAGATGCCGAGCTCGGCTCGCACGTTGGCGATCGTCTGCGACATCTGCTCGCTCTCGTCGGGGTTCATCCCGGCTACCGGCTCGTCGAGCAGCAGCAGCGCCGGGTCGGCGCACAGGGCCCGGCCGAGCTCGACCCGCTTGCGGTCGCCGTAGGGGAGCTCGGCGACGGGGCGCTGCAGCTGGGCGTCCAGGTGCACCAGCCCTGCGACCTCGGCTACGCGTCCCTGCTCGCGCTTGCGCTCGCGGCGCGCGCCCGGGAGGCCGAAGCCGGTAGAGAGGAATCCGGCCCGCGACAGCCGGTGGCGGCCCAGGAGGAGGTTGTCGGCCACCGTCGCGGCGGGCGAGAGCGCGATGTTCTGAAACGTCCGGCTCACTCCCAGCCGGGCTATGCGGTGCGGGCGCAGCCCCGTGAGCACTTTGTCGCCGTAGCGGACGGTGCCGCTGGTGGGCGCGTAGACGCCCGTGAGGACGTTGAGGCAGGTGGACTTGCCCGCGCCGTTGGGGCCGATCACGGCGTGGACAGACCCCGGCTCGACGCGGAAGGCCACGTCCGATAGGGCGGTGATTCCACCGAAGCGGACGGTGAGCGCCTCGACGTCCAACTCCCGGATGGCCGGCCGTCCGTTGGCAGAGTCGGCGCTCGGGGCGGGGGCGTGGGGGGGATGGGGGCGATCATCCGTGTCGCCGCCCGGGATGCCCAGGTAGCGCTCGCGCACCTCGCTGGTGTCGGCGAGCTCTGCCGCGGTGCCGCTGAGCGACACCCTTCCTACCTCGAGCACGTAGGCCTGGTCGGCCACCGCGAGAGCCATCGCGGCGTTCTGCTCGACGAGGATCACCGAGGTGCCCTGTCCGTTGATCTCGCGCACCACCTCGCCGATGCGGTCGACGACCTTCGGCGCGAGGCCGAGCGACGGCTCATCGAGCAGCAGCAGCTCGGGTTCGCTCATCAGGGCGCGGCCGATCGCGAGCATCTGCTGCTCACCGCCCGACAGCAGAGCGGCCCTCTGACGATGCCGCTCTTCGAGCCTTGGAAACAGCTCGAATACGCGGTCGCGCGCCCGCGACCGGGCGCCGCGGTCACGTACGGACAGCCCGCCCGCGCGCAGGTTCTCCTCCACGGTCAGCTCGCCGAAGATCCGCCGCCCCTCCGGCACCTGCACGATCCCCGACCGCACGACCGTGCCGGGATCGCGTCCTCGCAGATCCTGGCCCCGAAACGTGACTTCGCCGCCTTCGACGGCCCCGCCCTGCAACCCCAGGGTGCCGGAGATGGCGCGAAGCAGCGTGCTCTTTCCCGCGCCGTTGCCGCCCAGTACCGCGACCACGGAGCCTTCAGTCACCGAGATGCTCACGCCGTCGAGCGCGCGAACGGCCCCGGCGTAGCGCACGCTGAGATCGCGCACGTGAAGCACAGCGTCGGTCAAGCCGTTTACTCCCTCCTCCGTCAACGTCGGCAAGGGGATCGCTCCTAGGCGAAACGACTCCGACTCACCTCACGGGGAGGACTCTATGTTCGGTCTAGGCGAGAGTCAACGCGCCCGCTACGAGCTCAGCGGAGCGAGTGTCCCCATGCCGGTGATGGTGTGGAAGTCCGGGAGCAGCGGCACGTGGTAGAGGCCCGCGGCCTCCTCGCGCGCCTTGGAGATCTCCTCGGAGTACCAGTAGCGCTCGAAGTCGAGCTTGGTGGGGAAGAAGGCCAGCTGCATGAAGTCCAGGCCGCCCTCCTTGGAGCGAAACAGCGCCCAGCCGGTGGCGCCGAAGTCCAGCGCCGCTTCGGCGGCGGGCAGCCACAGCGCCTCGAACTTGTCGCCGCGCATGGGGTTGATCGCCCAGGGAATCCGGACGCAGATGCCGTCGGACTCGTTCACGCGCCCACCTCCGCCTGGATCGCTCCGGGGCCTTCCTCGGTCCGGCCCAGTCCCTCTTGCTCCGCGCCCACCAGGATCGCGATCTTGCCCAGGTGCTGGTTGTCGCGCATCAGCTGGTGGGCCTCGCCGACACCCTCGAAGCCCATCGTGCGCCACAGCACCGGCCGGATCCGCCCCTGCTCGATCAGCTCGTTGGCCTTCATGCACTCGTACGCGTTGGCGAAGTGCGAACCGATGATCTGCTTCTGCTTCATCCACAAATAGCGCACGTCGAAGTCCAGGTTGAAGCCCGTCGTGCCCGCACAGATCACCACCTTGCCGAACGGCTTGACGACGAACACGGAGGTGGGGAAGGTGGCCTGGCCCACGTGCTCGAACACGATGTCGGGGGCATCCCCGAGGATCTCCTTGACCGCCTTGCCGAAGCGGCGCGACTCCTTGAAGCGCGCCTTCTCCTCGTCGGGCGACTCGCCGCCCTTGCGCATCATCCCCTTGTATTCGTTGCGGTCGATCCAGCCCGTGGCGCCGAGCTCCTCCACCAGGCGTCCCTTCTCCTCGCTGGAGACCACCGCCACGCACTCGGCCCCGGCCGCGGCGCACAGCTGCACCGCGAACACACCCAGCCCGCCGGCGCCTCCCCAGATCAGCACCTTGTGGCCGGCCTGGAGCTCGCACTGGTCGATCAGCATCCGGTAGGCGGTGAAGTAGACGAGGCCGTAGGAGGCGGCCTCCTCCCATGTCAGGTTCTTGGGCTTGGGCAGCAGCTGCTGGGCCTGCACCTTGGTGAACTGGGCGAAGGAGCCCCACGTGGTCTCGTAGCCCCAGATCTGCTGGCTGGGCGCGGCCATCGGGTCCAGGCCGTGCACCTCGACGTCCTCGTAGGAAGCCTGGTTGCAGTGGATGATCACCGCGTCGCCCACGTTCCAGCGGGTCACGCCCTCGCCGACCTTCCACACGATCCCTGACGCGTCCGAGCCGCCGATGTGGTGGCCGTACTCGGGGTGGTCGCCGTAGCGCCACACGCCCACGGGCTGTCCGAGTGCGGCCCAGACGTTGTTGTAGTTCACGCCCGCGGCCATCACCCGCACGATCACCTCGAAGGCCCCGGGCTGGGGGACCTCGATCTCCTCGAGCTGGAAGGCGTCGCGCGGCTCGCCCTCGCGCTCCTCGCGGATGACCCAGGCGGCCATCTTCTCGGGCAACTCGCCCGGCTCGGTCGAGATCTGTGTCACGTCGGTCAGGTCAACAGATGCCATGCGCTGTGTCGGGCCTCCACGGGTTCGTTCGGCCGGGGCATGGTACCGGCATCGCAATCCGACCGGCGTTCTGTCAGGGGCGAGGCGTAGCTTGCGACGGATACCTCATGGAAGCCGCGACACCCCTCCACCAGCAACACGTATTCGTCACCGGCGACAGGATTCGCATCGACGGCCTGGTCGTGGTCGACGAGGCAGCCGCCCGCTTGATCTCGGAGTCCGACGCGCCCGAACGCGTCATCGAGGACGCCATCGAGATCGGCGCACGGGTGCTAGACCGTGAGCAGACGGGCGCCAACGCGGAGTTCGTGAAGACGGAGTTCGAGAAGGTCTCCAAGAGCGTGGAGCTGGAGTTCGGCGAGCGTGCCCGAAGCGTGGCCGAGGAGCTGGGTCGCAAGGTCGACGAGGTGTTCGACCCCGAGGCGGGCCACCTGTCCAAGTCGCTCGAGCAGATCTTCTCCGACGGCAGCTCGACCGCCGTGCAGCACAAGGTCCGGCAGGTCGTCACCGAGGCGATGCAGAAGTCGCGCGAGGACCTGCGGCGCCAGTTCTCGTCGGCCGACGGCGCCGACAACCCGCTGGCCGAGTTCAAGCAGGCCACGGTGCGCGAGCTCAAGCGCTCCTCGGACGAGCAGCAGACCACCCAGCGCCGGCTGCTCGAGCGGATGGGCGACCTGGAGCGCCAGCTGCAGGGACTGCGCGACGAGAAGCAGAAGCTCGAGGAGCTGTCGCAGGAGCGCGAGCGCGGCACGGCCAAGGGGCGCTCCTACGAGGAGGCGGTGGCCGAGGCGCTGCAGCGGATCGCCGCCGTCCAGGACGACGTCTGCGAGGCCGTGGGCGACGAAGCGGGCGCGGGCGGGCGCAAGGGCGACGTCGTCATCACCGTGGGCGGGGCCACGGGCCCCGGTTGCGGGCGGATCGTCTTCGAGGTCAAGGACCGGCGGCTGTCCAAGCCCGACTTCCAGAAGGAGCTGGACGCGGCGCGCGCCCAGCGCGACGCGGAGTACGCGGTGATGGTGGTGCCCGGCGAGGACGAGGTGCCGGCCAAGCTGCACTCGCTGCGCGAGTACTACGGCGACAAGCTGATCGCGGTATACGACCCCGAGGACGGAGCGACGCTCGAGCTGGAGTTCGCCTACCGGGTCGCCCGCGCCCGGGTGTCGATGAGCACCGAGGCCCGCGACGAGGTCGACGCCGTGGCCGTCGCCGCCGGCGTGGGCCGAGCCCGCGACGCCATGAACGACGTCCGCAAGATCAAGTCCCAGCTCACCGGGGCGCAGACCTCGATCGGCGCCGCACGCGAGCTGGTCGACGCGCTGGCCGCGCAGGTGCGCGCGCGTCTGGACGAGATCGATGAGCTCGTGGTGCCGGTCGACGGCGCCCAACAGTTGGACGTCTGACTTAGGGCAGCAGCAGCTGGTTGCTGGAGGAGCCCCGCTTCTTGCCGACCGTGATCTGGCCGACGCGGATCTCGCGGGTCACGGCGCGGTCGGAGCCGGCCTTGACCAGGTAGAGGCCGGGCTTCAGCGTCTTCTGGATGGTGCCGGTGTCGCGGGGCTGGATCGGACCGACGGTCTCCTGCACCGAGCCGCCGGAGAGCGTGACGGTGTGGGGTTCCTTCGTCTGGTTCGAGATGGTGATCATGACCGGCCCGGCGCCGACCGTGGCCGGGTCGACCTGGACCCCCTTGGACTGGATCACGCCGGTCAGGTCGATGGCCGCCGCGGGCCGGGCCTCGTTCTTGAACTTCTGCTCCCCGCAGCCGCCCAGCGCCAGCATCGCGCAGGCGAGCAGCGCGGGCCCCAAGGTCCCAGTCTTCCGTAACGCCCTCATCCCTCGAACGCCACCCTAACCGAACCAGACGGACGTACGCGAGGCCACCAGCGAGTCCACTTCGGTCTGGATGCGTGCGCGCACATCCTCGCCAATTCGCTGTACAAGCGAAAGATCCTCGGCGTCCTCGGGGCCGTAACGCGAAAGATCCACCGGCTCGAGGAAGCGGATCTTGAACTTGGCGGGCATGTACATGCCCGCTGCGGCCAGCCCGAAGTGCGGGAAGGCGTGGTTCACGGGGAAGTAGATCAGGCCGGTCAGGCGCTGCATCAGGGGCAGGTGGGCGAAGATCGGCATCGCGTCCTCGGCGCCGACCACGGCGATCGGCACGATCGGCACGCCGGCGCGGATTGCTGTGCGCACGAAGCCGCCGCGGCCGAAGCGGCGCAGCTTGTAGCGCTGCCAGTAGAGCTTGCGCGTGGCCTTCTGCCCCTCCGGGAACACGAGCGCGAGCCGTGACTCGTCCGCCAGAAGCCGCTGGGCGTTGGCCGGGTGGGCGGGGACCACGCCCATCTTGTTCGTGAGCAGGGAGACGCCGGGGTAGCCCTTGAACCAGTGTTCGGCGAGCATGTACACGGGCCGCGGCGCCGGGTGCTCGTGCCGGATGGCCTGCATGATCATCGGCGCGTCGGGGGGCAGGGCGCCCGAGTGGTTGGAGGTGAGCAGCGCGCCGCCGGTGCTCGGCACGTTCTCCACCCCCTCGGCCTCCACCCGGAACCAGTAGCGGTAGTAGAAGTCGAGCAGCGGCTGGACGAGGTCGAAGACCCGCTGCGAGCGCCCCCAGTCGTCGAGCTCGCGGCTCTCGTCCTGGCCGGGGATCAGCTCACGCAACCGTCGTGGGTCGGGGACGTCGCCCGGCGGCGCGGACTCGGGCCGGGGCATCCGCAGGTTGTCGTCGCGTGCGTCGTAGGCGGGGCGCGGAGCGCGCGGCTCCTCGGCCCCGGCGCCCGTGTTCAGCGGACCGCCGAGGAGCGGACTGTCCTCGCGAAGCTGTCCGCGCGCGGGGCGGCGTGTCCTCGGAGTGTGGGCTCGGGTGGGCACGCCTGCGGCCCGATGCTAGTGCGGCTTGCGGCGGCCCGCCACGGGTTCGGCGCGCGTGGGGTCAGTCGAAGGGGAGCTCGACCACGGTGGCGGTCGTGTCTCCGACGAGCACTTCGGCGCCCGGCTCGGCCTCGCGCCGGATCAGCGCGAGCGCGATCGGTCCGTGGGTGGGGGAGACGGCGGTCGAGCCGACGCTGCCCACCTGGCGCTCGCCCAGCATCACCGGGTCGCCCGGCTCGACGGGCGCCTCGAGTCGCAGGCCGCGCAGGTGGCGGTTGGGCTTGCCGCGGTGGAAGAGACGCGCCACGGTCTCCTGCCCCACGTAGCAACCCTTGGTGAAGGAGACCGCGCGGTCGTTGAGGCCCGCCTCCTGGGGCATGGTCGAGGCGTCCATGTCCCGCAGCAGGCGCGGACGGCCGCGCTCGATCCGGACCACCTCGGCGGCGTCCTCGTCCACCTCGGTCAGCCCCAGCGCCTCGCGCGCCTCTGCCTCGCGGTCGGCCGCGACGATCACGTCCAGGCCCACATCGGTGGTGGCGTACACGCCCAGCGCACCTTCCACGCAAGCGTGCTCCTCGGCGCCGGGTGCCTCGGGCACGCGCTCGCGCGCGGCCGGCCCGATGACCGACAGGACCACGTGCTCGTCGCTCACGTCGCGCGAGCTGACCTGTCGGCCGAGGCTGTACATCTCGAAGGTGTGGGCCAGGGCGCGGCGCCCGGCGGGCTCGGCGTCGACGAGCAGGCGGTCTGGAGCCAGGCGCAGCACACGCAGGTCGGTGCGCAGCTTGCCCTTGTGGTCGAGCAACGTGGCGTAGCAGCCCTGCCCGGGCGCGAGGGCCTCGACGTCGTTGGACACCTGGCCCTGGAGGAACTCGGCGGCCTCGGCGCCGATCAGCGTGAGCACCGCGCGGCCGGGTCGCGCCACCAACGCGGCATCCTCGGTGAGCAGTTCGTACGCGGCGGAGGCGATCACTGCATCCGAGTGTAGGCGCGCCCGTTTGAGCCTGGACGAATGTTCGAGTTAGTCAAGGCTAAAACAGCTGTTAGTCTGACCAGATCGCTTTGTCCGACGACACACCGGTGGCCACCGCGGAGCCCGTCTCCGAGGCCGTGCAGGACTACGCCAAGGCGATCTACTCGCTGCACCGGCGTACGGGCGAGCCGGTGTCCACTTCGGCGGTGGCCGAGCGGCTGGGCGTGTCGCCCGCCTCGGCGTCGGCCATGCTCAAGCGGCTCGGTGCGATGGGACTGGTGAGCCACCGGCGCTACGGGGGCACGGAGCTCACCGAGTACGGGCTGCGGATCGCGCTCGAGGTGATGCGCCACCACCGCCTGCTCGAGCTCTACCTGGCCGAGGCGCTGGGGATGTCGTGGGACCGCGTCCATGCCGAGGCCGAGGTGCTCGAGCACGCCATCTCGCCCGAGCTGTCGGAGCTGATCGCCGAGAAGCTCGGCAACCCCACCCACGACCCGCATGGCGATCCGATCCCCGCTCCCGACGGCTCGATCGAGGAGGCCACGACGGTGCCGCTGGCCGAGATGGTGGAGGGTGGCCGGGGGATCTTCACGCGCATGTCGGACTCCGACCCCGACATGCTGCGCTACCTGTCCGAGCGTGGGATCGCCCCCGGCGACCGGCTCGAAGTGCTCGAGCGCCAGCCCTTCGAGGGCCCGCTGCTCGTCGACTTCGCCTCGGGCCGCCACGCCCTCGGCGGGCGCCTGGTGCGGATGATGCGCGTGGCGGTGGAACGGTGAGCAGCCCGCCGCCCGGCGACGTCGCGACCCTGCCGGCTCCCCCCGTCGAGCGACTGAGCGCGGGCGCCCGCTTCCGCCGTGGCCTCACCTTCCTGGGCCCGGCCTTCGTGGCGGCGATCGCCTACGTCGATCCCGGCAACTTCGCCACCAATATCGCGGGCGGATCGCAGTTCGGCTACCTGCTCCTGTGGGTGGTGCTGATGGCCAATTTCATGGCCATGCTGATTCAGTACCTGTCGGCCAAGCTGGGCATCGCCACCGGCAAGAACCTGCCCGAGCTGTGTCGCGAACGCTTTCCGCGCGCCACCTCGGTGGCGCTGTGGGTGCAGGCCGAGGTGATAGCCAAGGCCACCCACCAGGCCGAGTTCGTGGGTGCGGCGATCGCGCTCAACCAGCTCTTCCACGTGCCGCTGTTCGCCGCGGGGCTGATCACCGCGGTGGCCTCGTTCGCCATCCTCGGCCTGCAGAGTCGCGGCTACCGCCGCTTCGAGCTGGTGATCGGCGGCATGCTCGCGGTGATCCTGCTCGGGTTCCTGTACGAGACGCTGCGCATCGGAGGCGACCCCTCCGGCTTCGCGGGCGGATTCGTGCCCCACTTCGCCGGCAGCGAGTCGCTGCTGTTGGCCACCGGCATCCTCGGCGCCACGGTCATGCCCCACGTGATCTACCTGCACTCCGCGCTCACCCAGACGCGCGTGAAGGGCCAGGACGAGGAGCACCGCCGCCGGCTGCTGCGCTTCCAGCGCGTGGACGTGGCGCTGGCGATGGGGGTGGCCGGCGTGGTCAACATCTCGATGCTGGCCGCCGCGGCGGGCCTGTTCCACGCCAATGGGCAAACGGGCATCGACACCATCGAAGGCGCCCACGCCGGGTTCGGGGACATGATCGGCCCCAGCGCGGCCGTGGCCTTCGCCCTGGCGCTGCTGGCCTCGGGCTTCGCCAGCGCCAGCGTGGGCACCTACGCCGGCCAGGTTGTGATGCAGGGCTTCATCGGGCGGACGATCCCGCTGGCCCTGCGCCGGCTGGTCACGATGGCCCCCGCGCTGGTGGTGCTGGCCGTGGGCGTCAATCCCACCGGGGCCCTGGTGATCAGCCAAGTGGTTCTCTCGTTCGGAATTCCCTTCGCGCTCGTCCCGCTGATCCTGCTCAGTCGCGACCACGGGATCATGGGCACGATGGTCAACCGCCGCCTGACCACGGCCGCGGCCTCGGTGGTGGCCGCCATGATCATCGCCCTCAATGCCTTCCTGCTCTACGACACCGTTCTGGGCTAGGCGCGGCGGTAGGGTTGGCCTCGTGGCCCTAGCCGAGGAATTCCAGCGGATGGTCGATGCGCTGCCGCCCGACTGGACCCAGCTCGAGATGGACCTCCGCGTCTTCGACGAGTCCCGCTACATCGAGGCGGCGACGCTGCTCACCCAGATCAACGCGATGCCCTACTCGGAGCACGACTGGCACTTCCGGCTGCGGGTGGCGCGCGACTTCGGACACGCGGCCGCGGCGGAGACCGTGAGGGGCACGCTCGAGCTGCTCGACCAGCAGGGAATAGTCGGAGAGCTGGCCGCCCGCGAGGCGCGCTCGGGGCGGGTGCAGGTGCGTCAGCTCTGGGGCAGGCCGGAGTCGGTGCGCCAAGAGCTGCGCCGCCGCTGGGCGCAGTAGGGCGCGCGGTGGCGCGCGTCGCCCTGCTGAGTCCGGATCTGCTGTTCGGCTCGAAGGTCGAGGGCGGCTTGGGCGTGGCTGGCCACACCGTCAACCGCTTCGCCACCGAGGCCGACGTGCGGGTGGCCGCCTCCTTTCACGATGTTCTCGTCGTGGACCTCACGGCCGAGGGGGTGGACGGCCCGGGGCTCGTGCGCTCGATGCGCGAGCGCGGCGAGCTGGAGGCGGTGCCCACGCTGGGCTTCTACTCGCACGTGGACCAGGAGATGCGCAAGCGCGCGGAGGAGGCGGGCTTCTCGCGCGTGGTGCCCCGCTCGCGCATGGCGCGCGAGATGGCCACGCTGGTGGAAGGGCTGCTGCCGCCGGGCTGAACCGGCGGCGCCCGGCGCAGCGGACGCCCCGGGTGTGGGACGCTCTGCGGCGATGCTGGGAGGCACGCTGCGATGGGTGGTGGGAGTCGTGGGCGCGATCGCGCTGGCGGTGCCTGGCGCGGCGCTGGCCTCCGACTTCGATCACCCCGGGTCCAGCGACCCGTCACAGCAGTTCCTGCCCGGCAACGTTCAGCGCCCGGACACGCCGAACGATCCCGACTACGACACGGCGGAGCCGGACTCAGCGCTGCCACCCCCGCGCTCGACCAACATCTTCGACGAGCGCTTCGACCTGTTCGGCTTTCCCTCCGAGAACACGCCGCTCGCCCTCTACACCGACGGCCCGAACGCACCCAAGCGCCAGGTGTCGGGCTTCAACGCCGCGGGGGCGTGGAAGGTCACCCGCGGCGATCCGGGCGTGTCGGTGGCGATCCTCGACACGGGGATCAACTGGGACAACAAGGGGCTGCGCACCAAGGTGGCGCTCAACAAGGGCGAGCTGCCGCTGCCCCAGGGCTGCTCGACGTACGACTG
>JBBREO010000061.1:0-15705 GCA_038202855.1 Solirubrobacterales bacterium
GGCTGGTAGCCGCGCTCGGCGAGCGCAGCCAGGGCGAACAGGGGGTCCACCGAGAACGGGTTCAGGCGCTTGGCCAGAGCCGCCCGCTCCTCGCCGGCACGCAGGGCGGGTCCGGTGTTCGACGCGCCCCGGCTCAGCGCCGAGTCGGTGAGGCTCTGGGCCACGGCCGGAAGGGCCGCCGACGCGATCACGGCGCATGCCGCCAACCCACCGGCGGCGAGTCGCAGGCCGCCGCCCCCGCGGCGCTCGATCGCCGGCGCCACGGCCGGCCGGGCCACGAGCACCCCCAGCAGGACCAGCACGGGCAGCGTGACGCCGGGGATCTCCCAGTCCCAGTCCACCCAGCCGTGCACGACCCAGGCGATCACCCCGGCCAGCAGCGCCGCGGCGAACGCCCGCTCGGACCCGGGCGGGCGCGCGCGCAGGCCGCGGACGGCGGCGACCACGAGCAGGGCCAGCCCGCCGAGGACCAGCAGCGCCCCGACCAGGCCGGTCTCGGTCAGGAACTGGAGCGGCATGCTGTGGGGCTGGCGCACCTCGATCGTGTTGTGGCGGTAGGCCAGGTGGGTCGTGGGGAACGAGCCCGCGCCGTAGCCGGCCAGCGGTCGGTCGCTCCAGCCCCCCACCGCCTCCTCCCACCAGACCCAGCGGTTGCCCGAGTTGGTGCGCAGCACGCGGGCGGGGTCGTTCTGGCGGTCGAGCTTGGGCTTGGCGAACTCGTGCGCCTGGTGCGAGATCGTGCCGCCGATCCCGCGGTCCGAGGCGGCCAGCAGGCCCAGGCCGATCACCACCGCGCCCACCAGGCCCACCGCCGCGAGCATCCGGGCACGGCGGCGACCCGCCTCACCCAGGCGCAGGCGCTCGCCCGCCCGGACCACCAGCCGCCCGATCACGAGCGCCACGACCAGACCCAGCACGAGAGCGAGCAGGAAGACCAGCCCGCCGTCGCTTCGCTGGGCCACGGGCAGGCCGTCCGTGGTCAGGTCGTGGCGCGTGAGCGCCACCAACACCGGCGCCACGGCGCCGAGCAGGCCGGCGCCGAACAGCGCGGCGACCCTCAGCCGGTCGGGCCCCAATGCGATCGTCAGACCCACGGCGAGCACGAGAACCAGCAGCCCGCCGCGCGAGTAGGTGAGCGCCAGCGTGGTGAGCAGGAGCACCAGCGAAGCCACACCGGCCAGCCGCGCGCGCGTCGCGTAGCCGGCCTGGGCCGCCACCCGCATGGCCAGCGGCGTGGCCAACACGCACACGAGCCCGAGCGCGTTCCAGTAGTCCAGCGGGGCGCGCAGGCGCGAGAAGCGCTCGGTGTGGTTGAGGTCGATCAGCCCCCCCACGTGGAGCCAGGGGAACAGCTTGCCGCCCAGGGCGTAGAGGGCGATCAGCGTGGCGATGGCCAGAAAGCCCACGCCGGCTCGCTCGGCCGCACGCGGCAGGCTCGAGCCGAGCGCGATCCCCAGCCCCACCACGAGCGCGTAGGAAAGGGCGCGGTTGGCCTCGAGCCAGCTCTCGTCGGGGGCCACCGACCACACGATCGAGAGCGCGCACCAGGCCGCGAACCCGAGCAGCAGCAACACTCCCCAGCGGGCGCCGGCGGGCGCCTGCGCGCGCAACCCGCGGCCGTAGAGACCCGCGGCGAGCGCGGCGAGGGCCAGCACGGCGACGCCGACCTGCAGCCGGCTCTCCTCGGGTATGACGATCGACCCCTTCGCGAACGCCGCGTAGAGCACCGCCGCCGCCAGGCCCAGCCCGAGCAGCGCGGGCGGGCGCTCGCCCGCGCCGAGCCTCCCCGGCGCGCGGGAGGGCGCGGCGGGGCGGCGTGTGGTGGTGGCCGCCATCGGGGCGCATTGTGACGCCCGCGCGCGCGGGATGAGGCTGAGCCCACGGGGCCGCGGCGCCGCTACGCTCCGCGCCGTGGCCCGAGTGCTCGCAGCCGTCATCGCGGCGATCGCCGTCTTCGTGGCCGTGGCGCCCGCCTCGGCGGACCCGATCGACGACTACCGCCGCAACGGCACGATCGATCCGTGCAAGTACTCCGACGGCCAGCTCAAGCGCGGTCGCGACAACCTGCCCCCCGACGTACAGCAGTACGCGCCGGGCCTGGCCGACCAGCTCAACGCGGGCCGCGAGGGCTGCGGCGGAAGCTCACCGGGCGGCGCCAACCCCCGGCAGACCCAGGCCGTGCCCACGCCGGGCAAACCCACCAACGGCGGCGGGCCAGGCGGCACCGACTCCGCCGCCGCGGTAGGCAAGCCCTCGGTCCCCGCCCCTCCGGCCCCCACCGCCGTCGCCCGCCGGCGGCTGGCCGACATCTCCACCCCGGCCGTGTCCGCGCGCGTGGACGAGGGCGCGCCGGGCTGGCTGGCGCCCCTGTTGATCGCGCTGGCGGTGGTGGCGGCGCTAGTGGCCGCACTGCGCCTCACCGGGGTCGGCGCCGAGCGCTTCACCCGGCCTCTGCGGGCCTCCTTCGGCGAGGCGGGCGGGCGCAGCGCCGACGCCGCGGCCGAGCTCTGGGACCGCGTGCGCCTCGGGCGCTAGCGCCCGGCAGGATGGCCCAGCGACCGAGCGACGAGCAGGTCCTGGCGGACATCGTGCGCCGGATCCGGCCCGAGGATGTGGCCGATCGCATGGTCGCCACCTTCCGGGCTCAGATCTCGGGCTACCAGCGCCTCCCCGAGCCGGTGGTGATCAACCAGATCGTGGCGATCGCGCGCCGCAACGTCGAGCTGTTCTTCGGCTCGATCCTCGAGGGCCGCGGGCCCACCGACGAGGACCTCGAACCCTTTCGCGACTCGGCCCGCGACCGCGCCGGCGAGGGCATGCCGCTGGAGGACCTGCTGCACGCCTACCGGGTGGGCGGCAAGCTTGGCTGGCAGGCGGTGACCGCTGCCGCCGAGGAGAGCGAGCGGGACGCGCTCCTCGCAGCGGCGGAGCGATTGATGGACTACATCGACCGTGTCTCATCGGTGGTGGCCCAGGCCTACCTGGACCAGCGCCAGCACCTGGTGTCCGAGGAGGAGCGACGGCTGCGCGACCTGTTCGAGGCGATAGTGGCCGACGCCCCACTGGATCCGGGACTGCGCGAGCTGGCCGAGCGGGTCGGCTTCCCGCTCGAGGACGACTACCGCCCGTTCGCGCAGACGATCGCCGGGGCGGCGGCCTACGACCATTCCCAGCTGGCTGCCGAGCTGCGCGCGCGTGGGGTGCTGGCCCTGACCGAGGGCGAGCGGGTGAGCGGGCTGGCACCCGTCGACTACGAGCTGGAGACGGGGGGCGCGGGCGCCCTCGTGGCGGTGGGCGCGGCCACCGCGCGACCCGATCTGGCCGCGGCGCTGGAGGAGGTGCGTCTCCTTGTCGACCTCGGCCGGCGCCTGGGGCGCACCGGTCGACTCCAGCCCGAGGACTTCCTCACCGAGCTGCTGCTGGTGCGCTCCCCGCGCCTGGCCGCCGAGCTGCGCCGGCGCGCGCTGCACGCTCTCGAGGACGGCGCGCGCGGGTCCGAGCTGGTGCGCACCCTGACCGCCTACCTCGACAGCGATCTGGACCGCCGGCGGGCCGCAGCGGCGCTGCACGTGCACCCCAACACGCTCGACTACCGGCTGCGCCGCGTGAGCGAGCTGACCGGCTTGGACTGCGGCCGGGCCGAGGACCTCGTCGTGCTCACCCTGGCCCTGAAGCAGCAGACGCTCGAAGCTGGCTTGTGACAGCTCACAAGGAACCTCGCTGAGGTTCTGACGGTTCCCCATTCACATGGGGGCCGACTTGGGTGACACTCCCAACCGGGTACGTATGGGGAGGACGGGGTGAGGCGAAGCCTGGCAGGGCTGCTCTTGACGGCGGTCGCCTTCGCGCTGCTCGCGAGCCCGGCGGCCGCGGGCCAGCTGAAGGCCGGCGCGGCCGACGTGGATGCGTCTTGGCACGTGGGCGCCTCGGCCGGCCAGTACGCCTCCGACGGCACGCCGGTCGACCCCGCCAACGGCAACTACGACCCCTACGCGCACTCCACCCGGCGCGCGCCCTCCTACGGCATCCAGTCCCACCTTCACGTGCGGGCGCTGGTGATCGAGGGGCCGAGCGGCAACCGCACGGCGATCGTCAAGAACGACTTCTACATCCCCCAGGACCTGATCTGGCGCCGCGCCGCGCAGCTGCTGGAGGCCAAGCCGGGTCTGAGGATCGGCAAGCAGAACCTGACCATGTCGATCACCCACGACCACTCCTCGCCCCTGTACGGCTCCACGGCCTGGGGCGTCTGGACCTTCCAGGACGTCTTCGACGTTCGCTTCTACAACTACTACGCCCAGCGCATGGCCGAGGCGGTCGAGAAGGCGGTGGCCAACCTCAAGCCCGCGCGGGTGGGCGCGTCGGTGACGCAGTTCGACAAGACCCACCGCCACTCGTTCGGGCCAGCCAGGGCCGACGACGGCACACCCGCGGGCTACCCCAACGACAACACCGATCACGACATGACGGTGGTCCGCTTCGACGACATCTCGGATCCGGCGCACCCCAAGCCGTTGGCCAACCTCGTGAACTTCGCCCTCCACGGCGAGTTCCTGAACGGCAACGACCTGATCTCCGAGGACTACCTCGCGCCGATGGAGAAGATGACCGACCGCGCCACCGGCGCCCTCACCGTCTACACCCAGGGGGCGGTGGGCACCTCCGAGCCCGAGCGCTCGTCGGTTCACTCCATCCACGAGCGGCTGGAGTTCACCCACCGCGAGTACGGCCAGGCCGAGTACGCCGGGCGGCTGATGTCCAACGCGATCGTGAACACCTGGCGCGACATCGAGCGCGGCAAGGACGACCCCGCCTTCGGCGGCGACCCCAAGCGCTTCGTGCCCTTCCGCAGCGACTTCGCCGCCAACGAGGTCGCCGAGCGAGACCGCTGGTTCCCCGGGCCGCTGGCCCACCCCTATCCGGGCGTGTCGAACTGCAAGACCCAGTCGACGCTGGCCGGCAACCCGCAGCTGCCGGTGGTCGGGCTGCCCGACTGCCAGGGCGTGAAGAGCGGGCTCGACGCGCTCGGCCTGGGCGTGGTCAGCGACAACGTGCCCGATCCGCCGGTGGACCCCGGGCTGACCACGACCGACTTCGACCGCCTCGGGGTGCCCGTGCCCGAGAACTACTCCGCTCCGGGCTACACCGGCCTGGAGGAGGACATCGACATCCACCTCCAGGCCTTCCGGGTGGGCGACATCCTGTTCACGATCTGCTCCTGCGAGCAGTGGTACGACCAGAGCCGAAACATCAAGACGCGCACCGACCGAACGCCCTCGAACGAGCACCTGGGCTATGACTGGAAGACGCAGTGCACGCCACGCAACGACGGCACCTACGGCGGCCCGGCGGGCTTCGGCACCGGCACCTGGAGCTGTCCCGCCCCCGCTGACCCGAGCGCCCAGCTGTCCGATCAGAAGGTGCAGCGCATGCACGGCCAGGTGGTCAACCCGGCCAACGGCTGGAACGACGTGGCCAACGCGGCCACCCAGGACTCCGAGGCCGCCAACCCGAGCCTGATCAAGGGCAACTACACCCACGACGACGCCTGCGCCAGGGCGGTCTCGGTTGCAGCGCCCGGCAAGTCCGAGAGCGACGGCTGGGACAAGCCGTGCGCTCCCGGCGAGCAGTCGCCCTCGGCCACGCGCGGCTACAAGCTCACCGTCGCCATCTCCATGTCCAACGACTACAACGGCTACATCGCCACCTACCGCGAGTACCAGCGCGGCGACCACTACCGCAAGGCGCTCACGGCCTGGGGCCCGCACTCCAGCGACTACATGGCCTCGCGGCTGGTGAACCTGGGCCGGGCCCTGAACGGAGGCGACGAATCGAAGCTGCTCCCCGCCGAGTACGGGGACGGCAAGATCACCGCCGACCTGGCCCACAACGACGCGCGCGCGCAGGCCCTGGGCAACGGCGGCGAGCAGTACACCGCGCAGTACGAGTCCAAGCTGCCTGACGACGGCGGCTCGCCGGGGGCGGTGACTCAACCCAAGGACCTCGAGCGCTTCGCAGGCAACTTCTTCACCTGGGTCGGGGGCTCGAACTACACCGACCAGCCCGACGTGAAGGTGCAGCGCTTCGTGGACGGCAAATGGGAGGACTACGACGGCCAGGCGGGCGAGCTGCCGGTCACCGTGAAGTACCCGCAGGGCACCGACACGCCGTCGTTCGAGACGGGCTCCTTCGAGTGGCGCTGGAGCGCGCACTTCGAGGCCTTCGCCGCCCCATTCGACACCAACGAGGGCAACCGCTCCACGCCCGTGGGCACCTACCGGTTCGTGGTCGCCGGCCACCGCCGCGAGGGCGGGAAGGTCGTGCCCTACGGCGTGGAGTCGAAGACGTTCGCGGTGCGGCCCTGGAGCGGCGTGACCGTGAACGACCTCCAGCGCGACGGCGACGGCCGCGCGTCCTTCCGGGTGGGCCCGCGCACCAAGGACAAGAAGCACGAGGACATGGACAACGGCTCCCAGGTGACCGTCCCCGAGGTGGGCCCGATCGACTACCCCGACTCCTACACCTACGGACCCGGCGACCCGCTTCCGCGCTTCATCAAGGACGGGCCGTCGATCAAGCGCGATCCCGCCGCGCCGGGCGACCCGTCCAAGGGCGAGCTGTACTGCTTCGCCTGCCGCTTCCGGCCGTGGCTGGACAGCGGCGACGCCGATCACGCGACGTTCGCCTTCGTGGCCGCGGACGGGAGCACCCGCCGCGTCGCGGCCACGCGCGAGGGCGACCGCTGGCGCAGCGACGCGCCGCTCGCCGAAGGGGAGACGGCGTGGGTGCCGCGCGGCTGCGTGCAGGACTCCTTCGGCGACTTCAACGGGGCCGGGGCGGGAGCCGGCGCCGGGTCGGCACCCGCGGCGTGCGCCGTGCAGGAGCCGCCCGCGGGCCCGGGCGACGGCGGCGGCGGCTCCGCTGGCGACGGGGGCGGTCCCAGCGGCAACGGGACGCTGGGCCCGAGCGGCAAGCCGGGCGGCCGGCGCTCGAGCTGCATCCGCGCCACAGGGCGCGTGCGCGGCAGGACCCTGGGCCGCACCCGCCTCGGACGCCGCCGCGCCGGCCAGCGCAAGGCCTTCCCCAGCTTCACCCGCCCACGTCGGCGGGTGGACCGCTTCTGCTTCAGCGACGGGCGCCACCTGCGGATCGGCTACCGCGGCGACCGCGCCGCGCTCCTGCTGGTGTCCAGTCGCCACTACGCGATCCGCGGGGTGCGCCCCGGCTCGCGCCTGCACACGCTGCGCCGGCGCCTGCCCCGCCTCGCGCGCTTCCACATCGGGGCGAACCTCTGGTACGTCGCCCGCGGCCGGTCGGCCCGCCTGGTCTTCAAGGTCCGTCGCGGCCGCGTGCTGGAGGTCGGCCTGGCCGACTCCCGGCGGATGCGCGGCTACCGGGCAACCCGCCGATTCTTGAGGAGCTTCTCCTAGCCCATGCGCGCCTTCCTGGTTCTACTGAGCGCCACGCTGGCCCTCGCGCTCCTCGCCGGCCCCGCCCGGGCCGCCTTCCCCTACGGCAGCGCCCCGGCCGCCAACCCGTTCGGGTACCACCTCACCGACGGCCAGTTCCCCACCGATCTCGAGGGCAACGTGGAGTGGATGTACTCGGCCACCCCGGGCAGCGACAACGCGGCCTACGCGCTCGACCCGCGCGAGCTCAACGGCGTGCGCGGCGCCCACATCGTGGACAAGACGGCCGCGCCGGACGTGGCCTGGGAGACCACCACCGGCCGGCCCGACGTGACGCTGTCGGTGCTCGACTCGGGCATCAAGTGGGACGACCGCACGGCCATGCTCGACGTGCGCAAGAAGATGCGCCTGAACAAGGGCGAGCTGCCCAAGCCGCGCAACACCCGCTCCAGCCCGCTCGAGGGGGCGAAGCCGTGCGATCAGTACGCCGACCAGCCGGCGGACTACGACGCCAACGGCGACGGCGTCTTCAACGTCCTCGACTACGCCTGCGACCCGGCTGTGGAGAAGTCAAAGGACGCTCGGGATGGACGCGGCCAGCCGCGCGGCCAGGGGCCCGACGACCTGCTCGACCCCCAGGACATCCTGATCGCCTTCACCAACGGCGACGACCAGGACAAAAACGGCTTCAAGGACGACATCGTCGGCTGGGACTTCGTGGACAACGACAACGACGCCTACGACGACGTGCAGTACGGCCACGGCACGGGCGAGATCCGCGACTCCACCGCCGAGGCCGACAACAAGGCGGTGGGCGGCGGGTCGCTGGGCACGTGCCCCAACTGCACCTCGATCCCCCTGCGCGTCGGCGACTCGTTCGTGGCCGACGTGAACAACTTCGCCCAGGCCACGATCTACGCCACCGACAACCACGTGTCGGTGGTGCAGGAGGCGCTCGGCTCGCTGAACAACTCGACGCTGGCCACCAAGGCGATCGACTACGCCTACCGCCACGGCGTGACGGTGATCGCATCAGCCGCCGACGAGGCGGCCCAGCACAACAACTGGCCCTCGAGCAATCCGCACGTGATCCTGGTCAACTCGGTCACCCAGTACGCCTCCCAGAACGACGTGCCGGCCGGCGCGCCGTCCTACCTCGCCTTCAACGGCTGCACCAACTTCAACTCTAAGGTCACGCTGGCCATCCCCAGCGTGTCCTGCTCCTCCGACGCCACGGGCCGCGGGTCGGGCATGGCCGGGCTCGTGTACTCGGCCGCGCTGAACGCCCAGCACGACGGCAAGCTCGATGGGCCGATCACGCCCAACGAGGTGCGCCAGCTGATGGCCTCGGGCACGGTGGCCGGCAAGGGCCTGTCCGACGACGTGAACTTCGCCGGAGCCGACCCCGCCTCGTGCGCCGCCCGCGCCCCCGGCTGCACCGACCCGTTCTTCTCCGCCCCCACCGTCGGGGCGCGGCTGCCGGGCGGTCCGGGCCTGTCGTACCCGGCCCGCGCCGGGCACGACCAGTTCTACGGCTACGGGCGGGCGAACATGAACAGCGCGGTGAAGCAGGCCGCCTCCGGCGTGATGCCGCCCCAGGCCGAGATCGACTCGCCCGACTGGTACACGATGGTCGACCCGGCCAAGGGATCGCTCGACGTGACCGGCGAAGTGGGCGCGCGCGGGCGCGGCTACTCGTGCCGGGTGTACGTGGCGCCGGGCTCCTACCCCAACAACTCCTCCACCGCCGACACCCCGCCCGGCGACTTCAAGCCGGTGGGCGGCGCCGGGCCCTGCAACGGCTCCCAGCAGGGCAGCAGCTTCAACGGCGTGCTGGCCACGCTCGACCTCAACGACCTCCAGAGCCGCTTCCCGCCCACCACCGACTTCGGTGGCCCGATCGACCGCCCCAGCGCCGCCTCGCACAACGGCCGGCCCAACACCGATCCCTACGGCTTCGTGGTGAAGGTCGTGGTCACCACCGCCGAGGGCGGCAAGACGCTCACCGGCGAGGACCGGCGCAACCTGCGCCTGCACAAGGACGCGGAGATGGCGCCCGGCTTCCCGCGCGACCTGGGCGGCGACGGCGCCTCCTCCCCAGCCTTCGCCGACCTGGACGGCGACAACCGCAAGGAGCTGGTCATCGCCGGCTCCGACGGGTTCGTGCACGCCTACCACCGCGACGGCTCCGAGCTGCCCGGGTGGCCCGTGCGCGGCGACCAGCCTCCGCTGCACACCGCCGGCCCCGCCTTCTCCAGCGGCGAGGTGTCCGACAACTTCGGCGGGGCGATCCTCGCCTCGGTGGCCGCGGCCGACATCAACCACGACGGCGCCCCCGAGGTGGTGGCCGCGGACCTGAACGGCAAGGTCTACGTCTGGGACTCCTCCGGCCACCGGACCCAGACGCTGGAGGCCAACCCGGACTACTCGGGCAAGCCGCTCTCGCCCTTCGCGCGCGTGCGCCAGGGCCGGCGCTTTCGCACCCAGCACGGCTTCATCGCCTCGCCCGTGTTGGCCGACGTGGACCACAACGACGGCGGGCGGCTCGAGATCGTGGCCGCCGGCATGGACCGGCACGTGTACGCGTGGAACGACGACGGCACGCCCGTGCCCGGCTTCCCCGTGCTGCTCGTGGACCGCTCCAAGATCACCGCGGTCGACCCCACCACCCACGCGCCCACGTTCAAGCCGACGGCCGACATCGGCGACGAGCTCGACCAGGGCGCGATCGTCGACACCCCCGCGGTCGAGAACGTGCAGGGCGACTCGCGCCCCGAGATAGTGGTGGGCACCAACGAGGAGTACGCGGCCGCCAAGGACGGCGGGCTGAACTCCTCGGCGGCGCCCAATGGCTTCGTGCTCGACATCGCCGGCACGGCGCTCGGGCCGGGCAACTCGCGCCTGTACGCCATCAAGCCGACAGGGGACGCCGACGGCAACCCGATGACCGACGACTTCGAGATCCCCGGCGCGTGGCCGGCCAAGGTCGGCCTGCTGGAGACCCAGGTGCTGCCCGTGGTGGGCGAGGGCGTGACCGGCTCGCCGATCGTCGGGCCGGCCAACTGCGGCGGGAACACCGACCAGAAGATCGGCGTCTCCCCCGACGCCGGGCCGGCCTACATCTTCAAGGCCGACGGCACGTCTTGCCTGGGGCAGACCGGTGGCGCCGACACGCCCTTGCAGAGCAGCGGCGGCTCCAACCCGGCGGCCACGGACAACCAGGCGATCGTGCCCGCCTTCGGCCACCCGGCCTTCGGCAAGCTGGACGCGGTCGGCAACGAGCTGTCCTACGTGTCGCCGGCGATCGGGCTGCAGCGGGCGCTGGACATCGCGCTTCCCGAGTACCAGCCCGCGGGCCAGGACTTCCTGGGCGCCTGGACGCCCTCGGCGGCCGGGCAGTTCAAGGCCGGCTGGCCCGGGCTGATGGACGACCTGCAGTTCCTCACCGGACCGTCGATCGCCGACCTGGACGGCAACCCCGGCCAGGAGGTCGTTGCCGCCTCGGCCTCCCTGGACCTCGAGGGCTTCACCGCGGCGGGCACGCCGATCGATCCCCAGCACTGGCCCAAGCTCACCTCCGACTGGGTGGTGGCCAACCCGCTGGTGGGCTCCTGGGACACCTCGGAGACCGATCCCCAGGCGCGAAAGACGCTCTTCACCGTCACCCGCTCGGGCTTCATGAGCGACTACTCGACCAAGGCCCCGGCGTGCTCGCCGGGCTCGTGGCCGCGCTTCCATCACGACGAGGGCAACACGGGCTCATCCGATCACGACGCGATCTCGCCCGGCAAGCCCGGCGCCCCGGCGGTCAACGGCTCGGCCCTTGGCTTCACCGCCCCGGGTGATGACCTGCTGTGCGGCAAGGCCGACCACTACGAGGTCTTCTCCGCCGAGGACACCTCGCACACCACGCGCCTGCGCTCATCGGGGCCGATCTCCGGCGCGCCCGCGCCGGCCGACCCGGGCACCCGACAGCAGGTCCAGCTGCCGCCCGGCGCCGGGCCGGTGCTGGCCATCCGCGCGGTGGACGAGCAGGGCAACGTGGGCCGTCTTGCCGTCGTCGACCTGCGCCGCCCGGGCGCCGGGCCGGTGACCGGCGGGGGCGGCAAGGGCGGCGCCCGGACCCCGTCGTCGGGAGGCGCCTGCCTGAACAGCCGCGGCGGCGCGCGGGGCAAGCGCCTCGGCCCGGGGCGCCTGGGCCGCAAGCGCTCCACGCAACGCAAGGCGTTCAAGGGCAAGCGGCTGCGCTCGCGCGGGGGCATCGACCGCTACTGCGCGTCCGGCGGGGGCACCTTCCGGATCGCCTACCCCACCCGGCGCCTGAACCACGGCCTGGGCCGCTCGACGCGCAAGCGGATCGGCAGCCGCGCCGTGCTCCTGCTCAGCTCGAGCAAGCGCTACTCCGTGCGCGGGATCAAGCGGGGCACCAGCGTGCGCACGCTGCGCCGGCGCCTGCGCGGCGAGCGGCGCCTGAAGGTGGGCAGGAACACCTGGTACGTGGCACCCGGCCGCTCGACGCGGCTGATCTACCGAACGCGGGGCAAGAAGGTGGTGGAGGTGGGGATCGGCGACGGCGGGCTCACCCGCAGCCGCCGAGCGGACGCCCACTTCCTGCGCGCATGGCAGTTGGGCGGGTAGCCCGGCGCGGTCTCAGTCTGTCGACGGCGGCGGCTTGCCCAGCGGGCAGGGGCCAGGCACGGGGTCGTAGGCAAACGGCGTAGAGAAGAAGCCGTCAATCACCTCTTCGATCCGTTTCCTGCGCAGGTCCACCGTCACGTCGAGACTGGTCACTGTGCCCGCCACCCGCGTCAGGTAAGGCATATAGCCGTACCGGCGGGTATAGCTCTGGGAGGCGCCCTTCGGGGGCCAGCCGGTAGCGGGGACCACCCCAGCCAGGTGGACCGGACGCGGGAAGCGCAAGTTGTACGAGCCCCCGACGAGGACGTTGGGGCCGCGATGGCGTTCGAACTCGACGGTGCCCGGTCGACGAAGCCTGAAGCGCTTACCGCGCAATAGTCGCCCGAGACGCGTGGACGGCGAGCGCGAGTTGCGAAGGATCACCCGGCGGGTGCCGCGGATCGTCTGCGCGCGCGTGAGCCGGAGGCCGTGGAGCGGCGGACCGTGAACCACGTGACAGCGCACGTAGGCTTCGACTTCCGTGGGGTCGTACCCGTCGGCGCTCCTAGCCATGGCGACGGCTCCCGTCGCGCACGCCATGGCGATCCCTGCAGCCGTCGCCACCGCCTTGGTCCGCATGAGGGAAGCGTAAGGGCGTCGGGACCCAGGCGAGGCAACGCAATCTTGAAGCCTTGTGTGTGCCAGGACACCGCAACCGCATCAAGATTCTTCTCAGTGCCGCGGCCCGTAGCGATGGTCCAGGTTCCTCCTGCCCGGGGTGGACAGCCGGTCTAGCATCGCGGACATGAACGGACTGGACTTCGTAGGTATCCCCTCCCGCGACCCCGAGCGCAGCCGCACCTTCTACATAGACACCCTCGGCCTGCGCCCCGACGACAAGGGGCGGTTCGAGTTCTGGGTAGGCGACACGTGCTTCAGCATCTGGGAGCCCGAGCGCATGGGCATGGGCTTCGCCCCGCAGAAGAACGCGCACCCGGCGATCCACGTTGACGACGTCGCGGCCGCGCGCGCCGAGCTGGAGGCCAAGGGAATCGAGTTCGCCGGCGAGACCTTCGACACCGGTGTCTGCCACATGGCGCTGTTCACCGATCCCGACGGCAACGACCTGATGCTGCACAACCGCTACGCGCCGCGCGACTAGGAGGCGCCGCGGGTGAAGGTCTTCCCGTCATCCATCGGCCGGTAGATCTGCTTGAAGTCGAAGGCGTAGTCGAAGTCTTCCTTCTCGTAGGCCTGCGCGCCTTCGATGTCCACGTTGTGGACGATCACCAGTTCCTCGCTCACGTGCGAGGCCTGCACCAGACAGAGGCCCGACGGCGCCCAGATGCCCGAGCCGCCCCAGAAGGTCGCGCCGCTGATCCCGTGCGCGCCCACCGCGTTGCAGGCGATCGTCCACACCTGATTGGTGGCCGAGGCCGCCGGCATCACGGCGTTCCACAGGTCGCCGTAGTAGTGGTCGGTGCGCAGGTTCATGCCGGGGTAGTCCCGGCCGCCCGCCGCGCGCCACGAGGCGATCTGCACGATGGCGTCGACCTCCTCCACCATCGCGTACTCGCGCAACAGCTCGCTGAACAGGAAGTCGTAACACGTGGTGAAGCCCAACCGGCCGTGGCGCGTGTTCAGCACCAGCCGGTCGTCGCGGCCGGTGTCGGTGTAGTCCTTCTCGATCCCCGGCAGGAACACCTTGTCGTAGGTGCTCTCGTTGCCCAAGTAGTCGCCCTCGCCGTCCACGGCGAAGCTGCGGTTCAGGAACCGGTCCTCGTCGTCGGTGGCCGTGATGTTGTTGAGCAGCACCATCTCCAGGCCGTCGCCCAGCAGACCGCCGAGCTCGTTCTCCAGCCAGTCCTCGTGGGTCTCGCTGACCGCGGTCCGCATGTACTCCAGGCAGTCCTCCCGCTCGTCCCAGAAGTAGCCGGACAGGCAGAACTCGGGGAAGACCGCAACGTTCACCCCGCGCTCCTTGAAGATCCTGGTGGCTCGCAGGATCTTGTCCTTGTTGGCCTCGACGTCGGGCACCTCGGCATGGATGTTGGCCAAGCCGACCGAGAGCTTGGACTCGTCGTCGCAGTAGGTGCGTTCGGCGATCAGGAACTCGTCGACGCGCTCCACGGGCGGGACTCTAGGGGCGTCCGCGCTGAACAGCGCAACTCCGGCGCGGCCAGCCCGTTCTCCCGCCGCCCCAAACACAACATCTTGTGTTTCGAGCAGGAATCGAGCACAACCCGTAGTAGAATGAAGGAGTGCGCTGTCCGTTCTGCTCGTTCGATTCCACCCGCGTGGTCGACTCGCGTCTGACCGACCCGGGTGACTCGATCCGCCGCCGCCGCGAATGCGCGAGCTGCGGCAACAGGTTCACCACGCACGAGCGGGCGGAGGAGGTGCCGATCGACGTGATCAAGCGCGACGGCACCACGCAGCGCTTCGATCGCCGCAAGCTGCTTCGAGGGCTCGTGCGGGCGGCCGGTGGCCGCCCGGTGGGAGGCGAGCAGCTCGAAGAGCTTGCGGACTCGATCGCGTCGCAGCTGCGCGGAGCGGGCGCCTCGGCGCCCGCCGCGCGTATCGGCGACCTGGCCGAGCGCGGCCTCGCCCGACTCGACCCCGTGACGGCCATCCAGTTCGCCTCGGTCTACCGCCGGATCGCCGATCTCGACGAGCTCGAATCGGTTGTCCGCAAGCTGCGGGATGAACCCGATCCGGGATCGGATCAGATGCCCTTCGAGGGCATAGTTCCGTCTGACCCCACCGCCAGCATGGCCTCCCCCGTACACACCCCGGCGGGCCAGTCAAAACATCACGAGGAGAGGCCGTAATGCCCGATAGCCGTAGCACCGCCGCCAGCGAGGTCAGCACCGACGGGGTCACCGTGGCGCGGCGGTATACGGAACCGGGGATCCACCCCTTCGACGCGGTGGAGTGGGAGATCCGCGACGCCGTCATCGGCAACCCGGAGAAGCCGGTCTTCGAGCAGCGCGGTCTGGAGTTCCCGCTCACCTGGAGCCAGAACTCGACCAACATCGTGGCCCAGAAGTACTTCCGCGGCCGCCTCGGCTCCGACGAGCGCGAGTCAAGCGTCAAGCAGATGATCGGCCGCGTGGCCGGCACGATCGCCGGCTGGGGCCGCGCCGCCGACTACTTCGCCTCGCCCGAGGACGCCGACACCTTCGAGGCCGAGCTCACCCACATCCTCCTGCACCAGATGAAGTCCCGGATGTCAGGGTGGTCGACGTCGAGCACGACCATCTTGGCCGCCCGACGAGTGCCCCCGCCGGACTTGATGCTCCCCGCCCAGGCATCGGCCCCGCGCATGAATGACACCGGTCCCGAGGCGGTTCCGCCCTTGGAGAGAGGCTCCATCGAGCCGCGGATCTTGGAGAGGTTGACGCCCGACCCGGAACCCCCGCGGAAGATCATGCCTTCCTTGGTGTTCCAGTCGAGGATCGAGCGCATGTCGTCGTCCACGCTCAAGATGAAGCAGGCAGACGCTTGATTCTTTGGACTATCGGCGGGGTGCCACCCGACGTTGAACCACACCGGCGAGTTGAACGCCGCCATCTGGTGGAGGAGGATGTGGGTGAGCTCGGCCTCGAAGGTGTCGGCGTCCTGATCGGTGGCGAAGTAGCCGCGGTCGCGGCCCCAGCCGGCGATCGTGCCGGCCACG
>JBBREO010000062.1:0-15414 GCA_038202855.1 Solirubrobacterales bacterium
GGGCCTCGACGCGTGCCTCAAGCTGGGCGCCGACGTGATCGTGAACACCGACGCCGACAACCAGTACTACGGCGGGGACATCCCCAAGCTGGTGGAGCCGATCGCCGCGGGGCGCGCGGACATGGTCGTCGGCGACCGTGAGACCGACCAGATCGAGCACTTCTCGCCGCTCAAGAAGCGCCTCCAGCGGCTGGGCAGCGCCGTGGTGCGCCGGGCCTCGAACACCACCGTGCCCGACACCACGTCGGGCTTTCGGGCCTACAACCGCGAGGCCGCCCTGCAACTCGTGGTGGTGTCGCGCTTCACCTACACGCTCGAGACGATCATCCAGGCGGGCAAGACGCTCGTGGCCGTCGACCACGTGCCGATCCGGACCAACCCCAAGACGCGCGAGTCGCGCCTGTTTCCGTCCATGTGGGCCTACGTGCGTCGCAACACGGTGGCCATCTTCCGCGTCTACACGCTGTACGAGCCGCTGCGGGTGTTCATGCTGGCCGCCGCCGTGGTGGCCCTGCCGGCCACGGTGATCTGGGTGCGCTTCCTCTACTTCTTCTTCTCGGGCGAGGGACAGGGGCACGTGCAGTCCCTGATCCTCGGCTCGACCCTGCTGCTGATCGCCGTGCAGTTCGTCGCCCTGGGCGTGATCGCCGACATCCTCGCCGCGAGCCGCACCCTCTCGGCGCGGACGTTGGAGCGGGTCCGCCGGGTGGAGCTCAGCCTGGGGGTCGAGCCCTCCCACTACGAGCCCGCCGACCACACCGGGCGGTCGACCACCGGGGCCGACTCGGGCCCCGCCACCGGCAAGGCCGCCGAGAGCGACCTCGAGGAAGCCCGGCGGGTGTCCCTGTGAGCTCCGGCGTGGCCACGCCCGGGTCGACCGACCCGGGCACAGCGCCCACGGGCAACACCTTCGACAAGTACGGCTCCACCAACCCCGTCGTCAAGCGGTTGATGGGCCGCTTCCACGCCACCCTGGACGAGCTGTGGAGACAGGCCGCGCCGAGCAGCGTCCTGGACGTGGGCTGCGGCGAGGGCGTGCTCACCCACGAGTGGGCCGCGCGGCTGGGCGACGGGCGGATCGTGGGCATCGACCTGGACGACCCGGCGCTGCAGGCCGAGTGGGACAAGCGCCGCCGGCCCAACCTCGAGTACCGCACCGAGGAGGCCACCAGCCTGCCCTTCGCCGACGGCGAGTTCGACCTGGCCACGGCCATCGAGGTGCTCGAGCACGTGCCCGACCCCGGGGCCACGGTGGCCGAGATGGCGCGGGTGGCCGATCGCCACCTGCTGGTGTCCGTCCCGCGGGAACCGATGTGGCGAGGGCTCAACGTGGCCCGCGGCGCGTACTGGAAGGAGAAGGGCAACACGCCCGGGCACGTGAACCACTGGTCCAAGCGCTCCTTCGCAGCACTGCTGGGGCGCCACGGCGAGGTCGTCGCGGCGCGCTCACCGTTTCCCTGGACCATGTTGCTCGTGCGGCTGTAGCCGTCGTGGCCGGCTCGCCCGAAGGCGCCTACCAGCGCGGCGCCGCGATCCTGTCCGCCGGGATCGGCGCCACGGGACTGGTCACCTACGCGTACTTCTCGCTGGCCAGCCACTCGTTGAGCGAGTCCGACTACGGGGGGATCACGCTGCTGTGGTCGGCGGTGTTCATCACCGTGTCGGTGCTCTACCGCCCGGTGGAGCAGCTGCTGTCGAGGACGATCGCCGACCGCGAGGCGCGCGGCCTGGCCGGCGGCTCGCACCTGCGCGTGGCGGCAACCATCCAGCTGGCTCTGGGCGTGGTGTTCGTGGTGGCGGCGCTGGCGTTGAGGGGCCCGCTCGAGGACCACCTGTTCGAAGGCTCCTCGACGCTCTACGGAGTCCTGATCGTCGCGGTGCTGGCCTACGCGATCTCCTACTTCGCGCGCGGCTTCCTGGCAGGCCAGCGGCGCTTCGGCCTCTACGGCGGGCTGGTGCTGATGGAGGCGCTCTCGCGCGCGATGTTCGCGCTGGCCGTGACGGTGGGGATCGCCGAGGGCCAGTCGGTGGTGGCGCTGGGCATGGCGGCGGCGCCGATCGTGTCGCTGGCCGTGGTTCCCGTGGCCCTGACCCGCGCCCGGCCCGCCGAGGCCTCCCCCATCTCGGACGACGACGCCGGAGCCGAGGCGCGGGCGTTCGACCAGGCCTCGGCCGGCGAGCCCGGCGGCGAGCCGGAGTTCTCCCTGTCGCACGGGACCGGCTTCGCCGTGGCCGTGCTGCTGATCATGCTCTCCGAGCAGGCCTTCTTGAACGCCGGCCCGCTGCTGGTCAAGGCCACCGAGGGCTCCGGCGGCGCGGCCCTTGCCGGCTTCGCCTTCAACGTGCTGCTGATCGCCCGGGCGCCGCTGCAGCTCTTCCAGGCCGTGCAGACCTCGATCCTCCCCCACCTCACCCGCCTGGGCGCGCGCGGGGAGACCGACCCCTTCCGCCGGAGCGTGAACGTGACGCTGATCGCCATCGGGGGCTTCGCAGCCGTAGTGGCCGTGACGATGGCCGTCGCGGGCCCGCTGGTGATGGACGTCGTGTTCGGCGGCGACTTCGACTACGACCGCGTGGGACTGGTGCTGATCTCGGTCGGCATGGGCCTCTACCTGGCCGCGGCCACGCTCAACCAGGCGCTGCTGGCCCGCAACCGCGCGCGCCAGGCGTGCGCCTGCTGGCTGGGCTCGGCGCTGGCCTTCGTCGGGTTCCTGCTCGTGCCGGGCTTCGACGACCGGGTCCTGCAGGTCGAGGCGGGCTACGTGGGCGGGGCGTTGTTGCTTTGCGGCCTGCTGTACGCGCTCTACCGAGCGGGCAACGCCCGCGACTAGTCTCGGACCCTCCCGACGATCGGACCCCCGTGGCGAAGCACCCCGCAGTAGGCGACGACGCCCCCGACTTCGAGCTGGAAGGCACACACGGGTCCTTCCGCCTCTCCGAGCACCGCGGCGAGAAGGTCGTCCTGCTCTTCTACCCGGGCGACGAGACGTCGGTCTGCACCAAGCAGTTCTGCTCCTACCGCGACAACTCGGAGGCGTTCGGGGCGCTCGGGGTCACCGCCGTGGGCATCTCGGGCAAGGACGTGGACTCCAAGAAGAGCTTCACCGACAACCACGAGCTCAACGTGCCGCTGCTGGCGGACCCGGACCTGTCGGTAGCGGAGAGCTACGGCGCCAAGTCGCGCCTGGGGATGGCCAAGCGGGCGGTGATCATCGTGGACGAGGACGGCAACGTGGCCTACCGCCACGACCACGCCCTGGGACTCGACTTCCAGACGGTGGCCGACCTCAAGCAGGCGCTGGACGGGCTGCCTGCGCGCGCCTAGACGGCGAGCCGTGCGCGCAGCTCCAGCGCGTTGCGGGCGGCGAAGCCCTCCCAGTCGTTGTTGAAGTAGGCGTACACCTCCACGCGGCGTCGCCACTGGGCGATCCGGCGCGCCCAGGTCCGGAAAGGGCGCTCGGGTGATCGCCGATCACCAGCGCAGCGCCGGCGTGGCGCAGCAGGTCCAACACCGGGGCCACGAACTAGCAGAGGCCCCAAGCCAGTCGTCATAGTTCCATCCCGAGCATCCGACGCGAACGGCATGTGCAGGACCCGCCGGCATGGGTAGCCACCTGCCGCGATTCGCCCACCGGAAACGAAGAGGAGCTCATGGCCCGCAGCGTCCACGCCGTCCCCCACGATGCCCAGCACGACGACGATGACGGCATCGCCTCGGGCTACGCGCCCGACGACCAGCGCCCACCGCTGGCCTCCTACGCCACGATGGCCGGCGCCTTCGCCAGCGGCGTGACCGCCTTCCTCGTGGTCCGCCACCAGCGCGGCGGGGACCTGCCCGAGCGCCTGGACGCCCAGGACGTGGTCCTCGTCGCTGGGGCCAGCTTCGCGCTCAGCCGTCTGCTGACCAAGAAGAAGGTGACCGCGTTCGTGCGCGCACCCTTCACCGAGTACCAGGGCAAGGGCGACGCTCCGGGAGAGCTGGAGGAGAAGCCGCGCGGCACCGGCGCCCGCTGGGCGATCGGCGAGCTGCTGACCTGCCCCTACTGCCTGGACATGTGGATGGCCACGGCCGGCACGCTGGGGCTCGTGGTGGCGCCGCGCGAGACGCGGCTGATCACCTCGATGCTGTCCGCGTTCGGCCTGTCGGACCTGTTGCAGGGTGTCTACCGCAAGGTAGTCGCGGACTAGCCCGTTCCCTTCCCCGCCTTGTAGTGGTCGAGCACCTCGGCCGCGGTCAGGGCGCGGTTGTAGATGGCCGACTCGTCGATCAGGCCGTGCCAGAAGCGCGAGCCGGTCTCTACGTTCTGGCCGATGGCCAGCGGCTGCGCGTTGGCCGCCGTGGTGCCGGTCACCCCCGTGGTTTGGGCGTCCAGCGCGCCGTCCACGTAGATCTGGCGCGTGCCCGAGCCGCTCCACACCGCGGTGACCAGGTGCCAGGCGGCGTCGTTCACGTTCACCGCGCCCAGGGTGGCCAGCGGGGTGGTGCCAGTCAGCTCGAAGTCGAGCGTGTTGGTGGCGTTGTTTCGCTGTAGGCGATAGGCGCTGTTTCCCTTGGTCAGGATGGCCTGATAGCTCTTGTCGAAGGCAGTGACCTTGATCCACGCCTCCTCGGTCAGTGCGCCCACAACGTCCAGAGAGGCCGAGTCGGGCACGTTCACGAAGTCGTTCACGCCGTCGAAGGTGCCGGCCTTGTCGGTGTCTCCGACCAGGGCGCCGGCCGCGCCGAAGACGGGCGAGCCGTTGTACGTGCCGGCGTTGGCGGCCTTCACGTCGGCGGCCGCGGTGCCGCTGGCCTCCCCCAGGCGCCAGTAGGAGACCAGGTTGGACGTGGCGCTGATCACCGACTGGTAGGTCTCGGCCTGGGCCGTCTGGGCTGCACTGGTGGTGGTGTTTGTGGCGTTGTCCTTGGCGGTGATCGTGTAGGAGAAGTTGGTGCCCGTGGCCAGCGCGCTGTTGGCCGTGAGCGCGGCGCTGCGGTAGTTGTAGGTGATCCCGGCCACCGTGTAGGAGCCGGCGGTCATGGCCGATGCCGTCGCACCTGTAGTGAAGCTGCTCGTATTGGCCGTCACGCTCTGGATGCCGGCCGACGGGTTGCCGGTGTCGGTGACCTGGGCGTACACGTAGTAGCCGCCTCCGGAGCGGAAGCGGGCCGCGGTCTGGGTGCCGGTCGACTTGGCCACCGTGGCGCGGGTGAAGGTGGGCGCGGTCAGGTCGGGCGCGGCCGAGAAAGAGTTGGGCCCGTTGGAGGAGATCGAGGTGAAGGCGGCCCAGGCCGTGCCGCCGGCGCAGCCGACGCCCAGGGCCAGCCCGACCATGATCCAGCGCAGGTGGCTGCGGCTCAGGCGCCTCACTGGTTGCGCCCCTCCCAGTTAAACGTCGCCGTGCCGGTCAGCCCCTGCGAGGCGAGCGCGGCGCCCGACGGATAGGTGAGGTCGAACTTGTAGGAGTGCACCTCACCCTGGGTCCACGCCTCGGCGGAGCCGTCGCAGGCGGCGCCAGGGTCCACGATCCCTGCGGCGTAGGTGCTCGGGTAGCTGCTCAGCGTGCCGGAGTAGAGCACCCCAACGCCGAGGGTCTTGTAGTTGCACGTGTCGGCGGTGAAGCCGGTGCAGGAGTCGAAGCTGGCGGCGGAGCCGGTGCCGCGGGTGACCTTGAGCTGCAGGTACGTACCGAGGGTGCCAGTCTGGCTCGCGTAGAGGTTGATGGCAGAGCTCAGCGAGCCCGTGGAGGTGACCTGGATGCAGGAGGTATCGGTGGCGCCCGGGCGCGCAGAGCTGAGCGCGAGCATCGCCGTGCCGCCGTCGTTGTCGGCCACGGCCACCGAGCCGCTGTCGTAGGAGTTCCCCGGATTGGCGACCGAGCCGGCGTAGGCGCCGTAGGTGACCCCGGCCGCTATGGCGGCCAGGCCGCAGAGCACCATGCCCACCAGCAGCACGCGCAGGCGGCGCGCGACGCCGGCGCGGCGAGCACCCAGCGCCCTCACGCCGAGCACCCGGTGGAGGTGGACGTGGCCCGCGGCGCCGGGCGCCAGATCCTGACCAGCGCCCAACCGCCGAGCAGCAGGAGGGGAAGGAACACCATCACCACGCGGCCGCGAGGGCTTGCCGCCAGCCGGCTGAGGTAGCCGGCCATGGGAAGGCGGTAGACCACCTTCCCGACCTCGCCCCCGACGGGAACGCGCCAGTGCTCTGAAGCGTTGTTGGCATCGCCGCGGGTGACGACCTTGAAGACTCCGCCTGCCCGCTCCAGGCCGCGCACGCGGTGGGTGATCAGGCGGTGGCGCTGGCGGTGGGGATCACGGAAGGTGACCACCTCGCCCACGCGCATCCGGCTTGCCTTGATGGGGGCCACGACCACCGCATCGCCCGTGGCGATCGCCGGGTGCATGCTGCCCGACATGACCGTGAGCGGGTGGGCGCCGAGGGCGACGGGCACGACCACGGCGGCGATCAGGCCGGTCAGCACGCCGGCGGCCAGGGAGCCCGGCACGCGCACCAGCGCGTGGGCGGCAGTACGTCCCGGGCGCGGCTCTGGCTCCTTGGAGATCGCCGCGGGCGCCGGTGGCGGCGTCGGGATCGCCGGCGCGACGGCGTCGAGGATCTGGGGGGTCGGCGTTTCGGTGACGGGGCTCGAAGGGACGGGGCGCTCCCCCCGGCGCCTCGCGCCCCGGAGCAGGAGACCGCCCGCCGGCAGGGCGAGCAGCGCCATGCGCAGCAGCCGGCTCACCGGCGCACGATCGATCGGGAGGGCAGCTCGAGGTCGATGTCCTCGCGGTCCTCGGTGTAGCCGGCGCGCGCTCGCGCCGGCAGCCAAGCGTGCAGCCGGACGGTCCGGCGCCCGCCGGGCTCGACGCGGATCGCCCGCCGCGACCCCCGCCGCAGCTCGCCGAGCGGGCCGGAGAACAGGCGCCGGCCCCCGGAGGACGCTTCGACCCACAGCAGATCGTCGAGGCCGTGGGAGCTCGCCCGGGTGCGCAGGCGGACCGCCTGCGGCAGGGGCGTCTGGTTGCGGATGGAGAAGCGCCCACGGACGGAGCCGCGGGACGTGCCGGCCTCCATCGCCCGGCCGAACAGCACGGTGCCTGTGGGCGCGACCGCCAGCTCGCCGGTCAGGTTGACCGACATCCGCACGTCGACCCGCGAGCTGCCGGGAGCGGCGTCCACCCGCCAGGAGGCCACCGCGGCCACGGCGAGCGCGACGCCGGCCACAAAGGCCACGCGGACGATCCACCGCTCTGCGGGCGACCGGTGGAGGGGGGCGGGGTCCATGGTCTGGAGGGGATTTGCCGGAAGGGGGCCCGCGAGTTGCGGGCCCCCTGGTCCGGCGGTTGGTCTGGGCAGGAGACTCGACCTAGTTGTTCTGGGCTTCCCAGGTGAACGCGTGGGTGCCGGTGGCCTTGTTCTGGTACGTGTCGTTGGTGGTCGAGGGCAGCGACGCCTGGAACTTGTAGGTCACCACGTCGTTCTGCGCCCAGGCGGCGGAGCCGCTCGTGTTGGTGAGCGCCAGCCCGCCGGCGAAGGTGGTCGGGAAGGCCGACAGCTTCGCGCTGTAGACGGCCGAGCCGGTTGCGGCGGGCGTGAAGCCCGAGCAGTCGGCGAAGGCGCCGCCCGTGCCCTTCGTGACGGTCAGGTCGAGCTGGGTGTCAAGCCCCGTGCCCGCGGTGAAGGCGCTGCGGTAGAGCTTGACGCTGGCGCCGAGCGAGCCGCCGTAGGTCACCGTGATGCACTTGGCCGGGCTCGCGTCGCCGGGCTTCGCGTTGGTCACGCTGTAGAGAGCCGTGCCGCCGTCGTTGTCGCTGAGCGCGACGCTGCCGGTGGCGAAGTTGTTGTTCTGGTTGTCGGTCGTGCTCGAGAACGCGGAGTAGGTGGCGAAGGCCATGATGCCGGCCACCATCGAGACCACGAGCACCGTCATGAGCAGCTTGTGGGTCTTGTTGAAGTTCTTCATATATGCCCCCTGAGGGAAAGAGGCCCCGAGGAGCCAGAGGAGTGGATTCCCTCCTCCATCGGCAGTTGGGGGCACAACTACACCGATTGGAGTACTCGGCGCCAAAACGTGCAGGTTTTTGCGCCAAGCCTGCAGGGAGCGGTACGTGGCTAGGCTCGCGGCATGCGGATCGAGCGCATCGAGGAGTGGCTGGGCCAGACGGTGGTCGACCGCGAGGGCGAGAAGGTGGGCAAGCTCGAGGACCTCTACTTCGGGGCCGCGGGCCACGAGGCCGTGGCCGGCGCCGTCAAGACCGGCCTGCTCGGGCGCAGGCTCAACGTGGTCTCGCTCACCGGGGCCACCGTCGCCCGCGACCACGTGAAGATCGCGTTCACCAAGGAGCAGGTCAAGCATGCCCCCCAGGCCGAAGCCGGCACCGACCTGGCCGAGCCAGACCGCGGCGAGCTGGAGCGCCACTTCGACATGACCCTGCCTCCGGGGACACTGGAGAGCAACAACGCCCGCGTCGAGCGCGCGCGCCGCGCGCAGGAAACCGCCAAGCGGGCCGAGGAGCTGGAGCAGGAGGCCGACAAGCGGGCCGCCGAGGCGCGCGAGAAGGACGATGCGGCCAAGGCGGCGGCCAAGGCGCGCGACGAGGCCAAGCGCGAGGCCGAGGAGGCGCGGCGCGCGGCGGAGGGGCCTGGGGGCGCTTAGATCGGGCGGAGCATCGATGCGCCGCAGTTGCGGCAGATCACGTTCGCCGTGTCCGACATCCGGGCGATCGTGGAGTGGGCCCCGCAGTTGTCGCATTCCGAGCGCAGCTCGAAGCGGTGCAAGCAGTTCACGCACCGGTAGCGGCCGGCGAGGTTGGTGGCCCGCAGCCACGGCTCACCGCAGGACGGACACTGGGGCCCGAGGTCGACAGCCGACTCAGTCACGCGCGTCATTGTGGCTGGCGCCCCGGACCCGTCCGCGCAGGTAGTCGGCCGCCGACATCGGGCGCCCGCCCGGGGGCTGGACCTCCAGCAGCTCGAGCGCGCCTACGCCCGTGCCCAGCACCAGCCTCTCGCCCGCGGCCGCGATCGAGCCTTCCGCGATGCCCTCGTCCTCGGCCACACGCGCGCGGCGCACACCGAGCCGCCGCTCCTGGCCGTCCTCGGCAACCCATGTGCCGATGTGGGGGTTGAGCGCGCGGACCGTGCGCTCGAGCTCGCGCGCCGGACGCGCCGGGTCCAGCCGGCGCTCGTGGCCTTCCACCTTGTCCGCGTGGGTCACGCCCTCGGCCGGCTGGGGCACCGGCTCGGGGCGCGAGTCGAGCGCCCGGACGAGCAGCTCGCCTCCCAGCGCGGCCAGCCTGGGAGCCAGCGTGCCGTAGTCGTCGTCCGGGCGGATCGGCTCCTCGCCCACCAGGTGGACGGGGCCGGCGTCCAGCTCGGCTATCGGACGCATGATCGACACACCGGTGCGATCGTCGCCCGCCTGGATTGCCCGCTCCACCGGCGCCGCGCCGCGCCAGCGCGGAAGCAGCGACGGGTGCACGTTGTAGGAGTCATGGGCGGCGAGCAGCCCGTCGCCGATGATGGCGCCGTAGGCGCACACGCACAGCGCCTCCGGGGAGTCCGCGGCGATCCGGGCAACGGTGTCCGGATCGTTCAGCCGCTCGGGCTGGGCCAGCTCGATCCCCAGCTCGCGGGCACGCTCGGCCACCGGCGGCGACTGGGTGCGCCGCCCGCGACCGCGCCGGCGGTCTGGACGCGAGACCACCAGGGCCGGCCGGTGCGGCGAGCGCGCCAGGTCGTCGAGCACGGTGGCCGCGAAGTCGGTCGTGCCCAGGTAGACGGTGCGCATCTCAGACCAGGCTATTCGGGCGGCCTGCGCCGGGCCAGTTAGGGTTAATAGCCCCGCCGCCGCATCCGAAACAGCCGCATTGGCTCTCTCCAAAACCCCCGCCCCACCCGACGCCCCGCACCGACGCGGGCTGGCCTACCGACGCCGGGTGGGCGGCGCGATGCTGACGGCCTGCGGCGCGCTCGCCTCGCTGAGCGTGCTGTTCCCCGGCCTCGAGCACGGCACGCTGCTGCTGGGCTTCAGCCTCGTGGCGGTGGCGATGGGCGCCGGCCTGATCGCCTGGCCGGCGCTGGCTCCAGCGTGGTCGAGCCAGGCGATGATCGCGATGGTCACCGTGCTGATCGCCCTGGGTGTGGCGGCCGGCGGCAAGTCCAGCCCGCAGGTCGATGACTTCGAGGTCTTCTACATCCTCGTGGCGATCTACTCCTTCTACTTCTTCCCCGGCCGCTCGGGACCGGCCCAGGTCGGGTTCGCCGGCTTGGCCTACGCCGCCGTGCTGTGGGGGGACGTGAGCGTCTCCACCGGCGTGGCCCGGTGGGCGACGACCATGGCCGGCATGGTGGTGGCCGGCCTCATGGTGCGGGCGATGAACCGCGAGGTCGACGACCTCGTCGGCAACCTCGACGCCACCGCGGCCCGCGATCCGCTCACCGGCATCCTCAACCGCCGCGGGCTGGACGAGCGGCTGGGGATCGAGCTGACCCGCGCGCGCCGCACCGGCGAGCCCCTGTGCGTGATCGCCGTGGACCTCGACGGGCTCAAGCAGATAAACGACCGCCACGGCCACTCCGCCGGCGACGAGGCATTGTCGCTGGCGGCGGACGTGATGGGCGGCCAGCTGCGCGACGTTGACGTGCTGGCCCGCACGGGTGGCGACGAGTTCGTGATCCTGCTGCCCAACTGCGACCTGGACTCCGGCGCGACGATCGCGGAGTCGCTGCGCGCCAGCGTGTCCACGGCGGCCGAGGAGGAGTCCTGGCCCGCCACGGTGTCGCTCGGCGTGGCCACCGGCCCTCCCCTCCCGCTCGACCCCGACGGCCTGACCAACGCGGCCGACGCCGCGCTCTACCGGGCCAAGGCGCTCGGACGCGACCGCGTGGCCCGGGCCGGACGCAACGAGCTGCGCCGCGCCCTGCTGGCCGACTGACGGCAGTCGCGTTTCCATTCGTCACGCGCGGGGAAACCGCGAGGTGAGGAGAGGAGAGCGTATGTACCAGCAGGTGTTCAACCCCGTGGGCGATTCCCTGGGGCTCAGTTCGATCTTTGCCGTGCTTCCCCTGATCACGCTGTTCGTGCTGCTCGGGGGGGTGAAGTGGAAGGCCCAGTGGGCGGCGCTGTCGGCCCTGGCGGTGGGCATGATCGTGGCCATAGCCGTCTACGACATGCCCATCGGCCAGACGCTGCTGTCGGCCACCGAGGGCGCGACCTTCGGCCTGTTTCCGATCATGTGGATCGTCGTCACGGCGATCTGGGTCTACAACATGACCGTCGAGACCGGGCACTTCGCGGTGTTGCGGCGCTCGTTCGGGGCGATCTCCGAGGACCAGCGGATCCAGGCGGTGATCATCGCCTTCTGCTTCGGCGCGCTGCTCGAGGCGCTCGCGGGCTTCGGCACCCCGGTGGCCATCACGTCGGTGATGCTCATCGCGCTGGGCTTTCGGCCGATCAAGGCCGCCTCGGTGGCGCTGGTGGCCAACACCGCGCCGGTGGCCTTCGGCGCTATCGCCATCCCGATCACCACGCTGGGTGAGATCACCGGACTGCCCCCGGCCGACCTGGGCGCGATGGTCGGGCGCCAGACGCCGCTGCTGGCCGTGCTGGTGCCGCTGGTGCTGGTGTTCATGGTCGACGGCATGCGCGGCCTGCGCCAGACCTGGCCCGCGGCGGTGGTTGGCGGCCTGGTGTTCGCCGCAGCGCAGTACGCGACCTCCAACTTCATCTCGATCGAGCTGACCGACATTCTCGCCTCGCTTGCCTCCACCGCCGCGATGGTCGCCTTCCTGCGCGTGTGGCAGCCCGGCGAGCCGCTGGTCGGGGAGGGTACCGGCGGTCCGCGCCCGGCGGTGGCCGGCTCGGAGACCCACGACCCGGCGTTGGAGTCCGAGATCCAGCGCCGCGACCGCAAGACCGACCCGGCGGGAGACGTGGCCAAGGCCTACGCGCCCTACGCGATCATCATCGCCGTCTTCTCACTGGCTCAGCTCGCCCCGATCAAGGACCGGCTGGCCAAGGAGCCGTTCACGCACGTGCTCAACTGGCCCGGCCTGCACGTGACCAACCCCAAGGGCGAGGCCGTCTCCAGCCTGGAGTTCAACCTCAACTGGCTGCCCGCGGCGGGCACCCTGATGCTGATCTCCGGCGTGATCACCGCGATCGTGCTGGGCGTCGGCCCCAGGCGGGCGGCGCGCGTGGCGGGGGGTGCGCTGGACCAGCTCAAGTGGGCGATCCTCACCGTGGCCTCGGTGCTGGGGCTCGCCTACGTGATGAACCAATCGGGCCAGACGATCACGCTCGGGCTGTGGGTGGCCGGCGCGGGGTCGATCTTCGCCCTGCTGTCGGGGCTGATCGGCTGGCTCGGCGTGGCCGTCACCGGCTCTGACACCTCATCCAACGCGCTGTTCGGCGCGCTGCAGGTGCAGGCGGCAAAGGACGCGAACCTGCCGCCGATCCTGATGGCCGCCGCCAACAGCTCCGGCGGCGTGCTGGGCAAGATGATCTCGCCGCAGAACCTCGCCATTGGCGCGGCGGCGGTCGGGATGGCCGGACAGGAGGGGGACCTGTTCCGTAAGGTCGTGGGCTGGAGCATCGCGCTCGTCGTGGCCATGTGCCTGATCATCTACCTCCAGTCCACCTTTGTGCTCGACTGGATGGTCGTGAAGTGACCGTCCCGACCGAGCTCGTGGACGAGCTGCGGTCGATCTGCGGCGAAGAGCACGTTCCGACGCACCGCCATCAGCTGCGCACCTACGAGTCCGACGGTCTGCTCCAGTACGCCCAGGTGCCCGGCGCCGTGGTGCTGCCCAGCAGCGCCGAGGAGGTTCAGCGCGTGGTGGCGGCCTGTCACCGCACCGGCACGCCGTTCGTGGCCCGCGGGTCGGGATCGGGGCTGTCGGGGGGCGCGATGCCGGTCCAGGACGGCGTGCTGATCGTCGTCTCGCGGATGCGCCGGATCCTCGAGGTGGACCTGCCGAACCAGCGCGTGGTGGTGGAGCCGGGCGTGACCAACATCGCGGTGTCCGAGGCGGTCGGCCCGGGCCACTTCTACCCGCCCGACCCCTCCAGTCAGATCGTCTGCTCGATCGGCGGCAACGTGGCCGAGAACTCCGGCGGCGCGCACTGCTTCAAGTACGGCTTCACCACCAACTACGTGACCGGCCTGGAGCTCGTGTTGGCGGACGGGCAGATGGTGCAGCTCGGCGGCAAGGGAGTCGACGTTCCCGGCTATGACCTGGTTGGCGCATTCGTGGGCTCGGAGGGCACGCTCGGAGTGGCCACCAAGATCACGCTGCGCGTGGTGCCCTCCCCCGAGACGACGCGCACGCTGGTGGCCTTCTTCGACTCCACCGGCGAGGCCGGCGAGGTGGTGTCCGAGCTGGTGTCGGAGGGGATCGTGGCCGGCGCGCTGGAGATGATGGACAACTTGGCCATCCGCGCCGCCGAGGGCGCGACCAACGCCGGCTATCCCCAGGACGCCGGCGCGGCGCTGGTGATCGAGCTCGACGGGTCCGAGCACGAGTGCGAGGCGCGCTTCGACCAGGTGGTGGCCCTGTGCGAGGACGGCGGCGCCTGGAAGGTGCGCGTGGCCGCCGACGAGGCCGAGCGGGCGCTGATCTGGAGGACGCGCAAGGCCGCGTTCGCGGCCATGGGCCGTGTGGCGCCGAACTACTACGTGCAGGACTCGGTGATCCCGCGGACGCGCATGGCGGCGGTGCTGGGCCGGATCGAGGAGCTGGGCGAGGAGTACGGGCTCAAGGTGGCCAACGTCTTCCACGCCGGCGACGGAAACCTGCACCCGCTGGTCTGCTACGACGGCTCGGTGGACGGCGAGCCCGAGCGGGCGGAGGAGCTGGCCGGGCTGATCGTCAAGACCTGCGTGGACGAAGGCGGCTCGATCACCGGCGAGCACGGCGTCGGTGTGGACAAGAAGCGCTACATGCCCTCGATGTTCGGCGAGGACGACCTGGCCACGTTCCAACGCCTGCGCTGTGCCTTCGACCCCGACGGCCTGGCCAACCCCGGCAAGGTGATGCCCACGCCGCGGCTGTGCGGAGAGGTGCCCGGGCCCTACCGGCGTCATCCGCTCGAGGAAGCCGGGCTGGCGGAGCGGATGTGAGCGCCGAGGAGCTGGCCGCCGACCTGCGCGAGGCCAGCGAGGCGGGCTCGTCCGTTCGCTTCCGCGGGGCGGGCTCCAAGTTCCACTGGGGCGCCGCGGCCGAGGGGGATGCCACCGTGATCTCCACCGCGGGGCTGGACCGGCTCGTGGAGCACAACGAGGGCGACCTGACCGCGGTGGTCGACGCCGGCGCGCGCCTGGCCGACATGCAGTCCACCTTCGTCTCGGCCGGCCAGATGCTGGCCCTCGATCCGCCGGGTGGGGACGCCACCATCGGCGGGGTGGTGGCCACCGCCGACTCCGGGCCGCTGCGCCACCGCTACGGCACGGTGCGCGACCTCGTGGTGGGCATGACCGTCGCCCTGTCCGACGGGACCGTGGCCAAGTCGGGCGGCAAGGTGATCAAGAACGTGGCGGGATACGACCTGGCCAAGCTGTTCGCTGGCTCCTACGGCACCCTGGGCGCCATCCTGCAGGTAGCCGTTCGCCTCCATCCCCTGCCTCCGCGCACGGCCACGGCGGTAGGCGTGGGCGACGACCCCGCCGCCCTCGCCGCCGCGGCGGCCGAGCTCACCCACGCCCGGCTCGAGCTCCAGAGCCTGGACGTGGTGTGGGAGGACGGCCGCGGCGCGGTGATGGCGCGTCTGGGCGGCGCGACGGCAGCCGACCCGGCCGCGGAGGTGGCGGCCAAGCTGGGCCGCCACGACCTCGACTCTCGCGTCGAGGAGGACGACCAGCCGCTGTGGGACCACGCCCGAGGCACCCAGCGCTCAGAGGACGGCATCGTGGTACGCGTCTCCGGCGTGCAGGATCAGACCAGGACGGTGCTCGAGCGAGCTCGCGACCTCGACGCCAGGGTCGTCAACCGGGCCGCCTTCGGCCTGTCGTGGATAACCGTTCGCGACGGCGCGCAGGTCGATGCCCTCCGCAACGCCCTCGTCCCCTCCCCCTGCGTGGTGCTCGACGCGCCCGCCGAGCAGCGCGAGTCGCTGGACGTCTGGGGCCCCCAGGACTCCGGCGCCGTGGCCCTGATGCGGCGCGTGCGCGAGCGCTTCGACCCGGCGGGCGCGTGCGCCCCCGGCGTGCTGGCGGGGGTGGGCTGATGGAGGCCGGGCCCGAACAGGATCTGGCACGGATGCCGGATCCTTCGAACCCCATCCAGATCGGCATCTGGGACGACGACAAGCCGCCCGAGCCGACGCTGATCGTGGCCGGCGTGCAGTGCGGATTCTGCCTGCCCCCGGGTCCCACCTACGGGGTGTGGGGCGTGGAGGCCGACGCGCCGCGCGGGCGGATCGTGCTCATGC
>JBBREO010000063.1:0-15271 GCA_038202855.1 Solirubrobacterales bacterium
AGGAAGGAGACGGTGGCTGCCACCTCCTCGGGCTCGATCAGCCGCTTGACGGCGTGCGGGGCGAGGATCACCTGCTCGAGCACCTCGTCCTCGGAGATGCCGTGCGCCTTGGCCTGGTCGGTGATCTGGGCCTCGACCAGCGGGGTGCGCACGAACGCCGGGCAGACGGCGGTGGCGAGGATGCCCTTGTCGGCGCCCTCGAGGGCGAGCGTCTTCACCAGGCCCAGCACGCCGTGCTTGGCCGACACGTAGGCGGACTTGTACGGGCTGGCGGCCAGGGCGTGGGCCGAGGCGATGGCCACGAAGCGGCCGTCGCCCGAGCGGGCGAGCGCCTCCCAGCCGTAGCGCGCCAGCAGGAAGGGGCTGGTGAGCATGAGCGCGATCAGGAGGTCCCACTTGTCCTCGGGGAACTCGGGCACCGGCGCGACGTGCTGGACGCCGGCGTTGGCCACGATCAGGTCGAGGCGACCGTAGCGCTCCAGCGCGGCGTCGACGGCGCCGCGGTTGCCCTCGCGCGTAGTCAGGTCGGCCTGGTGCGGCTCGCCCGGGCCGTCTTCGCCCGGCTCGAGGTCCACGCCCAGCACGTCGTAGCCGTCGCCCTCCAGTGCCCGGGCCACGGCGCGCCCGATGCCGCCCGCGGCGCCGGTCACGAGCGCGGCGGGGGCGCTGCTCACTTCAGCTTGAACGCCTTGATGCGATCGGCGTAGGCAGGCTCGTCCAGGGCGTAGACGCCGTAGGCAAGGGCCTGTACGACGCTCAGCAGGGCAGCGTGCGAGCGCACGTAGGCCGGGCTGTTGGAGGAGTAGAAGAGCTTGTGGTCGGCCAGCTTGGCCACCTCGGAGAGCGTGGCGTCGGACACGCAGATCGTGGCCGCACGGCGGTTGCGGGCCAGCTTCATGGCGCGCACCACGAGCGGGTGCGGCCGACCGGCGGAGAAGCCCACGAGCACGGTGTTCTCGTCGATGCGACCGAGCCGGGCGAGGCCCTCCTGGGACGGGCTGGCCACCACCTCACAGCGCAGGTCGAGCAGCATCAGCAGGTGGCGCAGGTAGGAGGCGAAGAAGGCCATCTGGTCGGTGCCGCAGAGCACGATCCGCTCGGCGTGGGAGATCAGCTCGACGCACGCCTCGACCTGCTCGCGGTCGACCTTGCGCGCCGTGTCCTCGACGTTCACGTGGTCGGCGGCCAGTGAGGCCTCGAACTCGGTCTGGTCGATCGGGAACAGCGGCGGGTTGGACACGTCGATGGCGCCCTCCTCGCCTTCGCGCACGCGCCGGTACTCGTCGCGGGCGGCGGCCTGGAGCTCGGGGAAGCCTTCGAAGCCGAGGGCCTGGGCGAAGCGCACGACGGTCGAGCTGGACGTGTTGGCCCGGCGGGCCAGCTCTTCAGCGGTGTGGAACGAGGCCTCGTCCAGGTGATCGACGATGTACTGCCCGACGTCCTTCTGGGAGCGGCTGAATTCGTCGAAGCGGGAGCGGATCTCGGCGGACAGGGTGAGGGCTGCGGTGCCGGTCGACTTCACGAGCCAGTGTTTCGCCCGCGCCAGTCGAGTTCCTTCCGGGCGGGTTCAGCTCCACACCTTCCACGGCGCCTGGCCGGCCCACAGGTCGTTCAGGGTGACGGCGTCCTTGTAGGTGTCCAGGCACTCCCAGAATCCGGTGTGGCGCCAGACGTGCAACTGCCCGTCGGCCGCCAGGCCCTCCAGGGGCTCGCGCTCGAGCGTGCTGGAGTCGTCCAGATAGTCGAACGCACCGTGCTCGAGGATGAAGAAGCCGCCGTTTATCCAGTGCTCCGAGCGCGGCTTCTCGTGAAAGCCGGTGACCCGGTCGTGCCCGTCGATCTCGGTGACCCCGAACTGCAGCTCGGGACGCACCACCGCCATCGTGGCCAGCCCTTCGTGGCGCCGGTGGTGTTCCATCTCGGCGGCTAGGTCGATATCCGCCACGCCGTCGGCGTAGGTGACGCAGAATGTGCCGTCGGCCACGCGCTCGCGGGCGCGGAGGATGCGCCCGCCGGTGGGCGTGTCCTCACCCGTGAAGATGCACTCCACCTCCACCCCGTCGGGCCACTGCTCGGCGGCGGTGAACTGCTCGACGGCCTCGCTCTTGTGGCCGGTGAGCAGCAGGAAGCGGCGAAAGCCCTGGGCAGCGTAGATGCGGATCACGTGCCACACGATCGGCCGGCCCCCGATCTCGACGAGCGGCTTGGGCAGCGTCTGCGTGTGCTCCTGGAGCCGGGTTCCGCGGCCGCCACAGAGGATCATCACGTCGGGTCGGCGCTCGGACATCGAGCGGGCACCCTACGTCAATGCGTAGGAGGATCGACGGCTTCCACAGCGGCACAGAGCCGGAGAAGCCGGCAGCAAGGCGCTGTGCTGACCGCGGCGCCGCGGCGGAGCTCGAGCGCAAGCGAGAAGCCGAAGGCGAGAAGGGTGGCAAGAGCAAAACCCGCACGCGCGAACGTCGCTAGCCAACCATTGGAGACCGCGGCGCGTCGGGCCGGCCTTGTAGACCCCTCGTCCTCGATTCTGGCGCGAATCGACATACGGGTGTACGTTCGCTCTGCAAGGTCGCCCTCGAGGCGACGGAAAGCCAAGCCTAGGAGTCGCAAAATGCGGTGGTCTCGACTGAGGGTCTCCTACATCGTGATGGGTGCCTTGATCTGCGCAGGCATCTTCACCGCATCGGCCTCAGCCGCAACCGGCGACATCCTGCGCACGATCGAAGCCGGCGGTGGTCCCTGCCGCCTCAACGTGGGTCTGGCGGTCGTACCCAACGCCAGCGGCGAGCTCGAGGGAGCGATCTCCTGTTATGACAACAGCAGGATCGACTTCTTCAAACTCAGCGACGGGAGCCTGGTCCGCACGATCAACGTCCAGAACGGGAGCAACCTGGGCGCGCTGGCCTACGACGCCACGCGCGGCAAGATCTGGGGCTGCAACGCGTCCGGCGAGGCGATCCTGATCGACCCCGCGACCGGCAGCTCGACCGACCAGTTCGCCACGCAAGGCTGCTTCGACGGTCTCGCCTTCGACGGCATCGACGACACGTTGTTCGCAAGCGGCGACGGGAGCTGCACGGTGACGCACTACTCGACCGCCGGTGCCACGCTCGCTTCGCACAATGTCTGCTCGGTGCCCGGTTGGTCCGGCAACGGCAACTCCGGCATCGCCGTCGGCGGCTCCGACCTGTACATGGCCAACGACGGCAGCTCACAGATCTACCAGGTCACGAAGGACTTCAGCTCGGCAACGCTGTTCCACCAGGGCGACCGCAGGATCGAGGACATCGAGTGTGACAACACGACCTTCCGGTCCCAAGGCCACGGCGCGATCTGGTTCATCGACGCCTACGACCGTCAGGTCCAGGCGCTGGAGATACCGGCAGATCTCTGCGGCTCAGGCGGCCTGCCGCCGGTCAAGAGTCCTCCGGGTGCCGCGCCAGCCTCCCAGTCCGCCAGCGGCGCGCGCGCCTGCAACCGACGCGCGATCAGCCTCGTCAGCGCGGACGTCCGCGGTAAGGAGGTGCTCCTCAAGGGCCTGGTCGGACCTGCGCTTGCCGGAAAGGACGTCAGCCTCTACGAGGACTCCACCCGGGGCTCGAAGACGAGCCGGTTCACGAAGGTAAAGACGGTGAAGGCGTCGACCAACGGAACGTTCACGGCGAGGGTGCCCAAGCCGGCAGGGCGCAACCTCGTGAAGACGCGCTACCGCGCGATCTCCCAGGGCGCCAAGTCCCCGACCTTGAAGCTGCCGCAGTCGCTTCGCTCGACAGCGATCGAGGCAAAGGGAGGCACGATGACGGTGCGCGGCCATGTCAAGCGCAAGCTGCTGGGGCGTGGCAACCGCGTGACGATCCAGCGCCTGGTGTGCGGCCACTACCGCACCGTGGGTAGCGCCAAGCCGAGCTCGACAGGCCGCTATGAGGTGACCTTCCCGACTCCTCGGCTCGGCGGGGTCGCCTACTTCCGAGCCCGTGCCCGGGTCCTCCGCAAGGCCCGCAGCCACGTGTACGTGGTCCAGTACGCCCGCGCCATCACGATCAGGCTCGCCGCCGAGACCGGGTAAGCGGCCGTAGCCCACGACGACGGCGCCACCGCGGCGTCCGTCGCGTCGCGGCCGCGGGCACCTTAACCGTGTGCTGCGACCATGAGCGGGTGACCGTCGCCCACCTGCTTCCCACGGCAGTCGAGCAGGTCGGCGGCGCACTGGGCCGCAGCGATCAGGAGCACCTGCTGCCGGCCCGCGAGCTGCAGGCGCTGTCGTTCATCGTCCACATACCGCTCGTCTGCTTCGGCATCGCCTTCCCGGCCATGTTCCTCTACGTGGAGGGCCTGTGGCTGCGCACCGGCGACCCGGTCTACAAGGCGCTGGCCAAGCGGTGGTCGAAGGTCGCATTGGTGCTGTTCGCCGTCGGCGTGGTCACCGGCACCATCCTCTCCTTCGAGTTCGGCCTGTTGTGGCCCAACTTCACCGCCACCTTCGGCGCGGTGTTCGGGCTGGCGTTCGCCCTCGAGGGGATCTCATTCTTCGTGGAGGCGATCTTCATCGCCATCTACGTGTACGGCTGGGACCGGCTCTCGCGCCGTACGCACTTCCTGGTCGGCGTGCCGGTGGTGATCGCCGGCGTGACCGGGTCGATGATGGTGATCGCGGTGAACGGGTGGATGAACGACCCGGGTGGGTTCGACGTGGTGAACGGCAAGGTGGTCAACCCCCAGCCCTACACCGCCCTGTTCGGCGGCAACGTGTGGCACGAGCTGGTGCACATGTACCTGGCCGGCTACCTGGTGGTGGGCTTCCTGGTGGCCGGCTACTACGGCCGGCGGTGGCTGCGCGGCCGGCGCGACCACTACACCCGCGCGGCGCTGATCGTTGGGCTGACCTTCGCGGCGCTGGCGGCGCCCGTCCAGGTGATCGTGGGCGACTGGGCGGCGCGCACGGTGGCCGACAACCAGCCGGTCAAGCTCGCTTCCTTCGAGGGGCTGAGCAAGACGACGAAGGGTGCGCCCTTCCACCTCGGCGGCTACTACTCCGACGGCCAGATCCGCGACGGCGTGGCGGTGCCCAGGCTGCTCTCGCTGCTGGCCTTCCACGACCCCAACGCGACGGTCAAGGGCCTGGACACCGTGGCCGCCCGCGACCGGCCGCCGGTGAACGTGGTGCGCACCAGCTTCGTGGTGATGGTGTCGGTGGGCACGGCGCTGATGGCGCTGGGGCTGTGGTTCCTCGTGCTCTGGTGGCGGTGCGGTCGGCTCCCGCGCACGCCCTGGTTCTACCGCGCGCTGATGGTCGCCGGGCCGCTGGCGCTCCTGGCGCTGATCAGCGGATGGATCACCACCGAGGTAGGCCGCCAGCCGTGGGTGGTCTACGGATACATGCGCACCGAGCAGGCGGTGACGGACGCGGGCGGGCTGTGGCCCGCCTTCGGGGCGATGGTCGTGGTCTACGCGGGCCTGATCTGGGCCGCCTTCTGGATGCTGCGGCGTCTGGCGGGCACGTCGGCGACGGCCGAGGTCGAGGGAGCCGCGTGACGCTGGCGGTGGTCTGCCTGGTGCTGGTGATGGCCGGCCTGGTCGCCTACGCGGTGCTCGGGGGTGCGGACTTCGGCGCCGGCTTCTGGGACCTCACGGCCGGCGGGGCCGAGCGCGGCGGCCGCGTGCGCGGCATGGTGCAGCGGTCGATGAGCCCGGTGTGGGAGGCCAACCACGTGTGGCTGATCTTCGTGCTGGTGGTCCTGTGGACCGCCTTCCCGGTGGCGTTCAGCTCGATCTTCTCCACCCTGTACGTGCCGCTGTTCGTGGCCATCACGGGCATCATCTTCCGGGGCGCCGCGTTCGCCCTGCGCGGTCAGGCGGCCACCATCGGCGAGGCGCGCTTTTTCGGCGCGCTGTTTGCGTCGTCCTCGGTGCTCGTCCCCTTCTCGCTGGGAACGGTGCTCGGGGGAATCGCCTCCGGGCGGGTGCCGACGGGCAACGCCCTCGGCGATCCGTGGAGCTCCTGGCTCAACCCCACGTCGGTCGCCGTAGGAGTCCTGGCCGTGGTGACCGGGGCGCACCTGGCGGCGGTCTTCCTCGCGGGCGACTCGGGCCGAGCCGGCGTGCCCGACCTGCAGAAAGCGTTTCGCTCGCGCGCCCTGGCCTCGGGCGTGCTCGCCGGTGTGGTGGCGATCGGGGCGCTGCCCGTGATCGCCTCGGACTCGCCCGATCTGTACGCCGGGCTGACCCACGGCCTCGGCCTGGCCTGCGTGCTCGCCTCCGGCGTGGCAGGGGTGGCCACGCTGGCGCTCGTGGCCACGCGCCGCTTCGAGCTCGCTCGCGCCAGCTCGGCCGCCGCCGTGGTGGCCGTGGTGGTGGGCTGGGCGGTGGCCCAGAGCCCGTACCTGCTGCCGGGACAGCTGACCCTGCAGCGAGCGGCTGCCGACGACGGGGTGCTGGGCGACCTGCTGATCGGGCTCGGCATCGGGGCGCTTATCCTCGTGCCCTCGCTCGCGTGGCTGTACCGCCTGGTCCTGCGCGGGACGTTGGACCAGGACTACGAGCCGCTGCACCAGCGCTTCACTCCCGTGTCGCGGCCTTCGCCGGAGGAGGAGGACTCGTGAGGCGAGCGCCCCGCCTGCGGGCCGCGACCCTGGCCTGCCTGCTGCTCGGGCTGGCCCTGATGCTGCCCTTCAAGGCCACCGTGACTCTCGCGCTGGGCATCGCCCTGCTGCTGGCCTTCGTGGTGTGCGGCGTATTCTTGGTGGCCGACCCTGCCTTCCTCCAGGGGGACGAGGAGCGCGACTGACCGGTGGTGACCCAAGCGGACAAGGCGGCGCGCTTTCGCGCCCTCCACGAGGGCGAGCCGTTCCTCATCCCGAACCCGTGGGACGCCGGCTCGGCCAAGGTGCTCGCCGCGCTGGGCTTCCAGGCGCTGGCCACCACCAGCTCCGGCTTTGCCTTCACCCTCGGCCGGGCGGACGGGTCGGTCACGCTGGACGAGCTGGCGGACCACGTGAGCGCCCTCGGTGCGGCCACGGACCTTCCCGTGAGCGTGGACATGGAGAACGGCTTCGGCCCCGACCCTCAGGACGCCGCCGCGGCAATAGCCCGCGCCGCGCAGGCGGGCGCGGTGGGCGGCTCGATCGAGGACTGGGACCCCAGCGGTCACCTCTACGAGGTCGAACACGCGACCGAGCGGATCGCCGCCGCGTGCGAGGCCGCCCGGCGCCTGGACTTCCCGTTCACCCTCACGGCCCGGGCGGAGAACCACATCCGCGGCAACCCGCGGCTGGAGGACACGATCGCCCGCGTGCAGGCCTACGAGCGCGCCGGCGCAGACGTCCTGTACGCCCCCGGCCTCACCGACCCCGGCGACATCCGCGCCGTGGTGGCCGCCACGGGCAGGCCGGTGAACGTGCTCGCGCGGCCGGGGATGACGATGGCCGAGATCGTCGAAGCCGGCGCCCAGCGGGTCAGCGTGGGAGGCAGCCTGGCCTGGGTGGCCGCGGGCGCGATGGCCGCGGCGGCCGAGGAGATCCGCGACTCGGGCGACTTCGACGTCCTGCGGGCGGACGTCCGCTTGTCGGAGTGGCTGGGCCGGTGAACGAGGACCAGGCGTTCGAGGCCTTCTTTGCCGAGGCCCTCGGCTCCTTCGGTCACGGCAAAAGGCCCTGGCTAGGGCGGCGCTTGCCCACGATCTCGGCGGCAACGGGCGGACCCGGGCTGTCCTCAACAGAACGGGGTTAGCGGACCGCGACGGCGGCCCCGAAGAACTCCACCAGCATGGGAGCGAGCGGCTTCGCCTTCACGTTGTGCCGCTGACCGGGGATGACCCGAAGCCGGGCGTCGGGGAGAAGCTCGACGAGGGCCCGCCCCGCTTCGTGGAACCACGCCGGGCTCTTCTGCCCCACCGCCACCACCGTGGGCACGCTGACCCCGTCCCATCGGTCCGTGGGCAACGGCTCGCCGCCCTGCAGGCCGTCGAGGATGGTCGCGTCGTATACGAGGGTGTGCGCGATCCCGGTGAGCTTCTTCCACATCGGCGTGACGCGCAGCAGCGCGATGACCACGGCCGGGAGCCCGACCTGACCCATGAACAACCGGACCGCGTCGCCGCGGCGGTCGGCGGCAATGCAGGCCGCGAGCGTCGAGCGGTAGGAGCCGGGGACCGGCCGACGGCTGTCCCCGACGATGAGCGGGGCCTCATACAGGGCGAGAGCTTCGACGCCCGCCCCGCGCTGCGCGGCGTCCAGCGCGAGCGCCGCCCCCGAGGAGTGGCCGAGCAGGTACGTCGCGCCGCCGGCCTCATCGATCAGCGCCTCGATGTCCTCCACCTCGCGCTCCGCGGCGTAGTGCGCACCGTCCCCGCTCTGGCCCCGGCCGCGGCGGTCGTACGTGAGGACGGTGAAGTGCTGGGCAAGGGCTGTGGCCAGCGCCCGACCGGGCCCGACCTCGCGGTAGCAGAGCGCGCCGTCGACCAGGATCAGCCCCGGGCCGGCTCCGCGTCTCTCGAACGCGATGGCGGTACCGTCCTTGGAGCGGACCTGCCCCACGGTCCCGCGGCTCACGCCGTGCCCGCTTCCAGCGACTGGGCGAACCGCAGCATGTTGCCCGAGGGGTCGCGAACTGCGCAGTCGCGGACGCCGTAGGGCTGGTCCTTCGGCTCCTGCACCACCGGCGCGTGCGCGTCGAGGAGCTCGGCGAAGGCGGCGTCGCAGTCGGCGGTGCGGAAGATCGCCCCGGTCAGCGATCCCGCCGCGACCACCTCGGCCAGCGCGCCCACGTCGCCCGGGCGCCCCTCCGGAGTCTCCAGCGATACCTGGACGTCGGGCTGGCCCTCGGGGCCCACGGTGAGCCAGCGCATGGGGCCGATCGCCGCGTCCGTCCGGACCTGCAGGCCCAGCACGTCGCGGTAGAAGGCAAGGGCCTCGTCCAGGTCACGGACCGTGATGAAGCAGTGCGAGAGCTCGAGATCCACGTGCGGCGTCTCCTCGGTCGGGGCGGTACGTGACGAGTCAAGCATCTCAAGTCCTAAAACGCAACCAGTTGATTGGTTTGTCATATTGCGTAGTCTGGTTTAGGGTCAAGACATGGCAGTGCGGCAGGATCTCTTCGACGGCTGTCCCTCCGCCCACGCGCTGGACCTGATCGGCGACCGCTGGGCCCTCCTGGTCGTGCGCGAGCTGCTGCTGGGGCCCAAGCGCTTCACCGACCTGCGCCGGGGTCTCCCGCGCATCAGCCGGAACGTCCTCTCGCAACGGCTCGACGACTTGGAGGCGGCCGGCATCCTGCGCCGCCGCACCCTTCCGCCCCCCACCGCGTCCGCCGTGTACGAGCTGACCGACCGCGGGCTCGAGCTGGAGTCGGTGCTCCAGGCCATCGGCCGCTGGGGAGCCGGCTCTCCCCTCCTTCCCGCGAGCGACTCAGTGGGAGTGGACACGTTCGTCATGGGACTGCGCAGCCAGTTCAGGCCGGAGGCCGCCCAAGCCCTGACCGCCCGGTACGAGCTGCGGGTGCGCCAGGAGGCCTTCGACTTCCGGGTCGAAGACGGGGAGCTGACCGTCGTGCGCGGCAGCTCAGGACAGCCCGACCTGGTCATCACCGTCGACGAAGAGGCGATGGCAGCAGTGGCCCGAGGCCGCCGCCCGCTGGCCGGCGCGCTGTCGGCACCCGGCGGCGACCCGGAACAGGTCACGCGCTTCGCAATCCTGTTCAGCGACTTCTCGGCTCTGCGATCGACCGTCCGGCTCGAGGAGCGGCTGGGCCGCTGAGGCTCAGCCCCGCGCGACCAGTCGCTCTTCCTGCAGCTCCACCTCGCGGTCCCAGCTGCCGGGCACGAACAGCGGATCGATCTCGGCGCGGCGGGCGCCCACCACGCCCTCCACGATCGCCGCGACCTGGCCCCGGGTGAGCTCCGGTCGCAGCTCGGCCAGGCGGTCGACGGTAGCCGCGAACAGCGGCCCGTCCAACGCCGCGCTGCACGCCGGGACCGACGCAGCCGCCTGCTCGAGGTGGCGCAGGTTGATCTCCGAATGGGTCTCGGCGGCCATCCACAGGCCCACCAGGCGCGGGATGTCGTCCTCGGGAAGATCGGTCCGCTGCGAAAGGTCCTCGCAGGTGGCGTCGAAGACGATCTCCACGTGCGGCAGGCGCGGGTAGGCCTTGGCCAGGTCCGGCCAGTTCTCATAGATCGACGGGTCGTCGGGCGAGGCGCCGCGCCTGAGCCGGCGCGGGGGGAGCGCTGCCGCCGCCGGCGTGGCCGGACCGGCATCGAGCTCGCGCAGCATCACGCCCAGCGCGCACCCGCCCTCCCCCGCGTCCAGCTGCCCCGGCACGAGCGAGTCGGCGTGGCGGCGGAGCCCGAGCAGGAGCGGCTCGAGCAGCGCGAGCGGGAGTCCACGCAGCGCGCGATGGAGCACGCGCGAGCGCTCGCCGACGATCTCAGACGGCAAGGGGCGGACGGAAGGGCTGTCCCGCAACAGACCCACGGATGGGCTCATACCCATATTCCGCCGTTTCCGCGCATCTTCGGGGGGAGAGGTAGCGTCCGGGACATGGCCCCCAGCGAGAAGCCCTCCGTGGAAGTGCCCTCCGACCAGGCGCCGTCCTATCAGCTCGAGATCGACGATCTCGAGGTCGGCGACGGGGCCGAGGCCACGCCGGGACAGGTGGTCGAGGTCCACTACGTGGGTGTGTCCTGGAACACCGGCGAGCAGTTCGACGCCTCCTGGGATCGCGGCGACACCTTCAAGTTCGGGTTGGGCAAGGGCCAGGTGATCGCCGGGTGGGACCAGGGCGTGCAGGGCATGAAGGTGGGCGGCCGGCGGCGGATCACGATCCCGCCGATGCTGGCGTACGGAAAGCGCGGCGCCGGCGGGGTGATCGGCCCAGACGAGACGCTCGTCTTCGTGGTGGACCTGATCGACGTGCGCTGAGGGGAGGGCGAGCGACGGTGGAGGCCGACGACGCGCTCGACGCCCGCTTCCCTCGCGGCTACGCGACGAATCGAACCAGGCTGGCGACTCCCGCGATCAGTGAATAGACGGCGAACGGGGTGAGCGTTCGCGTCTCGAAATAGCGGACCAGGAACCGGACGGTGAAGTACGCGGTCACTCCGGTGAGGAGGAATCCGATGGCGATCTGGCCGTGGATGTGGTCGCCCGCGGGCCCCGCGAGGCTTGGCAGCTTGAGCACGCCGGCCGCCAGGATCACCGGCGTGGCCAGCAGGAACGCGAAGCGCGCGGCGTCTTCCTGGGAGAGGCCGCGCCAGAGGCCGCCGACCATCGTGACGCCCGATCGGCTGATACCCGGGAAGAGGGCGGTGATCTGGAGGAGGCCGATGAGGATGGTGTCGCGCCAGCTGATGCGTGAGATCCGGGCGTCGGAGGCGTAGGCCTCGGCCACGTCGTCGGCCGATCGCCCGCCGGTGGGGGCGAACTGGCTGCCCGCGGGGAGCGCATCGCCCGTCCCCGCGACGTCGTCCTGGCCCGTGTGGATGTGCTCGCTGCGCCGGCGCGCGCGCTCGCCCGCCAGCAGGATGAACCCGTTGATGACGAGGAACGCGCTGGCCGCGACCGGCTTGGCGAAGATCGTGCGGAAGGTGTGCTCGAGCGCCAGGCCGGTGAGCCCGACGGGGATGGTGGCGAGCACGATCAGCCAGGCGAGCCGCTCGTCGGAATCGGCGGCGACGATCCGGCGCGCCCGGAGCGTAGGACGCAGGCTGCGGAAGAACCCACGCACGATCCGCACCCAGTCGACCCGGAAGAAGATCAGCAGCGCGAGCGCGGTGGCGCAGTGCAGAGCCACGATGTAGGCCAGGTAGAAGGACGAGCCGCTGTCGCCCTGGGAGGACTGGGTGACCAGCGTCTCCCAGCTGCCGCCGATCCAGGCCGGCACGAGGACCGAGTGGCCGAGGCTGGAGACGGGGAACAGCTCGGTGACGCCCTGCACGATGGCGATCACGATCGCCTGGAGATAGGACACGCGTCGCTCCTTCGGTTGACGGGCCGGCTTGTTACTACCGCACAGTAGTAGCTAAGTCGCGTACGCCCTGCCATGCTGGGCCGCCGATGCCCAAGCGTCGAGACAGCAAGCACGGCCGCCGGCCCGCGGGCGGCCTGGAGGCCGAGGTACTGGCCGCCCTGTGGGCGGCCGACCGTCCCCTCACCCCGGGCGAGGTCCGAGCCGGGCTGACGCCGGGCCTGGCCTATACGACGGTGATGACCACCCTGAGCCGTCTCCACGAGAAGGGCGCAGTCGATCGCCGCCGCGCGGGGCGCGCGTACCGCTACACGCCGGTGATGGATCAGGCCGACATCGCCGCGGCGCGGATGCGCGACACGCTCGAGGCCGGCGATGACCGCCTGGCGGTGCTGGCCCGCTTCGTGGGATCGCTCTCGCCGGAGGACGAACGCCTGGTGGCCGACCTGCTCAGAGAGGCGGACGCGCCCGAGGCCGAAGGCCGATGAGCCTTCCCGTGGTCTCCGCGGTGCTCGTCGTCAGCTCCCTCTTCGGCTTCTGGGGGGCGGCCGTCGCGCGCCGGCTACCGCCGCGCCAGGCCACCTGGCTGTTGAGCGTCGGCGGCGTGGTGGCCGCGCTCTCGGGCTTCGTGGTCCTCGTCCTGCTCGCCTCGCTGCTGGTGGGCGAGCAGCCCGACGTGGCCAGCCACGGGCACTGGTCGGCGGCCGCGCTGCGCGACCGGGCCCCCGTCGGGGCCGCGAGCTCTTGGGCAGCGGCGCTGCTCGTCGCGCTCCTCACCGCCGGCGCGGGGACCGTAGCCGTGCGTCGGTCCCGGGCCGTCCTGGGGGCCTACCGAAGCTGTCGGGGCCTGCCGGCCGAGGCGGGCGAATTGGTCGTGGTCCCCGGTACGGCGGTCGGAGCCTATGCCGTCCCCGGTCGCCCGGGCCGGATCGTCGCCGGCCAAGGGTTGCTCGGCGCCCTCTCAGCTCTGGAGCGACGAGCTCTGCTGGCCCACGAGCGCGCCCACCTCGCGCGCGGCCACCATTGGCATCTGGCCGCAGTGACCATCGCGGCGGCGCTGCACCCGGCCTTGCGGCCTCTGCGCCCGGCCGCCTCGTGTGCCACCGAGCGCTGGGCCGACGAAAGCGCAGCCGAGGCCATCGGCGACCGCCGGGCGGTTGCCCACGCGCTGGCCGCGGCCGCCCGATGCTCCACCGCTCCGGCGCGCGGGGCCCTGGCCGCGACGTCGCACTTCGTGCCTCTGCGCGTGGCGTCCCTGCTCGGTCCGGTCCCCGGACCTCGACCCGTGCTGCTGCGCCTGTCGATCGCACTCCTGCTCGCCGCCGCCGCGGCCGCCTTGGTGGCCGTCAAGCAGACCGAGCACCTGTACGAGTTCGCTCGCTACGGCCAGCGCTAGTCCGCACCCTGCTTGGCGCTCCCGCGTAACGCACTACGGCGAGGCAGGTAGACCCGCCAGCGACCAGCCCAGCGACGAAACCGACCTGGCCGGCACGGTCGTGCACACCAACCCCGGCGGCCGCCAGCTACACGCTCGCGACCTCCCAGGGCGAGCTGATCGCCGGTCACGCGAAGAAGCTCCCCGACCCCGGCGTGCGACGTGAACGCCTCGGCCCACACCATCACCCTGTCAGCGGACGATCGCCGCGACACCCAGAAGGACGTGACCGTGAGCGTTCCCGCCACCATCGATCTCGCCGGTTACAAGCGCGGCGATGTCCTGATCGCGACCGCCGACATCAATCCGCAGGGCGCTTACACGCTGACGGGGAGCTGGCAGGACGGCGACGCCAAGCGCGCCGACGAAGCAGCGAACGCCCAGGGCGACCAGAAGCCCTGAGCAGAAGCCACTAATGGGCTCCGTCTGACCGGCGCCGGGTCTACGTTCCTGCTTTGGGGGCCCCTGACACCCCTAAGACAGGAACGCTCCGCCGCCGTCGGACGTGGGTGCCGCGGCGTACTCCTCGTCGCTCACCTTGTCGCCCCACTCGGCGGCCACGTGGTCGTCGTCGACCTCGTTGAGCGCGAGGTGGACCATGAAGCGGTTCGGGACAGCGCCGTGCCAGTGCTCCTCCGCGGGCTCGAAGAAGACGCGATCGCCCGGGCGGATCGCCTCGACGGGACCGCCGCGCTTCTGGCAGAGGCCGATGCCCTCGGTGACGTAGATCGTCTGGCCCAGCGGATGCGTGTGCCAGGCGGTGCGGGCGCCCGGGGTGAAGTGGACGAGGTTGGCCTGAACCCGTGCGGGTGCGGGCGAGGCCGCCACCGAGTCGATGTAGACGTCGCCGGTGAACCACTCCTCGGGACCCTTGCCGGTGTCGATGCCGCTTCTCGTGATCTGCATGCGAGACGAACCTCCCGTGCCGCTCAGCGGCTGTTGGCCTGGTCGGCGGTGCACGAAGGATCGTCGGTTGCCCGTAGCCGGGCAAGGCTTCTCGTCGCCTCTTGTCATCTCCCTGTCATCCGCGGCCTATATGCCTGAGGTCGTGCGGCACCGAATTCCCCGCTCGGACGATCGTCGGCTGTTCGTCACCGAGCGCCTCGAGCCCTGGCGCGACTGGGCGCTGTTGGCGCTCGTCAGCCACGGCCTGCTGCTCGCGGTCGCTCTTTGGCGTCCGAGTTGGCCGTGGTTACTGCTCGCGGCTCTCCCGCTCGGAGCGGTGCTCGCGACCGCGACCTTGACCGTCTTGCACGACGCAGGGCACCGCCGCCTGTCGCGCCGCTCGTGGCTGAACATCTTGGCCGTCCAGACGGCGGCGCCGATCGGGCTCTGGGTCGGGCACTGGACCCTCAAGCACCGAGTGCACCACCGGGTCACGCAGGTCTACCCACTCGATGACTCCACCCGCTCCTCGGGGCTGGTGCGACTGCATCCCAGCGCCCCCCGCTGGTCGGTTCACCGCTTCCAGCACCTCTACGCCTGGATGCTCTACGGGTTGGCGTGGGTGGGCGAACTGCGCAGCCAGCTCACGTATGTCCGAACCGGAGAGCTCGCAGGAATCGACACGCCGGGAGCCGCCCACCGGCTCCGGTCCTTCTGTATCGAGAAGGCCGTCTGCCTGCTCGTCCTCGCGCCGTACGGATGGCTTCTGGGCGGGCGCCAGCTCGCGCTTCTGCTCGTGGCCTCGATGACCGTCGGAAGCGCGATCGCCGCCGTGGTCCTGGTGGTAGGACACATCAACACAGGGCTGTCGCCGTCATCTTCGGCCCCCGAAGGACGCCCCGAGTGGGCCGCGCACCTGGTGCGGACATCGGCCTCCTTCAGGACCGACAGCCCCGTCGTTCGCTGGTTGACGGGCGGCATGACCCACCATCT
>JBBREO010000064.1:0-15015 GCA_038202855.1 Solirubrobacterales bacterium
GGGCGAGCCCTCCGACCCCGGTGGACCGCCCGGATACGAGTACTTCAGCTCCACGCCCGACGCGTTCAAGGCCTTCTCGTTCCACAGCGCCGAGCCGGCCGTAGCCGACCGGGCAACCGCCATGCGCAACCGCGACCCGTGCGGGGACGTGGAGTCCACCGTGCCGGTGATAGCGGCCAACACCCAGCGCCTGGGGGAAGTCAAGGTGCCCGTGCTGCTGCTCTACGGAACCAGCGACGCCATCTACGACCAGCCCTCGGCGGGTGAGGCCCAGCGCCGGATGTTCACCGCCAGCCAGGATGTGAGCCTGAACTTCTTCCCGGACTCGGGTCACGCTCTGACGCTGGAGCGCGCCGCCCCCCAGGTTCGCCAGACGGTGGCGGACTGGCTGTCCAAGCGGGGTCTGTAGCCCCGCCCGGTCGGGGTGCGCGAGCTTACGAGGCCAGCGCCTGACCCACGAACGGCTCCAGCAGCCGGCTGGTCTCGGCCGCGGTCGCCTCGGGGGCCCCGGCGGGCGACGCCGCGTAGCTCACGGCGAGGCGCACCACGCAGTCGGCCACCGCGCGCGCGTCGCGCTCGGCCACCCCCGGCCAGCCGGCCACCAGCACCCCGGTCAGGCGCTCGGTGGCGTGCACGAACAGCGGCTCACCCTGCACGGTGAGCAGCGGCAGCAGCTCGTCGCCGCCCTCGCCCGAGGTGATCGTGCGCACGAACGGATCGTCCGCGGCCGCGCGCAGGAAGACCTCGAGGCCGGCGGAGAGCGCCGCGCCCGGGTCGTCCACGTGGGCGGCGATCGCCCGCTCGACGTCGCCCAGGAAGCGGTCCGCCTCGCGCAGGACGAAGGCCTGTGCGAACTCCTGGCGCGAGCCGAACTCCTTGTAGAGCGTCTGGCGGCTGACGCCCGCGGCGGTGGCCACCTCGGCCATCGAGACCTCGGCCCAGTGGCGATCGCGGATCAGCTCGCGCATGGCGTCGAGCAGCGTGTTGCGCAGGAGCTCGCGGGCGGCGGTGGGATAGGGAACGGCCACGGCCATCGAATCTAGACCGACTCGAAATCGACTTTCTGCTCCACCCCGCAGTCTGGGCAGTCCCAGTCGTCGGGCACCTGTGACCACGGAGTGCCGGCGGGAAAGCCCTCGCGCGGGTTGCCGGCGTCCTCGTCGTAGAGATAGCCGCACTCGGGACAGCGGAAGGCGCTCACGAGACGTCAACCCCGCGGTTGGCCCGACTGAGGTCGCCGCCGTAGTGCTCGGCCAGGCGCGGGTCCATCACCCGCCGCCACAGGGGCGGGAACACGGCCAGGAGCATCATCGTCGCGTAGCCCGAGGGCAGCTCGGGCGCCTCGTCGAAGTGGCGCAGGGCCTGGAAGCGGCGCAGCGGGTGGGCGTGGTGGTCGGAGTGGCGCTGCAGGTGGTAGAGCAGCACGTTCGATGACACGTTGTCGCTGTTCCACGAATGCTCGGGCCCCGTCCGCTCGTAGCGCCCGTCCTCGCGGCGCTGGCGCAGCAGCCCGTAGTGCTCCAGGTAGTTGACCACCTCCAGCAGCGAGAACCCGTACACGGCCTGGATCGCCAGCCAGGGCAGCACCCCCACGCCGAACACCGCGGCCAGGCCGCCGAACAGCACCGCGGTCATGGCCCAGGCGTTGACGATGTCGTTACGCAGGGTCCAGGACGAGCCGCCCGAGCGCGACAGCCGCTCGGACTCGAGCTCCCAGGCCGAGCGCAGGCTGCCGAGCACCGTGCGCGGCAGGAAGCGGTAGAAGCTCTCGCCCAAGCGCGAGGAGGCCGGGTCCTCGGGCGTGGCCACGCGCACGTGGTGGCCGCGGTTGTGCTCGATGAAGAAGTGCCCGTAGCCCGTCTGGGCCAGCGCCACCTTGGACAGCCACTTCTCCAGGCTGGCGCGCTTGTGCCCGAGCTCGTGGGCGGTGTTGATGGCGATCCCGCCGACCATGCCGATCGTCAGGGCCAACCCCAGCTTCTCGACGCCGCTGAGGTGGCCGTGGGCCCAGAACCAGCAGGCCGCGATCAGCGCCGCGAACTGGAGCGGGATGTAGGCGTAGGTGCACCACCGGTAGTAGCGGTCCTGCTCGAGCCACTTGAGCACGCTGTCGGGCGGGTTGGCGGAGTCCTTGCCGATCGCGTGGTCGAGCGCGGGCATGATCCCGTAGACGAACATCGGGCCGAAGAACCAGAACACCCCGAGCCCGGTGGCCTCCACCAGGCCCCAGGCCATGAACGGGATCAGCGGCACGAGCAGGCCCAGCAGCCACGCGTAGCGCTTGGGGTCGCGCCAGTCCGCCTCGTTCAACTCCACCCGCTCGTCGGGGTGATCGTGGTGGTGATCGACTGCAGTCTCGGACACGACGCCTCCGGAGATCGACTCTGGTTGACAACCATACAGTGAATGTCCACCACAGTTACACGGTCGGTCTAGATGTCCAGGGCGCTCTCCGCCGCCCGCCCGGCGATCGAGGCGCGGGCTATGGTGTCGCGACCTCCATGACCAGCGAGCTACGGGCCCCGGCGCCGCAACTCTCCGCCGACGACCTGCTCGAAATCGACCGCCGGCATGTATGGCACCCCTATGGCCCGATGCCGGCGGCCTCGACGCCGCTGCCGGTCGTGGCGGCAGAGGGCGTGCGCCTGCGCCTGGCGGACGGCCGCGAGCTGATCGATGGGATGGCCTCGTGGTGGTGTGCGATCCACGGCTACCGCCACCCGGCGCTCGACGCCGCGGCGCACGACCAGCTCGACCGGATGGCGCACGTGATGTTCGGCGGGCTCACACACGAGCCGGGCGTGAGGCTGGCCCAGCGGCTCGTCGAGATGACGCCCGAGGCGCTCGAGCACGTGTTCCTGTGCGACTCGGGCTCGGTGTCCGTCGAGGTGGCATTGAAGATGTGCCTGCAGGCCCGCCCGGGTCGGTCGCGGATGCTGACCGTCCGCGGTGGCTATCACGGCGACACTTTCGGGGCGATGTCGGTGTGCGACCCGGTCGGCGGGATGCACTCGATGTTCACCGGCGCGCTGGCTTCGCAGGTGTTCGCCCCGCGCCCGCCGCTCGAGCTCGACGATGCCTACGCGTCCGAGCTGGAGCGGCTGGTCGACGCCCACGCCGGCGAGCTGGCGGCCGTGATCGTCGAGCCGGTTGTCCAGGGCGCCGGCGGGATGTGGTTCTACGACCCCGCCGTCCTGACGCTGCTGCGCGAGCTGTGCGACCGCCACGACCTGCTGCTCGTCTTCGACGAGATCGCCACCGGCTTCGGGCGCACCGGCGCGTTGTTCGCCTGCGAGCACGCGGGCGTGACGCCCGACGTGATGTGCGTGGGCAAGGCGCTCACGGGCGGCTACATGACCCTCGCCGCCACGTTGTGCACTGCGGCCGTCGCCGGCTCGCTGGCAGGCGGCGCGCTGATGCACGGCCCCACCTACATGGCCAACCCGCTCGCCTGCGCGGTGGCGCTCGCGTCCACCGAGCTGCTGGCCGGCGGGGACTGGCGAGCCCGGGTGGGCTCGATCGAGGACGGCCTGCACGCGGGGCTCGCGCCCGCGCGCGAGCAGGCGGGCGTGGAGGACGTGCGTGTGCTGGGCGCGATCGGGGTGATCCAGCTCGCCGGGCCGGTGGACGTTGCCGCGGCAACCGCCGCCGCGGTCGATCGCGGGGTGTGGCTGCGGCCGTTTCGCGACCTCGTGTACGTGATGCCGCCCTACGTGACCAGCCCGGCCGACATCGAGCGGATCGCCGCGGCCGCGGTTGCCGCCGCCGCCGCCGGAGCACCGCGATGACGGTGCTGGCGGTGGCCGGCACCGACACGGGTGTCGGCAAGACCGTCGTGACCGCCGCGCTCGCCGCGGTGGCGCGCACCGACGGCGCGCGCGTAGCGGTGCTCAAGCCGGCCCAGACCGGCGTGTCAGCCGCCGAGCCCGGCGATCTGGACGAGGTGCGTCGCCTGAGCGGAGTCGAGGACCTGCACGAGCTGGCGCGCTACCCCGACCCGCTGGCGCCCGCCACCGCGGCCCGCCGCTGCGGCCTGCCGGGACTTAGCGCCGAGGAGGTGGCGGCCGCGGCCCGGAGCCTCTCGGATCGCGACCTGGTGCTGATCGAAGGCGCGGGGGGGCTGCTCGTGCGCTTCGACGAGGACGGCTCGACGCTGGCCGACGTGGCTGCGCTTCTGGGCGCCGCGGTGGTGGTGGTCACCCGCGCCGGGCTGGGCGCGCTCAACCACGCGGCACTTACCTGTGCGGCGCTGGACGAGCGCGGCGTGAGCTGTCCGGGCGTGGTGATCGGCGCCTGGCCGGACGAGCCGGGGCTGGCGGAGACGTGCAACCTGGAGGATCTCCCCACGTATTCGGGCAGGCCCCTGCTCGGCCGCGTCCCGGACGGAGCAGCGAGACTGGACCCGGCGGACTTCGCCGACGGCGCGCGTGACTGGATCTCGACGACGAAAGGACTGATTTGAACGACATCCTCGATATCGCCCGTGAGCGGGTGCTCGAGCGCGGAGAGGGGCTCTCGCAGACCCAGGTGCTGGACGTCCTGAAGCTGGACGACGAGTGCCTGGAGGAGGCGCTGGCGCTAGCGCACGAGGTGCGTCTGCGCTGGTGCGGCCCCGAGGTGGAGGTCGAGGGGATCGTGAGCCTGAAGACCGGCGGCTGCCCCGAGGACTGCCACTTCTGTTCGCAGTCGGGGCGGTTCGAGACGCCGGTACGCGCGGCCCGGATCGACATTCCGTCGCTGGTGGAGGCAGCGCGCCAGACGGCCGCCACGGGCGCCACCGAGTTCTGCATCGTCGCCGCCGTGCGCGGCCCCGACGAACGGCTGATGGCGCAGGTGCGCGAGGGGATCGACTCGGTCCGGGAGGCGGTGGACATCAACATCGCCTGCTCGTTGGGAATCCTCACCCCCGAGCAGGCCGACGAGCTCCGGGCGATGGACGTGCACCGCTACAACCACAACCTGGAGACGGCCCGCTCGCACTTCGGCGAGGTCGTGACCACGCACAGCTGGGAGGAGCGTCGGGCGACGCTGGAGCTGGTGCGCGAGCGCGGCATGGAGGTGTGCTGCGGCTGCATCATCGGCATGGGCGAGACGCTCGAGCAGCGGGCCGAGCTGGCCTGCCAGCTGGCCGAGGTCGATCCGGACGAGGTGCCGATGAACTTCCTCGATCCGCGCCCCGGCACGCCCTTCGCGGACCTGGAGGCGCCCGGCGCCGGGGAGGCTCTGCGCACGATCGCGGCCTTTCGGCTGGCGCTGCCGCGGACGGTGCTGCGCTTCGCGGGGGGACGCGAGCTGACCTTGGGCGATCTCGGCGCCCGGCAGGGGATCCTTGGGGGCATCAACGCGATCATCGTGGGCAACTACCTGACCACCCTGGGCCGCGATCCCCAGGACGACCTCGACCTGCTCGACGAGCTGTCGATGCCGGTCAAGGAGCTGTCCAAGACGTTGTGACCGACGCCGGGCTGATCCACTGCGACGGGTGCGGCCAGCCGGCCGGGAGCGCCGACCACAGCCGCTGCCGCGCGCGCCGGGCGGCCACCGACCCTCCGCGCTACTGCGCGTCCTGCGGGCGCAAGCTGCGGGTGCAGGTGCTGCCGGTCGGCTGGACCGCGACCTGCCTCACGTGCGACCGCGCACCGCGGTGAGCGGCCCCGAGCAGGCGCTGGAGGAGATCCGCCGGGCAGGACTGCTGCGCGAGCTGCGCGTGATCGAGAGCGCGCCGGGCGCACACGTGCGCATCGGAGGGCGTGAGGTGCTGCTGCTGTGCTCGAACGACTACCTCGGCCTGGCCGAGAATCCCCGCGTGCGCGATGCGGCCGCGGAGGCGGCGCAGCGCTGGGGGGCGGGCGCCGGCTCCTCCCGGCTGGTGGCCGGCAACGTGACGCTGCACGCCGAGCTGGAGGCGGAGCTGGCCGAGTTCAAGGGCAAGGAGGCGTGCGTGCTGTTCGGCTCCGGGTTCCTGGCCAACACGGGCGTGATAGCGACCATGGCCCGCCGCGGCGGGGTGGTGCTCTCCGACGCGCTCAACCACGCCTCGATCGTCGACGGTTGCCGCCTGGCGGGTGCCGAGACGGTCGTCTACGAACACGCCGATCTGGACTCGCTCGGCGCCGCTCTGAAGCGGGTCGGCGACCGGCCCGCGACCGTGGTCAGCGACTCGGTGTTCTCCATGGATGGCGAGCTGGCGCCGTTGGAGGGGATCGTGGAGCTGGCCCGCCGCCACGGCGCGCGCGTGATCGTCGATGAGGCGCACGCCACCGGCGTCGTCGGTCCGGGAGGGCGAGGGCATGTAGCGGCGCTGGGGCTGGAGCACGAGGTGGACGTCGTGGTGGGCACGCTCTCCAAGGCGCTGGGTAGCTACGGGGCCTTCGCCTGCTGCGAGGCCGCGACGGCCGCGCTGCTGGTCAACCGCGCGCGCACGCTGATCTTCTCGACCGCCCTGCCCGCGCCGTCGGTGGGCGCCGCCCGCGAGAGCCTGCGGATCCTGCGCGAGGAGCCGTCGGTAGTCGACCACCTGCAGGTCAACGCGCGCGCACTGCGCGAGGAGCTGGCCGCGTGCGGGTTCGCGGTGGAGGCGGGAGAGATGCCGATCGTGCCGCTGCTGATCGGCGAGCCGGGTGCGGCGATGGCGCTGTGCGAGGCCGCGCTCCAAGAGGGCGTGTTCGCCCAGGCGATCCGGCCCCCCACCGTGCCCGACGGCACCTCGAGGCTGCGGCTGGCGGCGATGGCCAGTCACGATCCCGCCGAGCTGCGCGACGCCGCGCGGCTGCTGGGACGGCTGGCGGCCGAGCGCGGCGCCTACCCCTCCTGAGCCGAGGCGCCGGGGGGTCGCGTCAGCTCGCCGGCGGCTCGTACAGCTGGAGGTCGTTGCCGTCGGGGTCCTTGAACGGCGCCACCTTGCCCCACGGGTGCTCGGTCACTCCCCCGGGCACCTCGACGCCCTTCGAGGACAGCTCATCGGCCGCGTCCTCGATCGAGCCCGAGACCTCAAACGCAGGCACCGCACCACCCGAGCCGCTGGGTGACTCCTCCTCGCGCCCGTTGAGCCCGATCAGCACCTTCCCGGCGCGCAGCATCGACCACTCCTCGTCGTCCTGCTCGAGCTCGAGCCCGAGCACGTCGGAGTAGAACTCCTTCGCCTTGCCCATGTCGGTGACCGGCAGCCACACCGTCGCGATCCCTTCGACCATCTCGTTACCTCCGTAAGCCTGTTGGTCTCGCGGGCTTTCCCGAACCGGTCGATGCCAACCGGCGTCAGGCCAGACGGGCGCGAACGACCTCGGCCGAGGCCGCACCCGCAGCAGCCATCGGCTCGGTGCTGCGAGCCGCCCGGCTGAGCACGAACGCCCCCTCCAGCGAGGCCAGCACGGCGAGCGCCAGTTCGCGCGCGGCCGCGGGCTCCAGCCCCGCGTCCTCGCCGCGCGCGGCCAGCGCGGTCAACCAGCTCTCGAACACCTCGTGCGTGGCCTCGCGCAGCGGCTCGCTGGTGCTGGCCACCTCGAGCGCCACGGTGGCGATCGGGCACGCGTCCTCATACCCCGACTCGCGCAGCGTCTCGGCCGCTCCGGCGAAGAACCATTCGACGCCGGTTGCGGCGTCGGGTGCGGGATCGAAGACCAGCGGCAGCAGCTCCCCGTACTTGGCCCCCGACCAGCGGATCACGTCCGCGGCCAACTCCTCCTTGCCGCCCGGGAAGTGGTGGTAGAGGGAGCCGAAGGGCGCCTGCGCAGCGGCCACGATCTGCTTGACCCCGGTGCCGTTGTAGCCGTGGCGGCGAAAGAGCTCCGCCGTGCTGTCGCGGATGCGCTCCTTGGTCGTCGGGGCCACGCCCCCAGCGTACAGCGCGCCTAGAGCGATCGATCCAGTCCGCTGATCAGATCTCGATCTCCGCCCCCAGGGAGACGGTCCGCCCGCGCGGCAGCTCGAAGAACTCGATTGGGTCGGAGGTCACGCGGGTTGTGGCCGCAAACAGGTGCTTTCGCCACTTCGCCATGCCCGGCGAGTCGGTGATCCGCAGGTCGGGGGCGGACACGAAGTAGCTCGCGTTCTCGACGTCGAGCCTGCCGCCCTCGAGGCCGTCCTCGTCGGCCTGGCGCAGTATCTCGGGCAGGCTGGTGTTCTCCTCGTAGCCGAAGGTGGCCGTCACCTGGGAGATGCCGTCGTCGCTGAACCCGAGGTCGTGCACCTTCAGGCGCTCCTCGGCCGGCACCCGGGGGATGGGCGGCGTGTTGAGGGTGAGCACGATGACGTGCGCGTGCAGCGTGTGGTTGTGCTCCACGTTCGCGCGCATCGCCATCGGGGTGGAGCCCTCGCCGCGCGAGAGGAACACCGCGCACCCCTTCACCCGCTGGACCGGGATCTCGTGCGAGTGCAGGTCGTCCACGAACTGCTGCAGCGGGCCCTCCATCTTGTCGCGGCTGGCGTCTGCCAGCTCGCGCCCGCGGCGCCAGGTGGTGAGCACCACGAAGATGATCGTTCCGGTGCCCAGCGGGAGCCAGCCGCCCTCGCCCACCTTGACCAGGTTGGCGGCCAGGAAGACGAGCACGAAGGTCAGGAAGAAAACACCCACCGCGACTATCTGTGCGCGCGGGCGCTTGGCCCGGACCCACTGGAGCACGAAGAACAGCGTGGTGGTCACGGTGATGGTGCCGATCACCGCCACCCCGTAGGCGGCGGCCAGGCGGTGCGAGCTCTGGAACATGACCACCAGGGTGAGCACCGCGATCATCAGCAGCCAGTTGACGAACGGCACGTAGATCTGCCCCGGCGCGTCGGGGGACGTGTGGCGCACCCGCACGCGCGGCAGGTAGCCCAGCCGGGTGGCCTGGCGGGCGACGGAGAAGGCTCCGGAGATCACGGCCTGCGAGGCGATGATGGTGGCCATCGTGGCCAGGACCAGCATCGGGATCCGGGCCCAGTGGGGGACGAGCAGGAAGAACGGGTTGGACGCCCCCGAGGGATCTTCGGCGAGGAAAGCGCCCTGGCCCAGGTAGTTGAGCACGAGCGCCGGGAAGACCAGGAAGAACCACGCCCGCCGGATCGGCCGCTTGCCGAAGTGGCCCATATCGGCGTACACGGCCTCGGCCCCGGTTATGGCCAGCACCACCGCGCCCAGGGACAGGAAGGCGGTGAGCGGCTCCTCGACCAGGTAACGGATCGCCCAGTGCGGGGAGAGCGCCTGCAGGACCGCGGGGTGCTGGGCGATGCCGCGCACGCCCAACAGCGCCAGCGCTCCGAACCAGAGGACCATGATCGGGCCGAAGGCGCGGCCCACGCGGGCGGTGCCGTAGCGCTGCCCGGCGAACAGGAACAGCAGGATCACCAGCGCCCCGGGCACCACGATCTTCTCGAGGCTCGGGTTGACGATCTCCAGCCCCTCCATCGCCGACAGGACCGAGATCGCCGGGGTGATCATGCTGTCGCCGAAGAACAGCGCCGCGCCGAACACGGCCATCGTGGCCAGGCCGAGCAGCAGCCGCTGGGACAGCTCGCGCTGCCTGAGTAGGGCAACCAGGGAGAGCAGGCCGCCCTCGCCGTCGTTGTCGGCACGCATGAACAGCAGCAGGTACATCACGCTGACCATCACCGTGACCGACCAGAAGATCAGCGAGACCGCGCCGTAGATCGCGGTCTGCTCCACGGCCACGGGACGCAGGGCGCTGTGCGAGAAGACGGTCTGGACCGCGTACAGCGGGCTCGTCCCGATGTCCCCGAACACCACGCCGAGGGCCCCGAGCAGCAGCGCTGCCTTCGCCCCGCTCTTGGTATCCGTCGATTCGGTCTCGGTGGCTTCGGTCGCGCTCATCGCGCGCCGGAGCCTACGCCCGCGGGCGGGCGGCGGGCGCGGGTCCCCGCTCGGCACCCTGGGCCAGCCAGCCGTCGATCAGCCGGCGCGCGATCGCCGACCGCGGTGGCAGGAGCAGGCTGTCGCCCTCGGCTTCAGGCGTGGCCCACGAGTCCTCGCGCGCGGCGTCGGACACCTCCGCGCGAGTGAACCAGCGCGCGTCCTCCAGCTCGGGATCGGAGCCGCCGACCTCGCCGTCGCTCCACGCCACGGTGAAGCCGAGCATCAGCGACGCGGGAAACGGCCACGGCTGAGAGCTCTGGTAGATCGGGACCCCGACCCGGACGCCGACCTCCTCGAGCACCTCCCGCGCCACGGCCTCCTCCAGGCTCTCGCCGGGAGACACGAAGCCGGCCAGGGCCGAGTAGCGGCGCGCCGGCCACGTGCGCTGACGGCCGAGCAGCAGCCGGTCGGCGTCGGTGACCAGCATGATCACCACGGGATCCACGCGCGGATGGTGGGGCACCCCGCACGCCGGGCACGTCCGCACCAGGCCTCCCTCGGCGACGTCGGTGGGGGCGCCGCAGTTGGCACAGAAGCCGTGCGCGCGGTGCCAGTTGAGCAGCGCGGTGGCGTAGGCGGCGAGACCGGCCTCGCCCGGGTCCAGCACGCTCGCGGCGTCGCGCAGGCCCACGTGGTCGGCGTCCGCCGGAGCGGGTTCGCCGCGCCGGCCCCCGGCGCCCACCAGCCGCGGCCGCGCCCCCGGCGCGGGCGCCGGGCCCTCGTCGAGCGCGAACAGCGGGCCGTCGGCGTCCAGGCCGAGAAGCACCGGCGCGCTGTGGCCCGCCGGCGCCTCGCTCAGCGCCGGCAGGTCGAGCCGCCCATCGCGCACGCGCACCCCGGAGTCGGCGGCGAGCAGCGCCCGCGCGTTGGGGTGCTGCAGCTGGTCGCCGATCCAGGCGGCGTCGGTGCGGCGGCCATCGGCGGCGCGGTCCAGGCCCGCGCCGGTGAACGTGTTGGGCTCGGACATCGAAGGTGAATGTAGGCGGCGCACCTTCGCGGCACCCGTCGTGTTGAAAGCCACATGAGCCGCCTCCGCCCCCTTCTCCTCGCCGTGGCCCTAGTCGCCGCCGGGTCTGTCTCGGTCCTCGTTGCGGTCTCGGGGCCCGGCGGCCGAGCCGACAGCGCCGCCGCCCAGGCGCCGGGGGCGAAGCCCAACTTCGTGTTCGTGCTCACCGACGACCTGTCGCGCAACCTCGTGCCCTACATGAGGCACGTGGAGGCGATGAAGAAGAGCGGCACCTCCTTCTCGCGCTACTTCGTGACCGACTCGCTGTGCTGCCCCTCGCGGTCGTCGATCTTCACCGGGCGCTACCCCCACTCCACCGGCGTGGTCACCAACGACCCGCCGGACGGCGGCTTCGATGTCTTCCACCGAAACGGGGAGGAGAAGGACACGTTCGCCACCACCCTGCAAGCCCAGCACTACGACACCGCGATGATGGGCAAGTACCTCAACGGGTACCTGCCCAGGAAGGTCGTGGACGGGCAGGCCAAGTTCGTGCCGCCGGGCTGGTCGGCCTGGTCGGTGGCCGGCAACGGCTACCCCAACTTCAACTACAACCTGCTCCAGAAGACGGTCGGCGGCCAGCCGCAGGTCCAGCACTACGGCACCGGGCCCCAGGACTACCTGACCGACGTGATCTCCCAGCGTGGGCGCGGCTTCATCCGCGCCTCGGTGGCGCGGGGCAACCCCTTCATGCTCGAGCTGGCCACCTTCGCGCCGCACGCCCCCTACACCCCCGCCCCGCGCGACGCGAACCGGTTCCCTAACGCCAAGGCGCCGCGCGGCCCGCTGTTCAACCGCCCCCAGGCGCGGCCGCGGCCCCAGTGGCTGAGCACCCAACGGCTCGACAAGCCCACCCGGGCCAAGATCGACGCGGACTTCCGCAAGCGCGCCCAGGCGGTGCAGGCCGTGGACCAGATGATCGGTGACATCCAGACCGAGCTCCGTCAGCTGGGCGTGGCCGACAACACCTACATCGTCTTCTCCTCCGACAACGGCTACCACATGGGCCAGCGCCGGCTGACCGAAGGCAAGCAGACCGCCTGGGACCACGACATCCAGGTTCCGATGGTGGTCGTCGGGCCACGCGTGCCGGCCAACCGGACCGTCGACCGGGTGGCGGCCAACGTCGACCTGCGCCCCACCTTCCAGGAACTGGCCGGGGCGCCCACCGGGCCACGGGTGGAGGGACGCAGCCTGGCCGGGTTCCTGCGCGGCGACAAGGTCCGAAACTGGCGCTCGGCCACGTTGATCGAGCACCACGGCCCCAACATGGGACCGAAGGACCCCGACAAGGCGAGCCGCCGTCAGGGCAACCCGCCCAGCTACAAGGCGCTGCGCTCGCGCAACTCGCTCTGGGTCCAGTACGACAACCCCCGCTACCGGTCCGAGTACTACAACCTCGAGAAGGACCCCTACGAGCGTCACAACCTCGTGCGCAGGCTCTCGGCCAAGCGCCGCGCCGCGCTGCGCGGGCGGGTGGCCGCGCTGCACCGCTGTAGCGACGCGGCCTCCTGCCACGCCGCCGACTCCTGACGGATAGGAGCCGCCACGGCGGGTAGGGGAGCACCATGCTCGCCGCCTACGCCTCAGCCCCCAACGCCGACGACCCCACCGCCGCGCTCGAGGTCGGTGACCGCCCCGACCCAGAGGTACCCGACGGGTGGGTGACCGTGGACGTGAAGGCGGCGAGCCTGAACATGCACGACGTCTTCACGCTGCGGGGGGTCGGGCTCAAGGAGGACGCCTATCCGATGATCCTGGGCTGCGACGGCGCGGGAGTGCTCGAGGACGGCGCCGAGGTCGTCATCCACGGCGTCATTCCCTCCCCCGACTGGGTCGGCGACGAGACGCTGGATCCCAAGCGCACGCTGCTCAGCGAGAAGCACCCGGGCACGTTCGCCGAGAAGGTGGCGGTGCCGCGGCGCAACGCGCTCCCCAAGCCCGAGGGCATGTCCTTCGCCCAGGCGGCGTGCATGGGCACGGCCTGGCTCACCGCCTACCGGATGCTGTTCGTGAAGTCGGGACTACGGCCGGGCCAGACGATGCTGGTGCAGGGCGCCTCTGGCGGCGTGGCCACCGCGCTCACGGCTCTGGGCTCGAGTGCCGGCATCCGCGTGTGGGTGACCGGCTCCAGCGAGGACAAGCGCGCGATCGCCACCGACCAGGGCGCCGACGCCACGTTCGAGTCCGGCGCCCGCCTGCCCGAGCGCGTGGACGCGGTGTTCGAGACCGTGGGCGGGGCCACGTGGTCGCACTCGATCAAATCGCTCAAGCCAGGCGGAGCCGTGGTGATCTGTGGGGCCACGACCGGCGACGCCGACTCCGCCGAGCTCCAGCGCGTCTTCTTCCTCCAGCTGCGCGTGCTCGGCTCCACGATGGGGACGCGCGACGAGCTCGCGGACCTGCTGGCCTACATGGACCGGGAGGGACTGGCGCCCCGGATCGGCGCCGAGCTGCCGCTCGAGTCCGCCGGCGACGGCGTCGACGCGATGCTCGCCGGCGACACCGGGGGCAAGATCGTGCTGACTCGCTGAGGGCGCCTACTCTCGGTTGGTGGAGATCGGCTTCAGCGTGTCCAGCCCGGCCGAGGTGAGGCGGAGCGAGACGACGCGGGCGGTCGCCCGCCGCTAGCGCAGCAGCAACACCAGCGCCACCACCCCGACGACCACCACCGCCGCCCGCAGCACCGGCGCGGGCAGGCGACGGGCCAGCCTGGCGCCGAGCGCGCCGCCCGCCGCCGAGCCCACGGCGATCAGGGCCACCGCCTGCCAGGAGACGTCGGCCGCGAACACGAACACGAGCGCGGCCACGCCGTTCACCAGCCCGGCGAGCACGTTCTTGATGCCGTTGATCTCCTGCAGCTCGAGCGGCAGCGCCAGGCCCATCACCCCGAGCAGGATCACGCCCTGGGCAGCCCCGAAGTACCCGCCGTAGACCCCGGTGGCGAAGATCGCGCCGAGCAGGAACGGACCCACGTGGGCGCGCCCTCGGGGAGCACGGGTGCCCAGCCTGCGCGCCAGCCACGGCTGTCCGGCCACGAGCACCACCGCCAGGGCCACGAGCACGGGCACGATCACCTCGAACGCCCCCGGCGACAGGGTGAGCAGCAGCGCCGCGCCCACCAGCCCGCCGGTCAGCGAGGCCGTGCCCATTCGAAGCAGCAGTCCCCGGTGGGCCGCCAGCTCGCGCCGGTAGCCGACGGCCCCGGCCACCGATCCGGGCACCAGCCCGACGGTGTTGGACACGTTGGCCACCAGCGGCGGGTAGCCCACGGCCAGAAGCACCGGGAAGGTGACCAGCGTGCCGGAGCCGACGACCACGTTGATGGTGCCGGCCGCCATCCCGGCAGCCAGGATCGCTAAGGCCTCGAGCAGCGTCACGCTCGCCAACGCAATCAGATCCGCTCGGACATGCGTCGAGGCAGCGGCAGATGGAGTTTGACCGCCTCCCCCTGGAGGGGAGGATCTACCTACCCGACGGAAGGGAGTCCGCGATGAGCCAGTTGGTGCGCAAGGAATGCCTGCGATGCGAGGCGCACACCTTCCGTGACCAGTGCGGGAACTGCGGGAGCACGGTGCTGCGACCGGTGTCGCCGGGGCGATTCGAGCGGATGCGCACCGCCGCCGCCGCCCGCCAGCCGACCGGGGTCGCGCCCACCGCCCAGAGGTAGCACTATGTGCGCGTGGGAACGCGCGCCGGCATCGACCTCGGGGGCACCAAGATCCAGGCCGTGGTGGTGGACGATGGCGGCGAGGTGCTCGGCCAGTCGCGCCACCCGACGCCCACCGAGGGCGGGCCGCCCGACGTGGCGGCCGCCATCGCCGTGGCTGCCCGCGAGGCCGCCGAGCAGGCTGGCATCGAGGTCGGCCAGCTCGAGGGTCTCGGGGTGGGGTCGCCGGGGGCGGTCGACGACGAGGCCGGCACCGTCTCCGACGCCGGCAACCTCCCCGACTGGGACGCGCCCTTCGAACTGAGCGCCGCCCTGACTGACGACCTCGGCGTGGAGGTGGCGCTGGGCAACGACGTGCAGGTGGCCACCGATGCGGAGGTGGCGCTGGGCGCCGGCCGCGGCTACGAGTCGCTGCTCGGCGTGTTCTGGGGCACCGGGGTGGGCGGCGGGATCGTGCTCGGCGGGCAGCCGTGGCTGGGCCGATCGGCC
>JBBREO010000065.1:0-14994 GCA_038202855.1 Solirubrobacterales bacterium
AACCTCGCGGTGCTGGTCGGCATCGTGAAGGTGTTCCGGCGCATGCGGCGCGGCGAGTTGGACGAGGCAAAGCTGGAGCGCCAGCTCCAGTCGCGGGGGCTGATGAACCGGATCTACGGCCGCGCCGCGGGCGCGGTGCGCAAGCCATGGCACATGTATCCGCTGGGCCTGCTGTTCGGGCTCGGGTTCGACACCGCCACGGAGGTCGGGCTGCTGGCAACGGCCGGCACGGCGGCGGTCGGCGGCCTGCCCCTCTACGCCATCCTCTGCCTGCCGGTCCTGTTCGCCGCCGGGATGACGCTGCTGGACACGATCGACGGCGCGTTCATGAACTTCGCCTACGGCTGGGCCTTCTCGAAGCCGGTGCGGAAGGTCTTCTACAACATCACCATCACCGGGCTGTCGGTGGCGGTGGCCCTGGTCGTGGGGAGCGTCGAGCTGCTCGCGGTGCTGGCCGACCGGCTGAGCCTGACTGGCGGCGTCTGGGACGCGGTGTCGGGGCTCGACCTCAATCTGGTCGGCTACGCGATCGTCGGGCTGTTCGTGGTCACGTGGATGGTCGCCTTGGCGGTCTGGCACTTCGGCCGGATCGAGGAGAGGTGGACGGCGCGCCTGGAGCAGCCCGAGTCGGCCTGAGGCGATGACCCAGGCGCCCGACCGCCCGCCACTGGCCTTCGAGGACCTGGAGGGCGTGGTCGCCGCCATCCGCGCCCGCGGCGGGCGGGTGTCGGCGGCCCGGCGGATCGTGCTCGACGCGCTGTTCGCGGCCGACGGACCGGTGTCGGCGGAGCACGTCGCCGGCGGCCTGGGCGGGCGCGTGGTCAAGTCCGACGTGAGCTCGGTCTACCGCAACCTGGAGCTGCTTGAGGAGCTGGGGGCGGTACGCCACGTTCACCTCGGCCACGGACCGGGCCTCTACGCGCTGGAGGGCATGGCCGGCCGCGAGTACCTGGTCTGCGAGCGCTGCGGCCGGGTCGACGCCGTCGACCCGCTGCGGCTCGACGACGTCCGCTCTGCGATACGCGATCAGTTCGGGTACGAGGCCGGCTTCGCCCACTTTCCGATCGTCGGCCTGTGCCCGGCCTGCGCAGGCGACACCGGGGCCGGGACGGGCGAGCCAGAGCACGCGCACAGCCACGGGGGTTACGTGCACCGCCACCCGCACGGCCACGGGCACAGCCACTGACCGGTCAACTCGTGAGGCGGGCGGCCACGGCGGCCTGCCCGTAGGCGATGCCGCCGTCGTTGGGAGGCAGGCGCTCGGGCACCAGGGCGCGAAGCCCCAGCGCCTCGGCGTGCGCCGCCGTGGCCTCCAGCAGCAGGCGGTTCTGGAACGCGCCGCCCGACAGCACGACCGTGTCGACCCCGTGCGCCCCGGCCAGCGCGGCGCAGGCATCCGCGGTGGCCGCGGCCACGCCGGCGTGGAAGCGGGCCGCGACGGTCGCCGGCCCGACGCCGGCCTCCAGATCGGCCGCGACGGCGCGAATGGTCACGCGGGCGTCGAGCACTCCGTCGACGAGCGGCAGCGGGTACCCCTCCCCCGCTTGCGGCGCTGTGTGTGCCAGCGCCTCGAGCTCCACCGCGGCCTGACCCTCGTAGTTCACCTCGGCCCGCACACCGCACAAGGCGGCAACCGCATCGAACAGCCGGCCGGCGCTCGAGGTCCAGGGGGAGGCCACGCCCGACGCGCACAGGCTCGCCACCTGGCTCCAACGCTCGGGGTCCACCGCGTCCCCCAGCGCGCGGGGCAGTTGCGGCTCGGACCCCGTGGCCTCCGCCAGCCAGGCGCAGGCCATCCGCCACGGCTCGCGCACCGCGCTGTCGCCGCCGGGGAGCCGGACCTGCCAGAGGTGGCCGACCCGCTCGAAGGCGGCCAGATCGCCCAGCAGCAGCTCGCCTCCCCACACCGTGCCGTCGCCGCCGTAGCCCGTGCCGTCGTAGATCGCCCCCAGCGCCGGGCCCGCCACCCCGTGCTCGGCCAGGCAGGCGGCCAGGTGCGCGTGGTGGTGCTGGACGCCCACCGCCGCCACGTCCGGGCGCGCGAGGGCCTCCTTGGTGGACAGGTAGTCGGGGTGCAGGTCGTGCGCGACCACCCCCGGCGTCACGGCGAACAGCCGCTCGAAGTGCTCGACGCCCTCGCGGAAGGAGCGCAGCGTCTCCCAGTTGCCCAGGTCGCCGATGTGGTGTCCCACCCAGGCACGGGGACCCTTCGCCACGCAGAAGGTGCTCTTGAGCTCGGCGCCGTAGGCGGTGATCGGAACCGTCGCGGGAACGGGCAGACCCAGGCTGGCCGGCACGTAGCCGCGCGATCGGCGCAGCATCAGCGGCCGACCGCTCCCGGCGGTCACCGAGCGCACCACCGAATCGTCCGTGCGGATGTGGATCGGGCGGTCGTGGACCAGGAACAGGTCGGCGATCCCGCGCAGCCGCTCCCGCGCGTCGGCGTCCTCGTAGGCGATCGGCTCGTCCGAGACGTTGGCGCTGGTCATCACCAGCGTGCTCCCCACCTCGGCCAGCAGCAGGTGGTGAAGCGGCGTGTAGGGCAGCATCACGCCGAGGTCGGGGGCACCGGGGGCCACGGCGGCCGCCACGCCCGCCGCCGGGCGGCGGCGGGCGACGACGATCGGGCGCTCGCGGCCCACCAGCAGCTGCTCCTCGAAGGCGGTCAGGTCCACCAGCGTGCGGGCCGCGTCGAGGTCCGCCGCCATCAGCGCGAAGGGCTTGTCCTCGCGGTGCTTTCGCTCGCGCAGGGAGGCCGTGGCCCGTTCGTCGTCGGCGCGGCAGGCCAGGTGGTAGCCACCCAGCCCCTTGACGGCCACCACCCGGCCTTCGGCGAGGGCGCCGGCCGCCGCGGCCAGGGGATCGCCCGCCTCGACCGCTGCCCCCGTGGCGTCGCGCAGGGCCAGCGTCGGCCCGCAGTCGGGACAGGCGTTGGGCTGGGCGTGGAAGCGGCGGTCGGCCGGGTCGTCGTACTCGGCCTGGCAGGCCGGGCACATCGTGAAGCCCGCCATCGTGGTCTGCGGCCGGTCGTAGGGGACCCCGCGGACGATCGTGAAGCGCGGGCCGCAGTTGGTGCAGTTGGTGAACGCGTATCGGTGCCGGCGATCAGCCGGGTCGAGCACTTCGGCCAGGCACTCGGCGCAGGTGGCGGCGTCGGGGGCGACCAGGGCGTCGGGCTCACCGCCCGAGCCGCTCTGCACGATGCGAAAGCCCGGCTCGCCGTCGGGGGCCCGGCTCTCCGACAGGACCCGCTCGACCGTGGCCAACGGCGGCGCTTCGGCGCCCAGCCGAGCCAGGAACCGATCGACCAGCCCCGACTCCCCCTCGACCTCCAGCATCACCCCGCGCGAGTCGTTGAGCACCCAGCCGTCGAGCTCCAGCTCACGCGCCAGCCGGTAGACGAAGGGCCGGAAGCCGACCCCCTGCACGACACCCTCGACTCGAGCCCGGACCCGGCGACGCGCGACGACGGCCACGTCCCTAGCCCGCTTCGGAACGCCCAACGCTGAACGCCGGCTGCTCGTTGGCCGACTCGACCAGCCTCCGCAGCATGTGCCAGGCACTCGCCTGGGCCTCCTGGATCCGGGGGATGTGCTCGGAGCGGGTGACCACCACGTGGTCGGCGAGGCGGTCGGAGGCGATCCGCCCACCGTCGTAGCCGACCATGGCCACGGTGGCCATGCCCCGCCGCCGGGCCTCGGCCAGCGCCTCGATCACGTTGGCGGAGTTGCCGCTCGTGGACAGGGCCAGCAGCAGGTCCTCCGGTCGCCCGTGCGCGATCACCTGGCGGGAGAAGACGGCCTCGGCTCCGATGTCGTTGGCCACCGCCGTGATCACCGCCGTGTCCTCGGTCAGGTCGAGCGCGCGGCGCGGGCGCCAGCCGTGCGGAGGGCAGCGCATGTCGGCCACCGCGTCCATGGCGTCGGTGGCCGAGCCGCCGTTGCCCAGGGCCAGCAGCCGGCCGCCGCGGTCCAGCCGGGCGCGCAGCTCCGCCGCGGCGCCCGCGATCGCCTCGGCCCCCTCGGAGAGGGTCTGGCCGGCCAGCTCGTCGATCTCCGCGGCCTTGATCAGCACCGACGCGCTCACGTCCTCCAGCACGGCGTCGAGGTCGGTCTCGGACTCGCCCAGGAAGGGGTACAGGAAGCTCGATGCGCCGCTGTCGTGCACCGCGCGCGCCTCGCGCCCCTCGAGCAGCCCGCGGTGCTCGAAGAACACGTGCACCAGCTCCCACAGCACGTGGTAGGCGGTCTCGGCCAGCTCCTGGGCCACGAGCGGGTCCTCCACCCCGGGCACGAGCTCCCACTCCGCCCCCACCGGCTCGAACGCGATCGTCAGGCAGCCGCGCTCACGCGCGAGCGCCACACCCGCTCCGTCGAAGGCCATCAGCATGTCGCCGGCCTCCACCGCCAGATCCACCTGGCGCTCCAGCGCTCCGCCCTCGGCGGTCAGGGCCAGCGCGGGCAGCGCGCGCTTTCCGACGATGACCGGGTGGACGAACTCCACGGCCACGTGGCGGGCGTCCGAGCGCGCCTGGGGCGACGCGCCGGTGGCCAGCAGCCGGCCCCCCTGGGCGAAGCGCTCGGCCATCCGGTGGCACAGCCGGGCCAGCGGCTCGGCCTGCTCGGCGAAGAACCGCTCCCCCGCGGACGCGCGGGGGGCGATCACGCCGGCGCGGGCTCCCGCTCCGCGACGTGGGCGAGCCAGTGGCTGAATCCCTCCACGCCCTCGCCGGTGCGCGCGCTCACCTCCATCACCTCCGCCTCCGGGTTCACCGACCTGATGTTGGTCAACAGCTTGTCCAGGTCGTAGTCCAGGTGGGGCAGCAGATCGATCTTGTTGACCACCACCAATTCGCACGTGCGGAACATCAGCGGGTACTTGAGCGGCTTGTCCTCGCCCTCGGTGACCGAGCAGATCATGGCCTTGGCATCCTCACCGACCCGGAACTCGGCCGGGCAGACCAGGTTGCCCACGTTCTCCACGATCAGCAGGTCGATCTCGCCCAGGGCGACGGAGGGAAGGGCCGAGCGCACCATGTTCGCGTCCAGATGGCACTCGCCGCCGAAGCCACCGTCGGTGTTGATCTGGGTGACGGGCACGTGGAAGGCTCCGAGCCGGTCGGCGTCCAAGCTGCCCTGGACGTCGCCCTCCAACACCCCCGGGCGTACGTCGCCCAGCCCGGCCCGGAAGACCGCCTCGAGCAGCGTCGTCTTGCCCGCGCCGGGGGCGCTCATGAGGTTTACCACCGCGACCCCGTTTCGGTCGAAGTCGTCCCGGTTGGCCTGGGCGATCGTCGTGTTGGCGTCGAGGGCGTCCTCGACGACCCTCACTTTGGTGCGGTGCATGCTCTCCTCTTCAGTCTGCGGCCGCGGCCGCCTACATCGCTCGGATCTTGAGGTACCTGCGGATCTCCGGCAGCTGGAGCACCACCACCGCTGCCACCAGCACTAGCAGCACGACGACGATGACCAGCAGCACGGTGATCATCACATCGCTCTGATCTTGAGATACCTGCGGATCTCGGGCTCCTGGGTCATCCCGATTGCGACCGCTCCTCCGAGCAGCGCCAGTGCGATTACCTTGCTCATGTCGTCATCTCTCTCTCGTTGTCCTCCAGGAGCTCGCCCAGAAGCGACTCCACCATTTCCACCGCGCCGTCGACCGCCGCGAGCACGGGCGCGCTGAGCTCGCCCACGAGCTCGTCCTCCTCGCCGGTCATCTTGATCTTCGGCTCGCAGCCCACGAGCAGCACCCGGTCGGGAACCGCGCCCAGCGACGCCGCCAGCGCCAGCACCTTGACCGGGTCCATGCCGTGGGCGTCGAGGCCCACCGGACCACCCTGGCGGTCCAGCTCGGGCTCGATCAGGAACAGGGTGCCGGGCTCCGCGCCGCGGGGGACCGCGTCCACGAAGACCGCGACGTCATAGCCCTCGCCGAGGGCGTAGACCAGGTCCATCCCCCGGATGCCGAAGTCGGCCACGTCCACGCCCGGCGGCTGTGTCCGCTCCCCGAGCCGGCGCGCGACCTCGACTCCGAAGCCGTCGTCGGCCATGAAGATGTTGCCTATCCCCGCCACCAGGATCCGCGTGGTGGGCAGCGGCTCGCTCTGGGCGAGCGGCTCGACCTCGTCCGGGGAGAAGAAGAAGCGGTGGCCGGGCTGGCGCTTCTCCCCCAGGTCGCGGCCGGGGTCGTCGTCGAGCGTCACCGCCAGCTGTATCTTGCCCTCGAGGTCCTGGTGGATGCTCTCCACGACCGCCATCTGGCCGGAGATCGCGCGGTCGAACACGTCGGCGCCGTCGCCGGGGCGCAGCACCACGCGGCTTCCGCGCCCGATCTCCACGCCCGCGGCGGTCACGCTCCGGGGTGCGGGCTTGCTCAGGTCGCCCCAGCTCTCCACCGCTACTGCCTCACGTGCTGGAACTCGCGGATGGCTCCGTGGAGGGCCATCAGCTCGTCGTTGGAGAGCGCCTCGCTGCGCTCCAGGATCTCGCGCGCCTTGGGGTCGGACTGGCGCATCTCGGCCTTCTCCTCGTCGGTCATGCTCAGAATGTTCAGGATCAGCATCTGGTCGATCTCGCCGCCGTCGAAGAGGTCCCCGGGGCTCTCGGGCGCGATCTTGGGGTGATCCTCGAGGATGATCGGCGAGGCCAGCATGGTGTGACGCTCCTCGGGCTCTCCCACCAGCACCGGCCATACGCCTTCGTTTCGGCAGGCCGCGGCCTCTTCGCGCAACTCCTCGGGCGGATCGGTGAGCGACACGAACTCGGCGCCGCGGGCGCGCAGCACGGCGTGGCTGGAGCAGAAGGTGTGCTCCAGGGCCTCCTCGCGCGAGCCGCCCGGCCACGGCGTGTCGTTGGCCACGCGCACGCTCAGCCGCGCGAGGCCGTGGCGCAGCGGCTGGACCTCGGCTCGCAGGGTCCCCTCGATTCCCTTCCAGCTGCGGACGATCGCCCCGGCCGGCTCCCCCGTGGCGTTCCGGAGCTCCTCCTGCGCCTCGCCCGCCGCTACGCGGACGGGCACCTCGATTGAATCGCTCCCAGGGCGCAGCTCGGCCACGAACTCGCGTTCGGTCGCCTCCTCCCAGGACAGGTGGCGCTCTTCGCCGACGGTGAGCTCCTCGACCGGCTCGAGACCGGCCGGCCCAGCCGCCATCACCTGGCGGCGCACCACGTGCAGGAAGCGCACGCCCACCTCCACCACCGTGTCCGGACCGCTGCCGCGCAATAGGCACTCGGCCCGCATCTCTGCCCGATCGTCGGGGTGGTCATCGTGGTGCCCGCGCGGGTAGATCCCGCCGAAGGTCCAGCGCTGCTGGTTCTTGAGCGCCGAGCGGCGATAGGGCCAGAGCAGGTAGCCCTCGTAGAGCACGGCGTCGGCGATGAGCTTGACGGGGTCGCGCTCCACTAGCCCACTTCCTCGGAAAGATTTGGCACGGATGCCGAATCTTTCGAATCCTCCACCCTGGCCAGCAGCGAGTCGACGGCGGCCTCCCACGTGAGCAGGGTGTGCTTGGCCCGATAGGCGTGCAGGCGGTCGAAGGAGTCCTTGTCCAGGCGCAGCCAGGCGCTGCCCGGGAAGTGGCGGTCCATCGCCTCGCGCCACACCGACACCGGCATGCGGAAGTCGGCGTCGCAGTCCCAGGCGATGGGGGTGACCTGGAGCGCTCCACCCTCGCCCGCGTAGAAGGCCGCGCCGCTGAACAGGAACTCCAGCGGCACCTCGCCGTCCTCGAGCGCGTGGAAGTAGCGCGTGGCGGCCACCTCGAGGTCGTAGGTGCAGGGCACGGGGATGTCTACCAGCGTGGTTTCGGTGAAGGCCCCGACCTGGAGTGGCACGTTGGTCCAGTGCAGGCTCTGCAGGCTCCGCGCCCACTGGTCGGGCTGTCCGAATAGCTCGACCAGCCGCTCCTCGTCCTGCTTGTCGTAGTGGCGGCGCGTGGCGGCGATCCGCACCTGGGCGTTCAGGGCCAGCGACCGGATCGAGGCGGCCTGGGAGTCCTCGATCCGCAACCCGAAGCGCAGGGTGGGCACGGCCGCGGGCACGAGTGCGGCAGCCTCCTCGATCGAGAAGGTCAGGTTGGGCCCGGAGCGCGGACCGCCCGGGAAGTTGGCGGGCAGCCCGGGGGACATCCCTATGCCGGCGACAGGTTCGGCATCCTGGGATCGATCGGCCCGTGGCCGTCGGGGTTGATGCCCGTCGACGCCCTCGCCGTCCTGCGGCCGTCCGGCAGGTGACCCTCCTGGCTCTCGTAGTTGCCCTTCGAGTTGCCCTGCTTGATCCCCTTGACGTGACCCAAGTCGTCCGTGTCTACATCGGCTGGGCCGGTGCGGATCTCTCCCATGTCTCCTCCTCTGGCTTGCTGGTGGTCGCTTTGGCGCGCTTGGCGAGCTGCGCGAAGAAGGAGTCGATCTCCTCCCATACCTCCTGGCCCCCGGTCATCCCGCGCCAGCGGGTGCGGATGAGCCCGACGAGGTTGTAGGAGTCGTCGATCGGGACGAGGTAGTGGTCGCTCGCGTCGTGGGCGCGGTTCACGAGCAGCGCCTCGACGTCGGGCTCCATCGTGCGCAGGATCGGGTTGGCCCGCTCGAGCCCCTCCCAGGCGTCGAGCTCGAGCAGCGACTCGGTCGCGCCCATCGGGCCCGGGTAGAAGGCCACCACCTTCTCGGCCGGGGTGCTGTGGAAGAAGAAGGCCATCTCCACGGGGATGCGCAGCTCCGCCCAGGTCACGTCGTCGAGGTCGAAGTCCTCAAACCGCAGGCGGCGGTCTGGCACCAGCCGGTAGTGGTCCCCACCCGCCGCGGGGCGGTCGAAGAGGATCTTGCACGCCTGGCAGGCGCACATCAGCTCGCGGGTGGAGAGGTCGAGCAGGTGCCGGTGCTCGACCCCGATGCGCGCGTCGCAGAGCTCACAGCGCTCCTCCACCGCCCGCGTCTCCTCCTGCGCCGGCGTGGGCTGTTGGCGCGCGAGCTGACGCAGGCGCGACGAGGCAAGCGTTCCGTTGCTCGGTGCCATGGGGCTCAGGCCACCGCCGTCCCGAGCGCGACCTTCACGAGCCCGGAGTCCTCGAGCAGCAACGGCACCGGCTCGAGGTGGAGCTGCGGCTCGTCCAGGCAGCGCCCGGCCCGATGCACGTCGAACTTGCGCTCGCAGTGTGCACACACCAGCTCGGTACCCCGCAGGGTGCCACCTTCGAGCGATTGCTCGCAGCCGGGGCAGCCCGGCCGGTAGGCGAAGTAGTCGCTTATGAGCTTGATGAACAGCAGCGGCTCGCCCGCGACCGGCTTCACCACCATGCCGCCGCCGGAGAGCTCCGCCAGCGAGCCCGCGACCGTCCACGCGTCGGCCGGCGGACCGCCGTTGCGCTGACCCGCACCGTTCGGGGCCGGTCCGCCCAGCGCCTCGGAGATCTCCAGCTTGAGCAGCGGCGAGGGTGCCGGCTCGGAGACGCCCTCGGCCTGGATCTCCTCCACGTCGGGGGCCAGCTTGTGGATCGCCTCCTCGATCGCCAGCTTGAGCGTCATCGTCGAGGAGGGGCATCCGCTGCAGCTGCCCTCCAGGCGCAGCCGCACCACGCCGTCCTCGATGCCCACGACCTCCACCCCGCCCCCGTGGGACTCCAGGTAGGGCCGTACGGAGTCGAGCGCCTGGCCCACGCGGTCGTCCAGGGGCACCGGGTGCACGTCGTGCAGGAACAGCAGGTGCGAGACCAGCTCGTCCTCGAGCAGGACGTCGCGCACCACGTCCGCCTCGGCGGCGCCGACCGCGTGCATCACCCGGCCGAGCGCCTCCCCGTAGAGGTCGAGCAGCGCCTGCACCAGCTCGCTCGTGACCTCCGCCGCGGCCGGGTCAGCGAGGGCGTCGACCCGGTCCAGCAGGCCTTCGACCCGCGCTACCCGATCCTGTGTCTCTACCGCTGCCAAGCCAGGCCCCTCAGCCGCCCTGGGCCCCGAACATCGGCGAGTGCGTCTGCTTCAACGTCTTGCCGTTGCCCAGGTACATGTGCACCCCGCACGGCAGGCACGGGTCGAACGAACGCACCGCGCGCATGATGTCGACCCCCCGGAAGTCGTCGGCGCCGTTCTCCTCGAAGATCGGCTGACCGGTGACGGCGTCCTCGTAGGGACCCGGCGTGCCGTAGGAATCGGTCGGACTCCCGTTCCACGGCGTCGGCGGGTAGGGGTGGTAGTTGGCGATCTTCTTGTCCTTGATCACCAGGTGGTGCGAGAGCACGCCGCGCACCGCCTCGTGGAAGCCGCAGCCGATGGCCTCGTCCGGGACCTCGAAGTTCTCGAAGACCTTCGTCTGTCCCGAACGCACCTCCTGCAGCGCCTGCTCCACGAAGTGGAACGCCATCGCCGCCGCGTAGGCGGTGAAATATACGCGAGCCCGGTCGCGCTCGATCGCGTTGGACCACTGCGGGATGTTCCACGTCACCGTCTGCTCGGGCGTGTCGGGCGTCTTGGGCAGATCGATCTCGACGCTCTGGCCCGTGGACCGCACGTAGGGGGTCTGCACCTTCCCGGCCAGCGCCGTGGCCCACAGCCGGGCCAGCGGGCCTCCGCCCGTGTCCAGCGCCAGGTAGTCGCCGGTGCGCTTGTCGTACCAGCGCGGGCTCATCACCCACGAGTAGTTGCCCCCGGCCAGGTCGCGCTTCTGCGGCTTGGGAATCGTGGTCTGGTTCCACGGGTGGCGCTGGTCGACCGGGTTCCCGAGCGGGTCCTTCGGCACGAACGTCTCCTCGTTCTGCCAGTCCTCGTAGTAGGAGCTGCCCAGCAGGATGCGCAGCCCCAGGTTGATCTCCACCAGGTCGGTGGTCACCAGCTCGCCGTCCACGATCACGCCGGGGGTCACGAACATCTCGTTGCCCCACGCACTCATGTTGCGGTAGTCGTAGTCCACGTGCTCGGGGTTGTTGAACGCGCCCCAGCAGCCGAGCAGGATCCGCCGCCGGCCCACCTCCTCGTAGCCCGGCAGGGCCTCGTACCAGAAATCGAACACGTCGTCGTTGAGCGCGACCGCCTTCTTGATGAAGTCGACGCAGCGCAGCAGCCGGCTCAGGTAGTCGGTGAACAGCGTCGGCGTGGCCTGCGTGCCCACGCCGCCGGGGTAGATCGTGGAGGGGTGCACGTGGCGTCCCTCCATCAGGCAGATCATCTCCCGCGTGGTCCGGCTGACCTGGAGTGCCTCACGGTAGATCGCGCCCGTGAACGGGTTGAAGGCCCGCATGATGTCGGCGATCGTGCGGTAGCCGTGGAGGTCGGCGTGCGGGGCCTCGGTCTTCTCCGCCTGCTCGAGCACCCCGGGGTTGGTCTCCTTCACGATCTGCTCGCAGAAGTCGACGAACACCAGGTTGTCCTGGAACAGGGTGTGGTCGAAGATGTACTCCGCCGCCTCGCCCAGGTTCACGATCCACTCGCCCAGCGGCGGCGTCTTGACCCCGTAGGCCATGTTCTGCGCGTACTGCGAGCAGACCGCGTGGTTGTCCCCGCAGATGCCGCAGATGCGGCTCGTGATGAAGTGCGCGTCGCGCGGGTCCTTGCCCTTCATGAACACGCTGTAGCCGCGGAACAGCGACGAAGTGCTCTTGCACTGCACGACTTCCTTTGCCTTGAAGTCGATCTTGGTGTAGATGCCCAGGTTGCCGACGATCCTGGTGATCGGATCCCAGGCCATGTCGACGACGTTGCTCTGCTCCGACTCGACCTTTTCGCGTGTAGCCATTTCTTCTGCCTCTCCTCAGTCCTGGGCCGCTAGCGCTGGAGCGCCTTGGGCTCGTAGCCGGTGGTGAGCGCGTCGCGGTTGTGCCGCCACTTGGGCTCTTTGTTGAGCGTCTTGTTGGTGATGCCGCGCATCTTGCGAATCAGCGAGCCGTAGGCCCCCGTGGCGGCCGAGGACACGCTTCCGCCGGGAGGCGCGTCCATGAACGGCATGAACTTGTCGGGGAAGCCGGGCATCGTGCAGCCGATGCAGATGCCGCCCACGTTCGGGCAGCCGCCGATGCCCCCCATCCAGCCGCGCTTGGGCACGTTGCAGTTCACGACCGGCCCCCAGCAGCCGATCTTCACCTGGCACTTGGGCGAGTTGTAGTCCTTCGCGAAGTCGCCCTGCTCGTAGTAGCCGGCCCGGTCGCAGCCCTCGTGCACGGTCTTGCCGAAGATCCACTGCGGACGCAGCGCCTCGTCCAGCGGGATCACCGGAGCGAGGCCGGCCGCCTGGTAGAGCAGCCAGACCAACGTCTCCATGAAGTTCTCCGGCTGCACCGGGCAGCCGGGGATATTGACGATCGGCAGGTCGGCGGACGAGCGGAAGTCCCAGCCCAGGTAGTCGGCGAGGCCCATGGCCCCGGTCGGGTTTCCGGCCATGGCGTGTATGCCGCCGTAGGCGGCGCAGGTGCCGACGGCCACGACCGCGAACGCCCCCGGCGCGAGCCAGTCGATCCAGTCGTTCACCGGGATCGGCTCGCCGGTGGTCAGGTCGTTGCCCATCGAGGTCCAGTAGCCGTCGCCGTTGATCTTCTCGTTGGGGATCGAGCCCTCGATCACCAGCACGTACGGCTTGTCCAGCGTGCCGTCGGCCGCGTCGCGGAAGGGCTTGAGGTACTCCTCCCCGCCCATGGTGGGCGAGAGCACCTTGTTGTGCAGGTTGACCTTGGGCAGCCCGGGGATCGCCCCCAGCAGCACGTCCTCGATGCTCGGCTGGCCCGCGGCGGTGATGGAGATCGTGTCCCCGTCACAACTCAGCCCCTCCGAGCACCACAGGATGTGGACCTCGTCGACTCCCTTTGCCTCTGTCGCGCTCACCCTCGGCCTCCGATCATTGACATTTCTTCCTGTGCGTCCAGGGCGTCCTCGACCTCCAGGGCGTCCACCAACAGTTCCTCTCCCGCAACCACCTCCACGTCGAAGCTCCCGCATCGCCTGCAGGTCAGCGGGAAGCCGTCCATCGTGCTCTCGGTCTCGCAGTCCCTGCACCGGCCGCGGGCCGGAACCTCCTCCAGCACCAGCCGCGCGCCCTCCACCGGCGTGCCCTCGGCCACCAGCTCCCAGGCGAACTCCAACGCGGAGGGCACGACCTGACGCAGGTGTCCGACCTTTACCTCGACCGCGGTCACACGCCGCCCGCGCGCGTGACGCGATGCGATCCCCACCAGCGCGTCGGCGATCGACAGCTCGTGCATCAGCAGATCCTCGGAAGCGGGTCGCCCACGAGCTGGTCCATCACGCGCTTGCCGCCGAAGCCGGTCTCCACCAGCACCATGCCCGGCGGCTCGGTGCGCACCTCGCCGATCTCGGCCGCCTGCTCGCATCCGGGCACCGAGCGCAGCGTCGCCAGGGTCTCGTCGGCCGCCTCGGGGGCCACGAAGACGACCATCTTGCCCTCGTTGGCCACGTACATCGGATCGATGCCGAGGATCTCCGCCGCCCCGGCCACGGCGGGCTGGACGGGCACGGCCGCCTCGCGGACGATCATCGCCACGTTCGAGGTCCGGGCCAGCTCGTTGAGCACCGAGGCCACGCCGCCGCGGGTGGCGTCGCGCATGCAGCGCAACGATGGCCCCGTCTCCTCCAGCAGGGCGTCCACCGCGGGCCACAGGCTGGCGGTATCCGACTCGATCGCGGAGTCCAGCTCGAACTCGCCGCGGGCGAGCATGATCGCCGTGCCGTGATCGCCGACGGTGCCCGAGACGATCACGCGGTCCCCCGGCCGCAGGCCCGCGGGCGAGAGCTGCGCGCGCGGGTCCACGTGGCCGATGCCGGTCGTGCAGATGTACATCGAGTCGCAGTGGCCGCGCTCCACGACCTTGGTGTCGCCGGTGACGATCTGGACATCGGCGGCGCGGGCCGCGGCCGCGATCGCTTCAACCTCGCGGCGGAGGTCGTCCGAGGACAACCCCTCCTCGAGCACGAGCGAAAGGCTCAGGGCGACAGGCCGCGCCCCGGCCACCGAAAGATCGTTCACTGTCCCGTTCACCGCCAGGTCGCCAATCGAGCCGCCGGGAAAGACGATCGGCTTGACCACGTATGAGTCGGTGGTCATGGCCAGGCGCGCGCCATCGACCTCCACCGCCCCCGCGTCGCCCATCGCGCCCAGCGCCTCGGAGGCGAACGCGGGCACGAACAGGCCCTCGATCATGCTCTGGGTGGCCTTGCCGCCGGCGCCGTGGGACATCGTCACGTGCTCGTCGCGGAACTTGCCGCGCTTGGCCCGGGCGGTCTCGATGATCCCGAGGACCTTCTCCTCGCGCTCGGAGACGGCTTCCCGCCTGGCGGAGGGCGCAGCACGAGCGTCGGTCGTGCGAGCACCGGAGCTCACCCTCACACGACCTCCCGCTCACGGGCGAAGCGGCCGTAGTTGTAGTAGGCCGCGCACGCCCCCTCGGAGGAGACCATGCAGGTGCCGATCGGCCGCTCGGGCGTGCAGGCCGTGCCGAACACCTTGCACTCGAACGGCTTGATCACGCCCTTGAGCACCTCACCGCACTGGCACGCCTTGGGGTCGGCCACGCGGATGCCGGGCACGTCGTACTTGAGCTCGGCGTCCAGGTCGGCGTAGGCCTCGGACAGCTTCAGGCCGCTCTGGGAGATGAAGCCCAGGCCGCGCCATTCGAAGTGGGGCCGCAGGTCGAACACCTCGGACATCACCTCGAGCGCGCGCAGGTTGCCCTCCCACGGCACCACGCGCGTGTACTGGTTCTCGACCTCGCAGCGGCCCTCGGCCAGCTGCAGCAGGATCTTCTGCACTCCCTGGAGCACGTCGAGGGGCTCGAAGCCAGACACCACGATCGGCCTCCCGTAGTCGGCCGGGATGAACTCGAACGGCCGCGCGCCCACCACGGTGGACACGTGGCCGGGACCGATGAAGCCGTCCAGGCGCAGGTCGGGCGAGTCGAGCAGCGCGCGCAGCGGCGGCACGATCGTCACGTGATTGGACATGCAGAAGAAGTTGGTCACGCCCTCGGCCCGGGCGCGCTTGAGGGTCAGCGCCGTGGACGGC
>JBBREO010000066.1:0-14812 GCA_038202855.1 Solirubrobacterales bacterium
AGCTACTCAGGATCCTCGGCGGGCGGCGGCGCTTCGGCGGCCAGCCGCGCCAGGTCCTCGTGGCCGCGCACCACGCGCACCTTGACCGGGTCGGTGTCCGGTCGGTCGTGCACCAGGTCCCAGGTCTTGTCGGCCACCCTACGGGCGGTGGTGGGCGTGGCCTCGGCGAACATAAGCTCCACGAGCTGGAGCTCGAAGACCGTCAGCTGCTGCTCGGGATCGCCAGGCGGCATCTTGGGCAGCGGCTCGTCCGTCGTCTCGCGCCACATGCTGGTGGTCATAACCAACCGGTTCCTCAGCGCCGCGGGGTCCATCCGGATCAGGCTATCTTCAACTCGGTGAGCGAGCTGATCCACACCTGTTACCGCATCGGCGACATCGACCGTTCGGTCGCCTTCTACGAGAAGCTGGGCTTCGAGGAGAAGGGCCGGATGCCCATCCGCGACGAGGCCACCAACGTGTTCATGGGCCTGCCCGACGACGGCGCGCGGCTCGAGCTGACCTACAACCACGGGGTCGACTCCTACGACATGGGCACGGGCTACAACCACATCGCCGTCACCGTGGACGACATGGACGGCACGCTGTCGGGCCTGGCCGACCAGGGCATCGAGCCCGAGAAGCCGCCCTACACCGTCCGCGAGGGCGGCTCGCGGCTGTGCTTCGTGCGCGACCCGGACGGCTACCGGATCGAGCTGATCGAGAAGGGCTGAGGCGCGGCTAGCTCTGCCCGGGCGGCAGCGTGGCGGGTATGTGGTCGGCCGCCGCCCAACGCTCGAGCAGCGGGCGCGGATCGCGCGCCGCCCCGGCGATTCCCCGGCCGGCCCTGATCTCGAAGTGCAGGTGGGCGCCGAAGCAGGAGCCGGTGCATCCCACGGCGCCGACGCGTTGGCCACCGCGCACTCGGTCGCCCGCGGCCACGCTCGGCGGCGCCACCAGGTGCATGTAGACGTAGGTGACCTTCGACTGGGGGTCGTACAGGTTGAGGTAGTTGCCGCGGCCGCCGTCGTTGCCGGTCTCCAGCACCTCGCCGGAGAGCACGGCCACGACCGGCGTGCCGGTGCGCGACAGCATGTCCTGGCCCTCGTGGCGGCGGCCGCTGCGCGGACCGCCGAAGGCGGCCGCCTCCTGGCCCCAATTGAACGGGCCTCGGACGGGGAAGGAGGCCTGCGCCTGGGTGCGCTTGGCTATGGCCTGCACCGCGCGGGCCGTACCGCCGCGGTCGGGGTCCGGGGCGGCCACGTCGACCGCCCTGGCGCTCACGCTCGTGGGCACCTCCAGCCGCTCGAACTGCGATTGCGCGTAGCTCTCCGGCGTGGACAGGACGAGCGCCGCTGTGGACGCGAGCGCAAGCGCGCCCGTGCGAATGGTCGTCTTCAACTCTCTTGCCACCTTCGTCACTCGTGGCCTGCGAGGTGAGCTGACGGGCTCGCGCAGTTGCCTCAGCGCTACGCCGTGCTCTGACGGCGATTCGCCCCGGGCCCGCCCTCAGGCGGACCAGTGGTTCCCCCGCTCCCCACCGCCAGGCGGCGGAGACTCGGCCTATGGACAGCGCGGGACGGTAGCAGTGCGCTTTGGTGAACCCGCCGATTTGCAGCGTTTTTCCCGCTTGGAGCGGGTCAGATGGGCGGTGACAGGACCGCCACGGCGGTTCCGAGCCCCGCCTCGCGGGTGAAGGTGGCGATCCGGCGGCCGGGCTGAATCGCGTCGCGCACCTCGCCGAGCAAGGGCCCCAGCCGCTCCGCGGCAGCGTCGAGGTCCGGCGCCAACAGGGCGAGGCCCCACAGCCGCGCGGGTGCCTGCGGATCACTGGCCTCGCGCGCGCGGACAGGGTGCTCGACCAGCTCGAGGATCGGCTCCCCCACGCGGAAGAAGGCCTGGCGCGCCGAGCCGCCTCCGGTAGGGCCCTCGCGGCGGCGGCGCAGGTCCAGGCCCGCGGCCTCGAGCACGGCCACCGTGCGGTCCAGGTCGGGCGTGAACGCCACCACGTGGTCGATAGCCGCGATGCCGTTGGGGTGCGCGCCGCCTCCTTCGACGCGCGGCGCCGCGGCGGGCGCGGGCAGACCGTCCAGCGACTGCGCCGGCGGGGAGTCGAAGCTCCACCCCATCAGGCCCCGTCCCTCCTTCGCGAGCGACACGCGCACCGAGCCGAGGGCGATCGAGCCGCCGGTCCCTAGTTCGAAGCCGGCCGTGCGCCAGGCCCACGCCCGCGCCGCCAGGGTGACCCCGGTCAGCGCCGGGGCCGGCTCCGCGCTCACTTGCCGGGCTTGACCTTTCGCCGGACCCTGGGCGCGGCGACGGCCTGCGGCGCCTTGACGGTGGGCGCGGCCGGAGGATAGGTCGGCAGCACCTCGCCGAGCCCTCGGGGCGCGGGTGCGCCGGCGCGCTGGTTTGCCCCGGCCGACGGGGGCGAGCCGCTGCGACCGTGCCGCTGGTGTCCGGGCTTGGATGCTCGCCGCTGCGCACCCCGGCCGCGCGAGTGCTTCGCCTTCCCCGCGGACCGGCGATGGGTCGAGCTACGCCCCCGCCCGCTGGACGCGTCCTCGCTCCGGCGGGCAGGACGCACCGGCGCCGTGGTGCGGGAGCGGGCGGGCTCGCCCGGCCGAGCCGCCGGGGCGGTACCCGACCCCTGCGTCGCCCGGGTGGGCGAATGATCGTGGTGTTCGATCGACTTGATGGCGACCCCACCACCAATCGCCGCCGCGCCGAGCGCGCCCGCGATGGCCACCTTGGCGACGGCGCCCGCCGCCCACGGGGCGCTCGCGGCGATCAGCCCGCCGCCACCGGCGCCCGCCCCGCCGGCGCCGCCGAACCCGCACATGGCCAGCACGCCGCGTTTGAGGCCGATGCTCGGCACGACGGGCAGCAGCAGGGCCATCATCCGCCGCTGGCGCCGAACTTCCTCGAGATAGGCCGAGCAGCCCACGCATTCCTTCAGGTGGTGGCGCAGGCTTCCCTTGCGCAGCGTGCCCTTGCGCGCCGTGGACAGCTCGGCGCGAATCTCCTCACACGGCGTCGCGCGGGCGTCGCGGCGCTCGATCAGGCCCGAGCGGGCCCTGAAGACGAGCCCCTTCACGCTGCTCGCCGGCCGTCCGAGCACCTCGGCCACCTGGGCGTGGGAGAGGTCCTCCAGCTCGGTGAGCACGAGCGCGGCGCGCTGCTCGTCGGGAAGGTCTTGCAGGTCGGAGACCAGGGCGCGCAGATCGGCGCGCTGGCGCACCTCCTGGCCCAGCCCAGCGGTGCTGGGCTCCGCCGCGGTATCGGGGGCCTCGTGGCGCGCGCGCAGGAGGGACAGGCTGCGGTTGCGTGCGATGGCGTAGAGCCACGGTTTGAGCTCGATCTCGCGTCGATTTCGCAGCAGGGCCCCGTGGGCGGCGGCAAAGGAGTGCTGGACGGCGTCCTCGGCCTCCTCGAGGTTCCCGAGCATGTGCCGGCAGAAGGAGAGGATTCCGGGCATGTGGCGTTCGAACAGGACCTCGAATGCGGCCTCGTCGCCGTCGCGCACGCGCGTGACCAGGTGCTCGTCGGAGCGCAGGGCAAGCAGCCGCTTGGGCGCTCGCTGCCGCGCCGCTCCATGCGGCAGGGGTACGGATGCCTCGGACACTCCTTCATCTTGTACATCAACGCGCGGCCCCCGGTCGAGGTTCGCCGATAACTGGCGAACCTCCGCTCCACCGCGGCGTTTCAGCATCTGAACGTCGAACCTAGAGGAAGGAACCACTTACATGCGACGCCTGCTTCTCCCGAGCATCGGCCTGGCCCTGCTGGTCGCCCCCGCCGGCGCCCTGGCCCAGCCCAGCTCCACCGATCACTCCAACGCCGCCAAGGAGTGCCGCTCCGAGCGAGGCACTACGTCGGCCACCCGCGAGGCCTTCAAGGCCCGCTACGGCACCAACAAGAACGGCAAGAACGCTTTTGGCAAGTGCGTGTCCAAGCGCTCCCGCGCCGAGGAGTCCCAGCGCGAGACCGCGGCTCAGAACGCGGCCAAGGCCTGCAAGGCGGCCCGCGCCTCGGACCCCGCCGGGTTCGCCCAGCAGTACGGCACGAACAAGAACGGCAAGAACGCCTACGGCAAGTGCGTCTCGCAGAAGGCCCAGGAGAAAAAGGACGCCGCCGACGCCGCGGACGCGAAGAAGATCAAGCAGATCAAGAACGCGGCCAAGACGTGCAAGACCATGCGGACCGACGATCCGAGCGGCTTCGCGCAGAAGTACGGCACGAAGAAGAACGCTTTCGGCAAGTGCGTGTCGAGCACGGCGAAGGCCAAGTCGCAGGCCTAGCCCGCGCCGAACAAAGGCTTCCCGGGCCCTCGCCCGGTGGAGAACGAGGGGCCCCACGGAAGGGGCCCCTCGTCGTTCCGGGCCCTCCAGCATGATGCGCGCGTGCCGCCAGTCGTATCCGTCCGGGCGCCGCTGCGCATCTCGCTGGGGGGAGGTGGCACGGATCTGCCCTCGCACTACCGCAACCACGGCGGGTTCGTGCTCTCCGCGGCGATCGACCGCTACGTGCGCGTGCGTGTCTCCGACGCCTCGGGCCCGCGCTTCCGGCTCGACCACCTCGAGTTGGAGGAGGTCGATGACCCGGCCGAGGTGCAGCACCCGATCCTGCGCGCCGCCCTGGCCCGCCACTGGAACGGCCGCCCGCTCGACCTGGTTTCGGTGGGCGACGTCGCCCCCGGAACGGGGCTGGGCTCCTCCGGGGCCTACACGGTGTGCGCCGTCCACGCCCTGGAGCTGGCCCGCGGGGGCGCCCCCTCCCCGGTGGAGTTGGCCGAGGCGGCCTGCGACATCGAACTGGGCGACCTGGGACGGACGGTGGGCAAGCAGGACCAGTACGCCGCCGCATTCGGGGGCCTGAACACGATGACCTTCGGGCGCGACGGGGACGTGGAGGTGCGGCGGCTGTCACTGGGTCCGCTTGCCCGCGCCGCTCTGGAGGAGCGGTTCCTCCTCTTCGGCGCCGGTGCGGAACGCTCCGCGGCCGACATCCTGGCCGCCCAGGTGGAGCGGGCGCTGGCCGGCGACGCCGGCCTGCAGGCGAACCTCGCGCGCACGGAGGAGCTGGCCCGTCATGCCGCCGCGGCGCTGGAGGCCGACGACCCCGACGGCCTGTGTGCGCTGATGGACGAGCAGTGGGAGCTGAAGCGCGAGCGGCTGGCCGGGGTGCCGATGGCTCCGGTGGAGCAGCTGCGCGAGCTCGCCCTGGACGCCGGAGCGGGCGGGGCGATGCTGGTCGGCGCCGGCGGTGGCGGCCACCTGCTCGTGTGCGCCGAGGACCCCGACCACGTGCGAGCAGCGCTGACCCGCGCCGGCGCTCCGGAGGTGCGCTTCGGACTCGACCAGCGTGGTTGCGTAGCCGAGTAGGCTCGCGCCCGCCATGGCCTCCGACCTCAAGCTCGGCCTGAACACCGGCTACTGGTCGTCGGGCCCGCCCGCCGGCGCGGCCGAGGCGATCGCCGAGGCCGAGCGGCTGGGCTTCGACTCCATCTGGACAGCCGAGGCCTACGGCTCCGACGTGCTCACGCCCCTGGCGTGGTGGGGCGCAGCCACCCAGCGGGTCCGGCTGGGCACGGCGATCATGCAGATGTCCGCCCGTACTCCGGCCGCCGCGGCGATGGCCGCGATGACGATGGACCACCTCTCGGGCGGGCGCTTCGTGCTCGGCCTCGGCGTATCGGGACCGCAGGTGGTCGAGGGTTGGTACGGCCAGCCCTTCGCCAAGCCGCTGGCCCGCACGCGCGAGTACGTGTCGATCGTCCGCGACATCGTCGCGCGCGACGAGCGGGTGACCGCCCCGGGCCCCCACCACCCGCTGCCGCTGCCCGAGGGCACGGGCCTGGCCAAGCCGCTTCGCAGCACGCTGCATCCCGTGCGCGAGCGGATCCCCATCTTCCTCGGCGCCGAAGGGCCCAAGAACGTGGCCCTGGCGGGCGAGATCTGTGACGGCTGGCTGGCGCTGTTCTTCTCTCCCGAGCACCAGGGCTTCTACCGCGACGCCCTGACCGAGGGGATGGCGCGTGACGGCGCCGAACACGACTTCGGCTCCTTCGAGGTGTGCGCCACCGTGCCGCTGATCGTGCACGACGACGTGGAGGAGGCCGCGGACTGGCTGCGCCCGATGTACGCGCTCTACTTCGGCGGGATGGGAGCCAAGGGAGCGAACTTCCACAACGACGTGCCACGCCGGATGGGCTACGAGGACGAGGCGGAGAGGATTCAGGACCTCTACCTCGACGGCAAGAAGGACGAAGCCGCGGCGGCCGTGCCCACGAAGCTGATCGAGGAGCTGGCGCTGATCGGGCCGGCCGACAAGATCAGGCAGGAGCTGGATGCGTGGCGTGAGTCCATAGCCACCACGCTGCTTGTAGGCGGCGACGCCGCAATGGCGCGCACCGCGGCCGAGCTCGTGCTCGGCTGATCGGTCGGGGGACATAACGCTGGGCGCTTCCGTGCAGGAGCGAGACTGCAAGAAGTCCTGCAATGGGAAGGATTTCGCCCTGATACAACGACGCCGCACGCCGAATCGTCCTGGCCCGACCCGGACGAGCGGGGGAACCGTGCGGTCCTAGACCGCAGGGGCGAATCGTTCAGGCCCGGCCCAGCCGGAGCGCGAACGTAGCGCCGTCTGTACGGCGCGAGCCCGACAGCTCACCTCGTAGGCAACCCGAAGTCCGACAAAGAGGTGAAAAGCAGTTGACGTCCGCCCCCGTGGATCTCGCATGCCGTGAGCTCTGGTCCGAGTCTCTCGAGCGCTCCCAGGACCGCCGCCTCCGGATGGGCCTCGCCCCCGCCCTGACGGTCTCAGACCTGCTTCCCGCGCAGCCGCGCGACCTGAGCGACCCCGAGGTGTGGGTCCGCTCGCGCTGGCGCTCGCGCGCCCGTCGCGACGCGGCGGCCACGCGCAGCGAGATGCCGATGCCCTCGCCCCGGGGCCTGTCGCTGGCCGCCCTTCTGGCCGTGACCGGTGTGCCCGCGCTCAGCGCGGCATCCAGCCTCGTGGGCGGCGCCGAGGCCCAGGCGGCCGCGCGCGTGGCTTCTCGCGGCGCCGGCGTGAGCGCGCTCCAGCGCGCGCTGGGCGTGTCTGCGGACGGCGTCTTCGGCCCCCAGACCCAGAAGGCGCTGCGGGGCTACCAGCGCGCGCACGGCTTGACCGTCGACGGCATCGCCGGCCCTCAGGCGCGCTCGCGCCTGGGCCTGGCCTCTGGCCCCGTGCTCAAGCGCAAGGCTCCCGCGCGCAGCGCCCGGCGGGCCACCCGCTCGGTGGCCTCGCGCGGCGGCGGCGTGGAGGGCGTGCAGCGCGCGGTGGGCGCGGCGCCAGACGGCGTCTTCGGCCCCCAGACCGAGGCGGCCGTCAAGCGCTGGCAGGGCGCCCACGGCCTGGCCGCCGACGGCGTGGTCGGCCCCCTGACCCGCGGCAAGATGGGCCTGGGCCCCGGTCCCGTGCTCAAGCGCAAGGAAGCCCGCGGTGCATCCGGCGGCGGCGGGGGCGACTCCTCCGTGGTCCAGCGCGTGATCGCGGCGGCCAACCGGATCGCCACGCGGCCGTACGTGTACGGCGGCGGACACGGCTCGTTCGAGTCCTCGGGCTATGACTGCTCGGGGTCGGTGTCCTACGCGCTGCACGGCGGCGGGCTGCTCAGCGCGCCGATGGCCTCCGGCGGCTTCACAACCTATGGCGCACCCGGACCGGGCAAGCGCATCACGATCTACGCCAACGCCGGCCACATGTACATGACGATCGACGGCCGCCGCTTCGACACCAGCGGGCGCAGCCAGTCGGGATCGCGCTGGGGCGGTGGGTCGCGCTCGTCGGCGGGCTACGTCGTCCGGCATCCCCCGGGCCTGTAGGCAGACTGGGGGCGTGGCGCACGGTCGCTTCGCCCCCAGCCCCACGGGCCGCCTGCACCTGGGCAACCTGCGCACGGCGCTTCTGGCCTGGCTGTCCGCGCGCTCGGAGCACGGCCGGTTCACGCTGCGGATCGAAGACCTCGATCCCCAGCGCTCGCGGGCCGAGCACGAGGCCGGGCAGCTGGCCGACCTGCTCGCGCTCGGGATCGACTGGGACGGCGACCCGGTCCGTCAGTCCCAGCGCACGCCGCTCTACCGCCAGGCGCTCGACCGCCTGGAGCAGGCGGGGCGCGTCTACCCGTGCTTCTGCTCGCGGGCCGAGATCCGGGAGGCCGTGGCCGCGCCGCACGGCGACCTGCCCGGTGGCGTCTACCCCGGCACCTGCCGCGATCTGACGCCGGCCCAGCGCGCCCGCCGGGCGCGCGAGACGGGGCGTCCGCCCGCGCTGCGCCTGGACGCCCGTGGCGAGCGGGTCGGATTCACAGACCGGCTGCACGGCGACACCGCCGGCGAGGTGGATGACTTCGTGCTCTGGCGGGGCGACGCGGCGGCCTACAACCTGGCCGTCACCGTCGACGACGCCGACCAGGGCATCACCGAGGTGGTGCGCGGCGACGACCTGCTCGAGACCACGCCGCGCCAGATCCTGTTGGCCCGGCTGCTGGACCTGCCGGTCCCGGCCTACGCACACGTGGCGCTCGTATTGGGCCCCGACGGGGAGCGGCTGGCCAAGCGCCACGGGGCCGTGACGCTCGAGGAGTGGGCGGCCGGGGACGCGCTCGCGTGGATGGCGCGCAGCCTCGGGCTCGCGACCGAGGGCGAGCGGCCGCCGGCGGTCGAGTTGATAGAGCGCTTCGATCCAGCGCGGCTGCCCGGAGAGCCGGCGGTGCTGAGCGCCTAGAGGAGAAACGAGAGAGCCCGGTCCGACCGCCTCAGCGGGACGGACCGGGCACTCGCAGTACTACGCCTGGGTGACGTTTACGGCCTTGGGGCCCTTGTCGCCAGACTCGGCGTCGAAGTTGACCTTGCCGCCTTCGGTGAGGCTCTTGAAGCCCTCACCCGAGATTCCCGTGTGGTGCACGAAGAGATCCTTGCCCCCGTCGTCGGGGGTGATGAAGCCGAAGCCCTTCTCGTCGCTGAACCACTTCACGGTGCCAGTAGGCATGTGGATGTCCTCCACGTCTTTCGTGTTCGTGCTGCGTACGCGGAGGATGCTGAGAGCTACCACTGCGAGCGCCTGCACTTCTTTGCCGGGCTTCCTTCGCCCAGCCGTACGGGGAAACCGTAGCACCGTGGCGGCCACGATCGCGGGAAAGGGAGACGCCACCCGGGTATCTTGCGGGGCCTCCCGATGCCCGAGTCCGCGATCCCGACCGCCACCGGCCCCGACGAGCTGCCCTACGTGGAGGGGGTCGAGCACACCTGGGTCGACGCCGGCGGCCTGCGCACGCACGTGGCCGAGGCCGGCTCGGGAGAGCCCGTGGTGCTGGTGCACGGCTGGCCCCAGCACTGGTACTGCTGGCGCCACCTGATTCCGCGGCTGGCGCAGTCCTACCGCGTCATCTGCCCCGATCTGCGCGGCCACGGCTGGACCGACGCGCCGAGGTGGGGATACCAGAAGGAGCAGCTGGCCACCGACGTGCTGGCCCTCCTGGACGCCCTCGAGCTCGACAGCGTGCGACTCGTGGGCCACGACTGGGGCGGGTTCGCCGGCTTTCTGATGTGCCTGCGGGCGCCCGAGCGCATCCGGCGCTACCTGGCGCTGAACATCATCCACCCCTGGCCGTCGACGGACCTGCTCAACGCGTGGCGGCTCTACTACCAGCTCGTGCTCTCGCTGCCCGCTTCGAGCTCCGTCCGTGCGCGGGCGATGCCCCACGCCGTCCGACTGGCCCTGCGCAGCTCCGCCGCCCACCCCGGGACCTTCACCGACGAGGACCTCGACGCCTTCGCGCGCCGCTTCGCCGACCCCGCGCGCGCCGACGCGACCGCCCGGCTCTACCGCGCCTCGCTCTTCGGGGAGGTGCCGGGACTGATGCGCGGCCGCTACGACGACCAGCGCCTGCGGCCCCCCACCCTGCTGATGTTCGGCGAGCGCGACGCGGTGATGACGCCCCGGATGCTCCAGGGCTTCGAGCGCCACGCCGACGACATGCGGCTGGAGGTGGTGCCCGAGGCCGGCCACTTCATCGCCGAGGACTCACCCGAGATCGTGGCCTCGCGGGCGCTCGAGTTCCTGGCCTGATGAGCCCTGGGGTGTCGCCGCTGCTGCTGGTCGACGCTCCCTACATGCTCTACCGGGCCTTCTTCGCCCTGCCCAAGACCATCACGGGCGCCGAGGACAAGCCCGTCAACGCCCTCCTGGGGTCGGTCAACGCGATCCTGTCGGTGGTCGAGGACGAGTCGCCGCGGGCCACGATCTGCTGCATGGGCCCGGACGCCGCGCCCTACCGGACCGAGCTCTATCCCCCCTACCACGCCCACCGGCCGCCGATGCCCGGCGAGCTGGCCTGGCAGTGGGAGCGCGCGCCGGACCTGTACGAGGCGCTGGGCTGGAAGGGCGAGTACGACCCCGAGCTCGAAGCCGACGACCTGCTCGGCGCTCTCGCGCGCGAGGAGGAGAAGGCCGGAGGTGAGGCGGTGATCCTGACCGGCGACCGCGACCTGTTCCAGTGTGCGACCGACAAGGTGCGCGTGGCCCTGCTCGGCGGGCGGGGCAAGAAGGGGCCCGAGCGCATCGACCCGGCCGAGGTGCGCCGCCGCTACGGGATCGACCCGGGCCAGGTGCCCGACTTCATCGCGCTGCGCGGCGATCCCTCGGACGGGCTGCCCGGCGCCAAGGGCATCGGGGAGAAGCGCGCGGCCGAGATCCTGCGCCGCTCGGGCTCGCTGGAGGCGGCGCTGAGCGAGGCCGAGGCCGACGGCGCCGCCCCCAGCTCGCTGCTCGCCGCCGCGGACGAGCTGCGCGCGTTCCGCGACATCGCCACGTTGCGCGAGCCGCCGGTCGAGCGGCCGGCCGACGCGGAGCTCGACCCGGCGGGCGGAGCCGCGGCCGCCCGCGACCTGGGAATGGACCGGCTGGCCGAGCGGCTGGAGAAGGCGGCCTAGGCCAGCGTCCAGAAGCCGTCGGCGCCCACGTGATGCTCCTCGGCCACGTGGCCCAGGCGCTCGCGCGCGTCGCGGTCGGCGAGCTCGGAGACCTCGGCCACCTCCCGTGTGGCCAGCGGCGCCCCGGCCCAGGTCAGCACCTCCTCCACGTCGGCGGGCGCCTCGCGGCGGCCCAGGCCGGGCACGAGGTTGGCCAGCACCACGTCGTAGGCGGCGAAGGGCTGGAAGCCGGGCACGGCGATCCGCACGCCGTCGGAGGCGCGCCGGATCTCATACGAGGGACAGGTGTAGCGGCGCCCACCGGACCAGTTGGCCAGCCGGTCGTCGAGCACCCGGGCCGCGGGCATCGGCTCGCGGGCGCGGGCCATGTCCTCGCGCACCACCTCCTCCACCCGCTCGTCGGCCAGCCAGGTCTGCAGGTCGGCCGGGTCGATTCCCGCGTCGCGCGCGGCGGCTGCGATCGTGTCGGGCTCGTCGAGCAGCTCGCCGGAGAAGTTGCGCACGCGCAGGTTGCGCAGCAGCGCCCGCTCGGCGTCGGGCGCGTGCAGGCGCGCGGCCACCACGGCGCGGCAGGCCGGCAGCGTGGCCTGCATCCGCGGTGGCTCGGAGGTGTCCATCGGCATGCCGTGCTCGGAGGAGATCTTGGTGATGTGCCGGGCCATGACCTCGGGGGTCTGGCCCCTCTCCTCGTACTCCTCCGGGCTCTCGGAGAGGCCGACCATGGCCAGCTCCCAGTCGATCGCGTCGCCGTAGAGCCACGACAACCGCAGCCGGAAGGGCTCGGCGGAGAAGGCCCACGGGCAGGCGGGGTCGGTGAACTCTGTGATGGTCACGTCGGCGGGCATCACCTGACTCTGGCAGCCAGCTCGCCGAACCAGTCCAGCGCCGCCGGGCTCTGCAGCGAGTCGCGGCTGGCCGCCTGCTCGGGCGGGGTGCCCGACAGGATCTTCTTCACCGGCACCTCGAGCACCTTTCCCGACAGCGTGCGCGGCACCTCGTCCACCGCGTACACGTCGTTGGGCACGTGGCGGGGCGAGCACCACTCGCGCACCCGCTTGGCGATCTTCTTGGTCAGCTCGTCGTCGAGCTGTGCTCCCTCGCGCAGCACCACGAACAGCGGCATCCAGTTCTCCTCGCCCTCGCGCGGCACGTCCACCACGAGGGCGTCGGTGATCTCGTCCAGGTCGAGCACCGCGCGGTAGATCTCGCTGGTGCCCATGCGGACGCCGCCGCGGTTGATGGTCGAGTCCGAGCGCCCGTGGATCACCGCGCCGCCGCGGTCGTTGATCTCGATCCAGTCGCCGTGGCGCCACACGCCGGGGTACATGTCGAAGTAGCTCTCGCGCATGCGCTCGCCGTCGGGGTCGTCCCACAGGTAGATCGGCATGGAGGGCATCGGCTCGGTGATCACCAGCTCGCCCACCTCGCCCGTCAGCGCGTGGCCCGCCTCGTCCCACGCCTCGACCGCGCAGCCCAGCGAGCGCCCCTGCAGCTCGCCCAGGTAGACCGGGAGCGTGGGCACCCCGCCCACGAACGCGGTGCACACGTCGGTGCCGCCCGAGGTGGAGAACAGCCACGTGTCCTCGCCCACGTTGTCGTAGACCCATCCGAAGCCCTCGGGCGAGAGCGGTGAGCCCGTCGAGCCCACCGCGCCCAGGCGCGACAGGTCACGCCCCTCGCGCGGCTTGACCCCATCCTTCATGCACGAGGACAGGAAGGCTGCCGAGGTGCCGAAGGTGGTGGTCTGCGAGCGCTCGGCCAGGTCCCACAGCACGCCCAGGTCGGGGTGCCCGGGACTGCCGTCGTAGAGCACGATCTCGGCCCGGGTGAGCAGCACCCCGACCAGGAAGTTCCACATCATCCAGCCCGTGGTGGTGAACCAGAACACCCGGTCGCCGGCCTGGGCGTCCAGGTGCAGGTGCATCTTCTTCAGGTGCTCGAGCAGGACGCCGCCCTGGGACTGGACGATCGCCTTGGGCAGCCCCGTGGTGCCCGACGAGTAGAGCACCCACAGCGGGTGCTCGAAGGGCACAGACTCGAACTCCAGCGCGGCGTCGGCGCCACGGTCGAGCAGCTCCTCCCAGCGCAGGGCGGCGTCAAGGCGCCCGGGGTCGGGATCAGAGTCGAGGTAGGGCACCAGCACCGTGGCGCGCAGCGACGGCATCTCCTCCTGCAACCCGGCCACCGTGTCCATGCGGTCGAAGTCGCGCCCGTTGTAGCGGTAGCCGTCCACGGCCAGGAGCACGGTCGGCTCGATCTGGGCGAAGCGGTCGACCACCGAGCGCGCTCCGAAGTCGGGCGAGCAGGACGACCACACCGCGCCGATCGACGCCGTGGCCAGGAAGGCGGCCACCGTCTCGGCGATGTTGGGCATGTAGGCCACGACCCGATCGCCCGGGCCGACGCCAAGCGCCTTCAGCCCTGCGGCCACGCGCGCGGTCAACGCGCGCAGCTCGCCCCAGCTCATCGTCTCCAGGTCGCGCAGCTCGGAGGCGTGGTGCAGCGCGGGGGCCGAGTCCTCCTTGGCCCGGAACACGTGGGCGGCGTAGGAGAGCCGCGCGCCGGGAAACCACTCGGCGCCGGGCATCTCGCGCGAGCCCAGCACGCGCTCGTAGGGCGCCTCGGCCTCGACCTCGAAGTAGTCCCAGATCGAGGCCCAGAAGGCGTCGAGCTCGTCCACCGACCAGCGCCACAGCTCTTCGTAGGCATCGGTGGCCACGCCCTTCTCGCGCTCCAGCCAGCGCGCGTAGGCCGTGAGGTTGGAGCGCTCGATGCGTTCGGGCCCCGGGCGCCACAGCGGCTGGTCGCTCGCGCTCACGGCGCTGACCCTAATCGAGCTAGGCGGTGCGCAGGCGCGGCAGCACGGTGTCCCCGTAGAGGCCGATCGTGCCCATGGGGTCGGCCTGACCGATCAACTGGAGGCAGACCACGGTCGCGCCGATACGTTCTATCTCGGCGATCCGCTCCACGTGCTCGTCGGGATCGGCGCTGATGACGAAGCCCTGGGCGGCGAACTCCTCGTCGCTCATCTGCTGATCGGCGCGGCGCTGCATGTCGTCGGGATCGTGGATGTCGTCGCGGTAGAGCTCGGGAAGCTGGGTGGGCTTCCAGCGTCGCGCGCCGGCCACCACCCGCTCCTGGTCCTCGGCCCAGGCCATCCCGGACTGGAGGATGATCTCGCCCTCCTCCTTGCCGCTCTGGGCGCAGGCCTCGCGGTAGGCGTCGATGATCTCGGGCGCCGACTCGGGGTCGCCGAGCGTCCACAGGCCCTGTCCGTGGCGGCCGGCGATGGCCGCGGCCTGGGGGCCGAAGGCCGACACGTACATGCGCGGCTTGCTCTGCGCGCGTGTATAGAGCTTGGCCTCCTTGAGCGAGAACCAGCCGGCGTCCATGGTCACCGTCTCGCCGTCCCACAGCCGCTCGATCGCCTCCAGCCCCTGCTCGAAGCGCCTCAGCATCTCGCCGGGCTCGGGCCAGTCGAGGCCGAGCGGCACCTCGTTCAGCGCCTCGCCCGAACCCACGCCCAGGAACACGCGACCGGGGAACAGCTCCTCCATCGACATGAACGCCTGGGCGATCAACCCGGGGTGGTAGTGGTGCAGCACCGGGGTCACGCCGGTGCCCAGGGGTAGCGAGGTGACCTGCCCGTAGGCGGCCATCGTCACCCATGCCTGGGTGCCGCGCCCGTCGGCAAACCACGGGGCGAAGTGGTCGGAGATGCCGAGCCCGTCGAAGCCCGCGCGCTCGGCCGCCTGCTGGTGGGCGACGATCTCGGTGGGGGTGAACTCCTCGGTGGAGGCGGCGAACCAGTGGCTGGCCATGTTCTCTCCTGGCGGGTCGGGGACCCCGGCCGCTCT
>JBBREO010000067.1:0-14544 GCA_038202855.1 Solirubrobacterales bacterium
AAGGGGACGAGCACCTCATCGATCTGTCGATCGACCCGGGCCGGGCGTTCGGCACCGGCTCGCACTCCACCACCCGGCTGTGCCTGGAGCTGCTGCTCGACGTCGGCGGCGAGGGTGGCTCGGTGGCGGACCTGGGCTGCGGTTCGGGGGTGCTGTCGATCGCGGCGGCCAAGCTCGGCCTGGGGCCGGTCGCGGCCCTGGACGCCGATCGCCTCGCCACCGAGGCCACCGAGGCCAACGCCCGGGAGAACGGCGTGGCCCTCGACCGCGTGGGTCGAGCCAACCTGCGCGAGGAGCCGGCGCCCGCCGCCGACCTGGTCCTGGCCAACCTCATGCGCCCGTTGTTGCTGCGCGTGGCGGAGCTGATGCATGGCCGGCCGAGGACGCTGATCGCCTCCGGCCTGCTGGACGAGGAGGCCGACGAGATCGCCCGGGCCTTCGCCCCGATGACCGAACACTGCCGATTGAGCGACAAGGGCTGGTCGGCGCTGCTGCTGCGCGGCTAGCGCGCAGCGCTCTGTGACACCACGCCCGCGACCTCCTGCCACCAGGCCGTCGCCTCGGCGCCCTCGGCCCGCTGGATCCGGTCGCGGCAGTAGCGATAGAGCTGCCGCGGGCCGCCCACGGCCACCACGCCGGCGCCCGTCACCGCCAGGCGCCCGTCGTCGAGCAGGAGCAGCGCCCCCGCCTGCTCGCGCCGCGTGCGCAGCACCCGCAGCACGGCGAAGCCCTCGACCGCCTCCGGGCTGGACGGGTCGCCCAGCGCCTCGGGCCACGGCTTGACGGTGAAGATCGGCGAACGCCCAGAGCCCGCCCTCGGGGTCAGCTCGGGCTCGCCCATCGGGCCCGTCCGCCAGCGCTCGAAGAGCTTCTCCACCGCCGCGCGCACCGTCTCGCGGACCAGGATGTGCAGCCGGTCGCCGGCGGCCACCTCGGTCGAGCCGCGCGGCAGCAGCGCTTCGTCGTCGCGCACGATCACGCTGACCAGCGCCTCGCGCGGCAGCTTGAGCTGGTTCACGCGCAGGCCGGCGATCGCGTCGGCGGGGCGCACGGGATACTCGAGCACCTCGGCGCCGAGCGTCCGGATGGTGCCCACCTCGTGCAGCGGCCGCGGAACGGCGGGCTCGTCGCCCGTCACCCCGAGCGCTTTGGCCACCGGGTCCAGCGTCACCCCCTGGATGAGCGTGGAGGCCAGCACCACGAAGAAGACGATGTTGAAGAAGACCCCGCCCTCGTCCACGCCCTCGATCACCGGGAAGGTGGCCAGCACGATCGGCACCGCCCCGCGCAGGCCGGCCCAGCCCACGAGCGTCGACTCGCGGATGTTCAGGCCGCTGCCCAGGGTCGCCAGGTAGACGGCCAGCGGCCGGGCTACGAACATCAGTACCGCGGTGACCAGCAGTCCCTCGCCGACCACGCCGCCGAACTGCGACGGGTTGACCAGCAGCCCAAGCGTCATGAACATCGCGATCTGGCTGATCCAGGCCAGGCCGTCGTGGAACTCGTCGATCGTGCGCTTGCCCGGGATGGCCGCGCTGCCCAGGGCGAGGCCGACCAGGTAGACCGAGATGAACCCCGACCCGTGCAGCACGTCGGCGATGCCGAAGCCCAGGGCCGCGAAGGCGATCGACGCGACGGGGTAGAGGCCGGGCGCGCTCAGGCGCGTGCTGCGGAACGCCAGCACCGCCAGGCGCCCCACGCCCAGGCCCACCACCAGGCCGATGGCCAGCTCGGAGGTCGCCAGCGCCACCATGTCCACGACCGTGTAGTCGGGCTCCTGGACGAAGTGGATAAAGCCCAGCACGAGCACGATCGCCACGGGGTCGTTCAGACCCGACTCCGCCTCCAGGATCCGGGCCAGGCGCTTCTCCAGGCTCGAGCCCCGCAGCACGGAGAAGATCGCCGCGCTGTCGGTGGCGGCCACGATCGAGCCCAGCAGCAGTCCCTCGGTAGTGCCCAGGTCGAGCGCCCAGGCCGCGACCAGGCCGACCACCACGGCCTGGACGACCGTGCCCACAAGGGCGAGCGCGGCGCTGGTGCGCAGCACGGGCCGGATCTCGGCCCAGCCAGCGGCCAGGCCTCCCTCGAACAGGATGAAGGCCAGGGCGATCACGCCGACCGTGCGGGCCAGCTCCACGTCCTTGCCCTGGCCGCCGAAGTCGATCAGCCCCAGGCCGTCGGAGCCGATCGCCATCGCCAGCCCCAGCACCACGATCAGGCCGGGCACGCGCAGGCGCCCCGCCATCAGCGACGCGGCGATCCCGGATGCCAGCAGCGCTCCCGCTACGAGCAGCAGGTGTCCGTCGTCCACGCTTCTCCGCTACTCGCGCTCGAAGAACTCGGCCAGGCCCCAGAGGTCGTGCCACTGGTGGTCCGGCGCCTCCTCGGGGTCGGGGAGCGGCTTGCGGTGGCGGTTGATCCAGACCGTGCCCATGCCCAGCTGGCGCGCCGGCGCGATGTCGTACTTGAAGCCGAAGGCCACGTGCAGCACCTCCTCGGGGGCGGCGTGGGCCTCGTCGAGCAGTCGGGTGAAGGGCAGCCGTTCGGGCTTGTAGGTGCGCACGTCCTCGGCCAGGACCATGTGGTCGAACTCCAGGGGCGCCAGCTGGAGCAGCGTGTGGTCCATGATCGCGTGGTCGCAGTTGGAGATGATGCCCAGCTCCACGCCGGCGTCCTTGACCCGCCGCAAGGCGGGGATGGTGTCCGGAAACGGCTGCCAGCACTGCATCGCCTTCTCGAAGGCGCGGCCCTCCTTGGTGTTCCAGCGATACCCCCGCTCGGCCACCCACGCGCGCAGGCTGTCGCGTAGGACATGGGCGTAGGAGCCATAGCCCTCCCGGATGGCCTCGAACTGGATCTCCTCCCAGCGCCGGCGCAGCTCCGCCCCGGACTCCGGCTGGGAATCGCCGCTACGGCGGGCCAGGTCGTAAAGGAACGCCGCGGCGCCTCCCTCCCAGTCGACGAGGGTTCCGTAGCAGTCGAAGGTGACGACTTTGTAGGCGGACATGCGGCCTACACTGACCCTAATGGCCGTCCTGGATCAGCTGCAGTCCGATGCCAATGCCGCCCTGAAGGCGGGCGACCGCGAACGCGCCAGCGCGCTGCGGGTGGTCGCGTCCGAGTTGCAGAAGGCGGTCAAGGACGGCAACGACGACGAGGTCGGGGTGCTCCAGCGCGAGCGCAAGCGGCGCCTGGAGTCCGCGCTGGCCTTCCGCGAGGGCGGCCGCGACGAGCTGGCCGGTGCGGCCGAGCGCGACGCCGAGCTGATCGAGGGCTACCTGCCCGAGCAGGTCTCCGACGAGGAGCTGACCGCCCTCGTGGGCGACGCCGTCGCCGAGACGGGCGCCACCTCGCCCAAGGACATGGGCCGGGTGATGAACGTGGTCATGCCCAAGGTGGCCGGTCGCGCCGACGGCCGGCGCGTGAGCGCCGCGGCCAAGGAGCTGTTGCAGAGCTAGTGCGCGAGCAGATCGAGCTCTCAAACGAGGTCGCCGCCGAGCTGGCGGGCGCCAACGACACGATCATGCGCTCGCTCGAGGAGCGGCTTGACTGCGACGTCTACCTGCGCGGCAACCTGCTGACCCTGGACGGGAGCGCCGAGGATGTCGAGATCGGCAAGACCGTGGTGGGCGAGCTCACCGAGCTCGTGGCCCAGGGCCACGAGGTCGCCCCGGGCACGATCGACGCCATCGGCTCCGCGCTCGAGCGCCACGAGATCCCCAGCCGCATCCTCGAGGACGTGGTCTGGCGCCACCGCGGGCTGAAGGTGGCGCCCAAGACCGTGACCCAGAAGCGCTACGTGGACGCCATCCGGCGCCAGACGATCACGGTGGGCATAGGCCCCGCGGGCACCGGCAAGTCGTTCCTGGCAGTGGCCATGGCCGTCGCCGCCCTCCAACGCCGCGAGGTCAACCGGATCGTGCTCACCCGCCCGGCCGTGGAGGCCGGGGAGCGGCTGGGCTTCTTGCCGGGCGACCTGATGGCCAAGGTCGACCCCTACCTGCGCCCGCTGTTCGACGCCCTCTACGACATGCTCGAGCCCGAGAAGGTGAACGCCCATCTGGAGCGCGGGGTGATCGAGGTCGCGCCGCTGGCCTTCATGCGGGGGCGCACGCTCAACGACGCGTTCATCATCGTCGACGAGGCCCAGAACACCACACCGGAGCAGATGAAGATGGTGCTCACGCGGCTGGGCTTCAACTCCAAGATGGTGGTCACCGGCGACGTCACCCAGGTCGACCTGCCGCGCGACCAGCGCTCGGGCCTTCTGGTGATCGGCGACATCCTGTCCGAGGTGGAGGGGATCGAGTTCATCCGCTTCGGCGGCGAGGACGTCGTCCGCCACAAGCTCGTGCAGCGGATCGTGGCGGCCTACACCGAGTACGCCGAGAAGCAGGCGCCCGAGCTGCGCAGCGCCCGCCAGAAGGCTTGATCGAGATAGAGGTGATCGGTGGCGGGGAGGCTTCGCTGCGCGCCGCTGCGCAGGCGGCGCTGCGGGCGACGGGCGTCGAGGACGGGCACCTGGCCGTGGCCCTGGTGGACGAGGCCCGCATCACCGAGCTGAACCGCGAGCACCGTGGGAAGGACACTCCCACCGACGTGCTCTCCTTCCCCGTGGACGAGACCGGTCCCGCCGCGGGCCCGCGCGAGCTGGGCGACGTGGTCATCTGCCCCGAGCATACGGTGGACCTTGAGGAGGCGGTGGTGCACGGCGTCCTGCACCTGTGCGGCTATGACCACGAGACCGACTCGGGCGAGATGCTCGCCCTCCAGGACCGCGTAGTGGCGAAGCTCCGGTGACCCGCTCGGGCTTCGTGGCCCTGGCCGGCCGCCCCAACGCGGGCAAGTCGACCCTGGTCAACCAGATCGTGGGCGACAAGGTCGCGATCGTGTCCGACCGGCCCCAGACGACCCGGCGCGAGGTGCGCGGAATCGCCACCACCGCGGACTGGCAGCTCGTGCTGGTGGACCTGCCCGGGGTACAGCGTCCGCGCGACGCGATGACCGACCGCATGCAGCGGCGCGTGGAGCAGGCCATCGGCGACGCCGACGCGGTGATCTTCATGGTCAACGGCTCCGAGCGGGTGGGCGCGGGGGACCGCTACATCGCCCGCGCCCTGCGCGGCTCGCGCTCGCCGGCCGTGACCGCGGTGAACAAGATCGACCGGCTCTCTCCCACCCAGACGGCGCAGGCCCTGAAGGCGGCGGCGGACCTGGATGTGCCCGGGGACGTGTTCCCGATCAGCGCCCGCAAGGGCACGGGCGTGGGAGCGATGGTCGACCACGTCGCCTCGCTGCTGCCCGAGGGAGCCTTCCTCTATCCGCCCGACGAGACCACCGATCAGGACGAGAACGTGCTGCTGGCGGAGCTGGTGCGCGAGCAGGTGCTGCGCCGCACCCGCCAGGAGCTGCCCCACGCGGTCGAGGCCGAGATCCTCGAGGTGTCCGAGCGCGACGACGGCATGGTGCTCGTGCAGGCCTGCCTGTGGGCAGAGGAGGAATCCCACAAGGGCATCCTGATCGGAGCGGGGGGGAAGATGATCAAGGCGATCGGCACGGCGGCGCGGCGCGAGATCGAGGCCGCGACCGGGGCGCGCGTGCACCTGGACCTGAGGGTGCGGGTACGACGCGGCTGGCGCGGGGACGACTCGGTGCTGGACCGCCTGGGCATCGAGTGAGCGCCCCCCGGGTGCTGATCCTCTCCGCGGCGATCGGGGAGGGTCACGACCTGCCCGCCCGGGTCCTCATGACCGATCTGCGCGAGGAGGCTCCGGGGGCCGAGGTCGAGATCGTGGACGCGCTAGAGCTGCTGCCCCCGCTGGTCCGTCGCGGCGCGCTCGGCGCCGCGCGCTCGCAGGGCGCGGTGAGCGGCGCCCTGTTCGACCTCAACCACTGGCTGATCACCCGCCCGCGCCCTACCCGGGCGCTGACCAGCTTCCTGATCGAGGCCGCCGCCCGCCGGCGGCTGCGGGCGCTGCTTCGCTCCTGGCGCCCCGATGCCGTGGTGTCCACATACCCGGGCGCGAGCGAGGTCCTGGGCCGGATGCGGGCCCGCGGCGAGGTGTCGGTGCCGGTGGCCTCGGCGATCACCGACCTGTCCTCCCTGCGCTACTGGGCCCACCCCGGGATCGATCTCCACCTGATCAGCCACCCCGAGTCCGAGGCCGAGGTGCGCAGCATCGCGCCCCGCGCGCGCGTGGTCGCGGCGCGCGGGATGAACCTGCCCGACTTCCTCGAGCCGCGCGATCGGCGCGCGGCCCGCGCGGCGCTCGAGCTCCCCGCCGAGGGGACCGTGGTGGCGGTCTCGGGCGGGGGATGGGCGGTGGGCGACCTGGTGGGCGCCACCGAGGCGGTCCTGGCCCTGGGCGACGCGATCGCCGTCGTGCTCGCCGGTCGCAACGACGAGGCTCGCGACCAGCTCGAGCGCCGCTACGCGGGCCAGGAGCGCGTGCGCGTGCTGGGCTTCACCGACCGGATGGCCGACCTCCTGGCCGCCTCCGACGCGCTCGTGCACTCCACCGCCGGGCTGACGGTGCTCGAGGCCCACTGCCTGGGCTGCCCGGTCATCTCCTACGGCTGGGGAAAGGGCCACATCCGGGCCAACAACGCGGCCTTCGAGCGCTTCGGGCTGGCCCGCGTGGCTCCCGACCGTGCCTCCCTTCAAGCGGCGCTGCGCGCAGCGGTGGCCCGGCGCAATGAGCCCGACCGCTCGTTTGCCTCACTGCCCCTTGCCGCGCGGGAGGTGCTCGGCCTCCTCCGCCCCCCCGCCGCCTCCTAGGAGCTCGCCCAGGGACGCCGAGGCGGCCAGCACGGCGGCGCCGGCGGTGACCACGACCAGTCCGCCCACCAGCACCGCTCCGCCCAGCGGCGTCGAGCCCCAGTGCTCGCCGGCCACTGCCGGTGCCAGCGCCACTGGCACGGCGATCTGCATCCCGAGCACCACGGGCGCCACGCGCGCCACGGGCAGGAGCTGGAGGGCGGCCAGCTCGCAGGTGAGCCCGACCAGCACCGCCGCGCCGGCCCCGGCCGCCCAGGCCAGTGCGGCCAGCGGTCGCCCGGCGGTCAGCTCGTCGGAGATCAGCCGGGCGGCCAGCGCCGCAAGGGCGTCGGCCGCGCCCGCTCCGATGGTCAGCGCCACGCCGCCGGCCAGGCCGCGCCGGGCAAGCGCCGCGGGACCGATGGTGAGCAGGGCGAGCCCGATGACCGCGGCGACCAGCGGCGCGCCACCCGCCAGATCGGCGTGGCGCTCCGGGCTGGAGAGCGCGATCGCCGCCACGCCCACGACGATCGCCGCGGCGCCGAGCAGCTCACGGACCCCGACGCGCTCGCCGAGCACGCGGACGGCGAGGACGAGCAGCAGCACCAGGCCGAGGGCCAGGACCGGCTGGACCAGCGTCAGCGGGGCCTGGCCCAGAGCGAGTACCTGGAGGCCGTATCCGGCCAGCCCGAGGGCGATGGCCACGACGAACAGGCGCCGGCGGGCCAGCCGCGCCAGCAGCCCCGCGCTGGGCCCGGGCGGGCCGCCGACGGCCCGCGCCTCCAGCGCCTGGAGCGCATAGGAGGACTCGAAGCACACCGCGGCGGCGCCGGCCACCAGCAGCCCGACGGTGGGCGAGCCGGCGTTCACTGGGACAATCCGGTCATGCGCGTGGTGATCGCCGGCGGCGCCGTGGCCTGGAGCCTGCCGGCGCTCGCCCCCCTTTGGCCCGGCCTGCGGGACGCGCTGCGCATACCCGGCAGCATCGACGACCCGGCGGTCGCGTGCCTGACCTTCGACGACGGTCCCCACCCCCGGGGCACGCCCGCGGTCCTGGACCAGCTCGACAGGGCCGGGGTCCGCGCCACCTTCTTCGTGGTCGGCGAGCAGGTGCGCAAGGCCCCTTCACTGGTGGCCGAGATGGCGGCCGCCGGCCACACGGTCGAGCTGCACGGCGACCGCCACCGCAACGCGCTGCGCCTGAGCCCCGCCACCGCGGCGGAGGACCTGCGCCGCGGAGCGGAGGCGATCGCCGCGGCCACCGACCGCTGGCCGCGCTATCACCGGCCTCCGTACGGGATCTACAGCGCGGGCAGCCTGGCCGCCGCACGCAGGCTCGGCTTCGCGCCCCTGCTGTGGTCGCGCTGGGGGCGCGACTGGCGTCGCGACGCGACGCCCGACGGCATCGCCCGGCTCGTGTCCACCGACCCGCGGGGCGGTGACGTGCTGCTCCTGCACGACTCCGACGCCTACAGCGCGCCGGGTTCGTGGCGCTCTACGGCCGCGGCGCTGCCCCACGTGCTGGCCACGCTGGCGCTGCACGGCCTGGCCTGCGTGCCGGTGCCCGAGCCCGGCTAGCCGCCCGAGCGCTCCTCGGCCTCGGACGGCGAGCCCAGCTGGCGCAGCCCGCCCAGGGCGAGGGCGACCGAGAACCCGGCGGCCGCCAGGGCCATCAGCGCCAGAGTCGCGGTGAGGTGATCCAAGCCGAGCACCGGGCGCAGCCGCGGCACCAGCGAGGCCAGAAGGGTTCCGCCGGCCACGAGCCACGCGAGCCGGGTGGACACGGCGCCGCGCTGCCCGGCGGTCAGGGCGACGATGGCCACGGCCACGATCGAAGCGGTGATCATGATCGGCAGGGCCTCCTCTCCGGCCGAGTGCAGCGCCACCAGGTATGCGGCGACCAGCCCCTGCGCGGCGACGAACAGGCCGGCGGAGGCGATCCGGTCGCGGTCCACCAGCTTTCGCCACGCGCCCTGCTCCCGAGCCGGCTCCGGGGCCAGCGCGCGCCGCTGATCCTCGCGGTGCCAGTCGATGTAGGAGCGCACGCCCTGCTCGAACGGGGTGTCGGCGCGCCACTGCAGCTCGCGCTCGGCGCGGGCGCCGGAGACCTCCACGCCCTTGAAGTCGCCAGCCCGAGCGGGCCCATGCAGGACGTCGGTATCGCCGACGATCTCGCTCACCGTCTCGGCGATCCGCTTGATGCTCACGTCCTCGTCGCCCACAAGGTTGTAGACCCGGTTGGCGGCCTCGGGGCGCAGCGCGGACACCACTCCGGCGGCCAGATCCTCGACGTAGACGAAGCGGCGGCACTGCTCGCCCGTGCCGGCGATGGTCAGCGCCTCACCGGCCAGCGCGCGGTTCACGAAGGCGGGCACCACGGCGGCCGGGCGGGCCCGCGGCCCGTAGGGGATGCCGAAGCGCAGGATCGTGCAGTCCAGGCCGTAGAGGGAGGCGTAGGAGCGGCAGTACATCTCCCCCGCCAGCTTGGTGGCGGTGTAGAGGTGGTCGGGCGATCCGAGCGGGGCGTCCTCGTCGATCGCCTCATCCCCGTCGCTGGCGCCGTAGACCCAGATCGTTGATGCGTAGAGCACGCGGTCCACGCCGGCGGCCCGGGCGGCCTCGAGCACGTTGAGGGTGCCGCGGGCGTTGAGCTCCTCCGAGCGCACCGGGTTCTTGGTCACATCGTCCACGTCGGCGGCGGCCGCGAGGTGGGCGACCGCCTGGCAGCCGCGCATGCCGCGCTCGAGGGCGTCGACGTCGCGTACGTCGCCGATCACCGTCTCGATCTCGCCCGGCGCGTGGTGGGGGGAGGGGGAGACGTCGAACAGGACCGGCTCGTGGCCGGCATTCATCAGGGCGTCGAGTACGTGGGAGCCGATGAACCCCGCCCCACCCGTGACCAGGACTCTCAACTTGCCGCCTCCAGTGTTTCGAGTGATACCGCCTGGGGACGGTAGTAGAGCGGAGCGCACCAATGGCTCTGAGCCACCCAGTCGCTGTTGGGAAAGGAGGTTCCGTCGCCCCAGCGGTGATGGCACGGGTCGTCGTAGACCTTTCCGGTCGAGCGCTCGATGGGCTCGAACACGACGTACTTGTAGAGCCCCGAGACCATCCCGTCGGGGAGCTCGATCCGCGCCGGGTGCAGCGGGTCGAGAAGGGCGCGCGCCGCGGCGTTCTTCCAGCGCACGATCTCCTCCATGCGCTCCACGGCCACGATCCCCAGCGCCGCGGTGAACTCGCTCATGCGGAAGTTCAGGCCGTGCACCGCGTAGTCGGGCTTGCCGTAGTTGCGGTAGGAACGCGCGTGGGCGGTCAGCTCGGGATTCGAGGTGACCAGCACGCCGCCCTCTCCGGTCGAGACGGTCTTGGTGGCGTACAGCGAGTAGACCCCCGCGTCGCCCCAGGTGCCGGCGCGCCGGCCGTTCCAGCTGGCCCCGTGGGCGTGGGCGCAGTCCTCGATCAGGAACACCCCCTGCTCGCGGCACAGGTCGGCGATCCGCTCGACGTCGAAGGCGATGTGGCCGCCGATGTGCACGAGCAGCGCGGCCCGGGGGCGGTGCTGGGCCAGCTTGGCCGCGAAGTCCTCGAACGATGCGCACAGGTCGTTGCGGTTGCAGTCCACGAACACCGGCCGCCCCCCGGCGGCGAGGATGGCGAGGACGGTGGCGGGGAAGGTGTTGGACGGGCAGAGGACGGCTTCGCCGCGCACCCCGGCGAAGTCGAGTGCGGCCATCGCCCCGCCGCTCCAGCCCGAGAGCGCCACGGCCTCGCACCCGTTCCAGTCGGCCCACAGCCCCTCGAAGCGCTCCACCAGGCCGGCCTCGGTCCACTTCTGGGAGTCGAGCACCCCGTCCCAGAGCTCGTGCACCCGCCCGCGGTCGCGCTCGTCGAAGCCGATCGCGAAGCGCCCGATCTCGGCGAGGGCTTCCTCAAGGTGGGTGTTTTCGACTGTGGACATGGATGGAGGGCTGCGCGAGGCTACCAGCGGCCCCTGGCCCTGCTTGCGACACTCGTTCGTGACAATGGGTTACGTGGCTCAGATCTCATGGGGACCCGACGGTCTCGTGCCGTGCGTGATGCAGGACGCCTCCAGCGGCGAGGTGCTGACTCTGGCGTACATGAATGAGGAGGCGCTGAGTCGCACGCGAGCCACGGGTGAGATGCACTTCTGGAGCCGCTCGCGGGGGGAGCTGTGGCGCAAGGGGGAGACGTCGGGCAACGTGATGCGCCTGCGCGCTCTGCGCTACGACTGCGACGCCGACGCCCTCGTCGCGCTCGTCGAGGCGACCGGGCCCGCGTGTCACACGGGGGAGCGCTCCTGCTTCTACCGCGGCGACACCGATCCCCAGCCGGCCGAGGCCCTGGCCGCGCTCGAGCGCACGATCGCCCAGCGACGGCGGGCGGGCGAGCCCGGGTCGAGCTACACCGCGCAGCTGCTGGCCGACCCGCCCCTGATCGGCGAGAAGGTGCGCGAGGAGGCCGAGGAGGTCACCCGCGCGGCGCGCGAGGAGTCCGGCCAGCGCGTCCGGGAGGAGGCGGCGGACCTGCTCTATCACCTGACCGTGCTGCTGGCTTCGCGGGACCTGGAGCTCGCGAGCGCCTTCGAGGAGCTGAATGAGCGTCGCCGCTGAGCCCGCCGGGCTTGCCGTCACTCCCACGCTCGAGCAGACCCGCGAGCTGGCCCGCGACCACACGCTCGTGCCGCTGCGCCACACCTTCATCGCCGACACCGAGACCCCGGTCTCGGCCTACCTGAAGCTGCGCGGAGAGGGACCGTCGTTCCTGCTCGAGTCGGCCGAGCAGGGCACCCGCTTCGGGCGCTGGTCGTTCTTGGGCTACCGCCCCCGCACCACGATCCGGATGCAGGACGGGGTGCTCACCGTGGGCGGCGAGGTGCGCCAGGCAGACGACCCCTACGCGGTGGTCACCGAGGAACTCGAGCGTTACCGCAGCGCCCCGCTGGAGGGCCTGCCCCCGTTCGCGGGAGGGGCCGTGGGCCTGTTCGGCTACGACCTCGTCCGGATCGCCGAGCCCGCGGTGGGGGAGCCCAACCCGGATCCGCTGGGGATGCCCGACATGGCGCTGATGGTCTCCGACGTGATGGTCGCCTTCGACCACCTGCGCCACGAGGCGACGATCCTGGCCAACGTCTTCGTCGACGGCGACGTGGACGCCGCCTACGCCGACGCCGTGGCGGCCATCACCGAGGCCCGTACGCGGCTGGCCGCCCCGGCGCCGGCCACGCAGGGAGGCGAGGGACCGTCCACGCGCTTCGAGTCCAACGTGGGCGACGAGGGCTTCGAGGAGTCCGTGCGCCGCTGCGTGGAGTACATCCGCGCCGGCGACGCCTACCAGGTCGTGCCCAGCCAGCGCTGGAGCGCGCCGGCCCCCGCCCAGGCGTTCTCCATCTACCGCGGGCTGCGCGCGGTCAACCCCAGCCCCTACATGTACTTCCTGGACTTCGGCGACTTCGAGATCGCGGGGGCGTCGCCCGAGTCGCTGGTCAAGGTCGAGGGGCGCACCGCCTTCCAGCGGCCGATCGCCGGCACCCGCCCGCGGGGCGAGTCGGCGGCCGAGGACGCGCGCCGGGCCCAGGACCTGCTGGCCGACGAGAAGGAGCGCGCCGAGCACGTGATGCTGGTCGACCTGGCCCGCAACGACCTCGGGCGGGTGTGCGAGTACGGCTCGGTCAGCGTGGACGAGATGATGGTGGTGGAGACCTACTCGCACGTGCTGCACATCGTCTCGGGGGTGTCGGGCACCCTGGCCGCGGGGGTCGCGCCCATAGACGCCCTGCGCGCGTCGCTGCCCGCCGGCACCCTGTCCGGGGCGCCGAAGATCCGCGCCATGCAGATCATCGACGAGCTCGAGCCGGTCAAGCGCGGGCCCTACGGCGGGTCGGTGGGCTACCTGTCCTACTCGGGCGAGCTGGACACCTGCATCTACATCCGCTCCGCGCTGGTCAAGGACGGCTGGGTGCACGCCCAGGCCGGCGGCGGCGTGGTGGCCGATTCCGACCCGGGCTACGAGCGGCGCGAGACCGAGGCCAAGGCGGGCGCGGTGTTTCAGGCCGTGGAGCTTGCGCGTAGGCAGGTGGACTGGACGTGAGCGCAAGCAGCCGGCTCGGCCTCCAGCGAAGCAGTCGGCTCGGCCGGCTGCGCACGACTCCTCTCTTGCGCAGCGAGGTTCTCCCATGAGCGTGCTGATCATCGACAACTACGACTCGTTCACCTACAACCTCGTCCAGTACGTCGGGGAGCTGGGGGAGTCGATCGAGGTGGTGCGAAACGACGAGGCGGGGGTCGACGACCTGCTGCGCCGCGGGCCCGACCGCGTGATCGTGTCTCCCGGGCCGTGCACACCGGCCGAGGCCGGGGTGTCCACCGAGGCGATCCGCCGCTTCGCCGAGGAGGGCGTGCCCGTGCTCGGCGTGTGCCTGGGCCACCAGGCGATGGCCAGCGCGTTCGGCGGCACGGTGGTGCGCGGCGAGCCGGTGCACGGCAAGACGGCGGAGATCGAGCACGACGGCCAGACGATCTTTCGCGGGCTGGCGCCCCGGCTGACCGTGGGCCGCTACCACTCGCTGGTGGTGGATCCCGACCTGCCCGAGGAGCTGGAGTGCTCCGCGTCCTACGGCGAGACGGTCATGGCGCTGCGCCACCGCACGCTGCCGGCCGAGGGCGTGCAGTTCCATCCCGAGTCGGTCCTGACGGGGGAGGGGATGGGCATACTGCGCAACTTCCTCCGGCTTTCTTCCCCATGACCCCCAACCCGATCCTCACGGCCACGATCGACCGGCTCTGTCGCAGCGAGGCCCTGACGACCGAGGAGACCACCGCGGTTCTGCGCGAGGTGATGGAGGGCCGCGCCTCGGAGGTACAGACCGCCGCCCTGCTGATCGCCTTCCGCACCAAGGGCGAGACGGTGGCCGAGCTGGCGGGCATGGCCCGGGCCATGCGCGAGCTGGCGGTGAAGGTGCAGCCGCGCACCGAGCTGCTGGTGGACACCGCCGGCACGGGCGGCGGGCGGCCGACCTTCAACGTGTCCACCACCGCCGCCTTCGTGGCGGCCGGCGCGGGCTGTCCGATGGCCAAGCACGGCAACCGCTCGGCCACGGGGAGGTCGGGCTCGGCCGACGTGCTGGAGGCGCTGGGCGCGCGGATCGACCTGACTCCCGAGGACGTGGCCCGGTGCATCGACGAGGTCGGCTTCGGGTTCATGTTCGCGCCGCTCCACCACCCGGCCACCGGCCACGTGGTGCCCGTGCGCAAGGAGCTGGCCGTGCGCACGATCTTCAACTTCCTCGGGCCGCTCACCAACCCCGCCAGCGCCCGGCGCCAGCTGATCGGGGTGTCGGATCGGCGGTTCCTGGACATCGTTGCCGGAGCCCTGGGAGAGCTGGGTTGCGAGCACGCGCTGGTGGTGGCCTCCGACGACGGCCTGGACGAGCTGAGCACGTCGGGTCCCACCCACGTGGTCGAGCTGCGCGAGCGCCACATCACCGGATGGACCGTGCACCCCGAGGACGTGGGCCTGCCCACCAGCCCGCAGGAAGCCGTTGCCGCCGGCACGCCGGAGAAGAACGCCGCCATCGCCCAGCGGGTACTGGCCGGCGAGCCCGGGGCCGACCGCGACCTGACCGTGCTCAACGCTGCCGCGGCGATCTACGTGGGCGGGCGCGCCGACTCAATGGATCAGTGAGCCCGGAGGGGGGTTTGGGAGAAATTAAAAACCGCCGCCGGCGGGAGGGTGGGGTCCAGGGTGGGGGGCCCCCGGGTGGAAGCGGC
>JBBREO010000068.1:0-13918 GCA_038202855.1 Solirubrobacterales bacterium
ATGAAGGACGAGGACTACATCGAGCACCTCTTCGTGTGCTCGACCCACGACTTCCTCCTGTTCTTCACCAACCGCGGCAAGGTCTACCGCCAGAAGGTCTACGAGCTGCCCGAGGCCGGGCGGACCGCGCGCGGCCGGGCGCTTGTCAACGTGCTGCCCCTGCGCGACGGCGAGTTCGTGCGCGCGGTGCTGTCCACGCGCGACTTCACCGAGGGCAAGTACCTGGTCTTCGCCACCCGCCAGGGCCAGATCAAGAAGACGGAGTTCCTGGCCTACAACACGCCGATCAAGGCGGACGGCATCATCGCGATCAAGATCCGCGACGACGACGAGCTCGTGGCCGTCCGTCGCACCGACGGCGACGACGACATCATCATGGTCTCGCGCTCCGGTCAGGCGGCGCGCTTCTCCGAGGAGGAGGCGCGCCCGATGGGCCGCGACACCGGCGGCGTGCGCGGCATGAACGTGTCGCGCGGCGACAACTGCGTGCTGTCCATGGACATCGCCCGCGACGACACCGACCTGCTCGTGGTCACCGAGAACGGCTACGGCAAGCGCACCGCGATCGCCGACTACCCGGTCAAGGGGCGCGGCGCGATGGGCGTGAAGACGATCAGCATGACCGAGCGCAAGGGCGGCGTGGCCGGCGCGCTGATCGTGCGCGAGCACCAGGACCTGGTCTTCATCTCCCGCGAGGGCATGGTCCAGCGCACGGGTGTACGCGGCATCTCCCAGCACGGGCGTGCGGCCCAGGGCGTGCGGCTCATGAACCTGCGCGACGAGGACGTGGTGAGCGCGGTGGCCCTGGTAATGGAGGACGAGGCCGACACCTCGGCGGTCGTGCAGGGCGAGGTCGACGGCGTCGAGCCGATCGATGAGCTGCCCGGCGAGGTGGCCGTCGAGCTCGATCCGGGCGTGGCCGACGACGGGCCCGCGGACGCCGAGGCCGAGAGCGACGACCTGGACGAGGACTCCGAGTAGGTCATCTCCGCTTGCTAGCTTTCCCGCTACCAGGGAAAGGAGGTGGTCCTAACTTGATTCACAGAAATTACGGGACTCTGGAGGTGTCCGGCCGCTAGACCGGATGCTTGGACCCCGTCAAGCGGAGTCCAACCGGACATCCGCCGGGGAAGGTAGGCCGGGACTTGTCCCTCCGGCCCAGGCGAGTGCCTGAGAACGCCCTCCGGTGCAGGTCCAGATCAGTTGTCGAGAGGCGTCCTTCGGGGCGCCTCTCGTCGTTTCGGACCCAAGCGAAGCGAGGCTCAGGCGGCCGAGGCCAAGTACCGCTCCCACGCCTTTGGGATCACCGGCGCGGCCACGTGGATGAAGACCGTCGAGTTGGGCGCCCGCGGGGCGTGGCGGGGGACCATGTTGGCCTGGCGGGGCAGGCGGTCGCCCTTGCGCCGGTTGCAGGGGGCACAGCAGGTGACGATGTTGTCCCAGTTGGAGCCGCCGCCCTTCGACCGCGGGATCACGTGGTCGACCGTGAGGTTGCCCCGCTCCTGGCCGCAGTACTGGCAGGTCCAGCGGTCGCGGGCAAACACCGCCCGGCGGGTGATCTTTCGCCGGTGGGCGTCGCGCGGGATCCGCACGTAGGTGGTGAGCCTGATGACCGTGGGTCGGGGCAGCGTGATCGCCTCGGCGTGGAGCGCCCATTCGCCGCGCTCCAGGATCTCCGCGCGCTCCTTGAGCACGAGGACCGCGGCGCGGCGAACGGTGCACACGTTGATCGGCTCATAGGAGGCGTTGAGCACGAGCACGCGACCGGAGGAGCCGGGGCGCTGGCCGGCGGGCGCCTCGCGGGCGCCGACGGAGGTGGGGCTGCCACCACCCTCCTGCACTGCCGATACCGCTTGGTAGCGGGCCTTCACGGTGGCAGGAGTCTAGATGATCGGTCGGCCCGGCCAAGAGGGGTAGGAGCCGAGCATCCGGAGCGTCTCGACCCGCGCCGCCAGCCCGTCCAGGGCTTCGGAGACGTGCGGATCGGTGGCGTGGCCGTCGAGGTCGGCGAAGAACATGTAGTGGCCCAGCCGCACCCGCCGGGGGCGCGATTCGATGCGCGTCAGGTTGATGCCGCGCCCCGAGAGCTCGTGCAGCACCCCCACCAGGGCGCCGGGGGACACGTCGTTGAAGCCCCAGAAGACGATGGACGTCTTCGAGCCGGCCCGGGGCTCCGTGGCGGCCTGGTCGGAGGGGGCCAGCCACACGAAGCGGGTGAGGTTGTCGTCGCGGTCCTCCACGTCAGCGGCGAGCACCTCGCAGCCGTACAGGTCGGCGGCCAGGGCGGAGCCCAGCGCGGCCAACGGCTCCGTGGTGTCGCTCACCAGCCGTACCGCCTCGGCCGTGGAGCTGGCCGCGAGCCACTCGGCCTGCGGGAGGTGCTCGTGCAGGAACGCCTCGCACTGGCCGGTGGCGTGGGGGAAGGACACCACGGCGGTCACGTGCTCCAGCGCCACCCCCGGACGGGCGACGAGCTGGTGGTGGATCGGGTGCACCACCTCGGCCACGATCCGGACGTCGTCGGCCTCCCCGGCCAGCGCGTCCAGCGTCGCCGCGACGCCGCCCTCCAGCGAGTTCTCCATCGGCACCACCGCGCGGCCGGTCTGGCCCTGCTGCACCGCCATGATCGTGTCGCGCAGCGTGGCCCTGGGCACGCGCTCCACCTGCTGGGGCGCGGAGGCGATCAGCGCCTCCTCGGTGTGCGTCCCCGCGGGGCCGAGGTAGGCGACCGAGAGCACGGTGGCGTCAGGCGTCGATAGAGGCGCCGGACCGACCCTCCAGCGCGGCGGTCACCGCGTCCTGCTCCTCGGGCGAGAGCTCGAGCTCCGAGGCCCCCTCCACCACCTGCTTGACGTACACGCGGGCATTTTCGCGGTGGAGGATCGAGGACATGACCACGCCGCTGCGGCGCGCGTCGAGGAGCGCGATCGAGCTGGACTGGCGGCCCGACATCTCCCCGTAGGCGTCATAACGGACCACCGCGCGGTAGGCCACGCAGCCGTCGATGCGTCCCTCGGCGGCCACCATCCGGGTCTCGATGCCGGTGGCCGTCTCGTCCACCCAGTCGCGCAGGGCGATGAAGCCCTGCTCGAGCCGGGCGGCGTGCTCGACCAGGTCCAGGTCGCCGGCCTCGCCCAGCACCTGGCGCTGGGCCGAGCGCAGGCGGCGCATCTTCACCGCCAGGACGATCGCGAGGATCAGGGCTATGACCGCGACCGCGCCGGCGGCCAGGGCCACGATCCCCTGGGTCGAGGTCAGTTCATCCACACGCCGCAGACTATCTGGGGAGAATCTCCGTGCGGTCCCGAGCCCGCCTGTCCTACCGAAGGTAGGGATCGCCGATCTGGCTGCGCTCCTACCGCGGGTCAGCGGGTGAAGATGGCGGAGTAGCTGGCCTTGTTGTTGTCCACCTTCTTCTCGCCCGGCACCTTGGCCACGTCCACGTTCACCGGCACGTTCTGGCCGGTCGGAGGCTTGTCGGTGATCGGTATCTCGACCGCCTTGGTCTCGCCCGCGGCGATGGTGTCGAGGACCTTGTCGGCCTTGATCGCGTCGCCGCCGCGCCCGATCGTCACGCTGATCTTGACGCCGGTCTCGGTGTTCTCGCCCTGGTTGGCCACCTGGACGGTGAGCGACAGGTTGGCGGCGGCGGAGATGTTCGCCGAAGCGCCCGGCGTGAGGGCCTGGCCGCCGAGGGTGGCCGACGCAACGCCCGTCCCGTGCAGGCCCGGTGACGCCGCCTTGCCGCTGGCACCGGTGCCGCCGAGCTTGCCTACCCGGTCGGCCACGGTCGTCGGGTCGAGCCACTGCACGTTGGGCAGGAACTTCGAACGCGGGATCGGCTCGCCGCCGAGGCCCTTGGCGTCCAGCCCGGAGCGCAGCGTGGGCACCACGCGGGTCTGGTAGATCACGTCGCTGGTGAGGAAGTTCTGCATGCTCGCCGCGATCTGCTGGCTGCCCTTCTGCTGGTCGCCGCGCTGGGCGATCGCCGAGGGCAGCTGGCTGGCGATCGCTGCCACGCCGTCGCGGCGGAACTTGAACACCTCCTCGAGGAAGCGCTGGGAGCTGTCCAGCTCCCCGGGATGGTCTATCTGGGCCGAGCGCTCCAGCAGCTGGCCGGCCTGCCCGCTGAACGTGTTGAGCTGGTTCTCCACGTCCACGTCGCTGGCGCTGTCGGGGGCGGTCAGCACGCGGAAGAGGTTGCGGCTCTCGCCGTCGGACTCCTGCACGAGCGCGGAGACCTCACGCACGTAGTCGCGGTAGGCGTTCTCCTTGCGCGAATTGAGGCAACCGCGGAAGAGGAGCACCAGCAGCAGCAGGACCAGGATTCCCACCCCGAAGGCGACCAGGCGCCGTACCATGAGGGTTTGGCGATCGGTCGAGGGACCCGTGGGGGGCGTGCGTCGCCCGCTACGGGCTCGGGGGGCTGGCTGGTCCGGTTCGTCGAAGAAGGACAGGGTCGCGCCTCGCTTCCGCTGAGGAGTATGCCTTTTCGGTCGGTTGTCCTGCCTACGGGCCGGTTTCCGAGGGCAGGGGGAGCGGCCCGCGGACAGAACTACCAACCCAGATGCGAAGGCCCCAGACAACGACCGTTCCCGACGCCGAGCCCACGGCCAGCGTCGGTCCCCGCCTGGCGCGACGCCGCTTCGACGCCGCCCGCACGCCGGGACGGGCCGCCGACCAGGTGGTGCTCGATCGCTACCGGCTGGACCAGCGCCTCGGGGCCGGAGGGTTCGGGGTGGTGTGGCGCGCACATGACCTCAAGCTGGAGCGCGACGTGGCCGTCAAGGTGATGCCGCGCTCCGGCGACCCCGCCGGCCAAGCCCGGACCGAGCGAGAAGCGCTGGCCGCGGCGCGCCTGAACCACCCGGGGATCGTGGCCCTGTACGAGTTCGGCTACGACGACCACTACATCTATCTCGTGTCGGAGCTGGTCGAGGGCGCCACGCTGGCCGAACTGGGCGCCGACGGCGCCGTCTCGGACCGCGACGTGGCGCGTGTCGGGCTTGCCCTCTGCGACGCGCTGGGCCACGCGCACGCCCGCGGGGTGATCCACCGCGACGTCAAGCCGGCCAACGTGATGGTGCTGGCCGAGCCCGCGGCCGGTTCGGGGTGGGCAAAGCTCACCGATCTGGGCATCGCCCATGTGGCAGGGGCCGATGAGCTGACCGCCACGGGCGACGTGGTGGGCACCATCGCCTACATGGCTCCCGAGCAGGCCGACGGGCGGCGCGTGACGGCGGCCTGCGACGTCTACTCGCTGGCCCTCACGCTCTACGAGGCCTGGACGGGGACTAACCCCGTTCGCGCCCAGGGAGCGGCCGCGACCGCGCGCCGGCTCGGCCTGGCGCTGCCGCCGCTGCGCTCCCTGCGGCCAGACCTCCCGCCCTACCTGGCCGAGGTGATGGACGCCGCGCTGGATCCCGACCCCGACTACCGGCCCGACCCCGCCGAGCTGCGCGAGGCCCTGGCCGAGGCCGAGGGCGGCCTCTCCGACGACGGCGGGCTCGTGGAGCCCGAGACGATCGAGCGATTCGGCCTCACCGCCGTGCGTGCGCGGACCCGGCTGATGCCCTGGATCCACGGCGGCCGCGCGGTGGAAGAGCCAGAGCTCGCCCGGACACGCGGCGGTGCGCTCCTGGCCCGGGCCGCACCCGCCCTGGCCGCGGGCCTGCTGGTGCTGGTCGCCCTGGCGCGCCTGGGCCCCGAGCCATCGTTCTCACCGTGGACGGCCGCAGCCGCGGCGGCGCTCGCGGTGGCCGCGCTGCCGCGCTTGGGCTGGCTGGCGGCCGCGGTCGCGGTGTGCGTGTGGGTCGCCACCGAGGGCGGCCAGCCGGGCACCGCGGTCGTGCTGGCCTGCGGTGTGGCGGTGGTCCCCGCGCTGCTGCCCCGCGGCGGGGCGCTGTGGTCGGTCCCCGCGCTCGCGCCCCTGCTGGGCTTGGCGGGGATCGCCCCCGCGTTCGTGGGCCTGGCCGCGCTGGCGCGCTCGCCCCGGCGGCGCGCCGGCCTGGCCGCCGCCGGCTCGCTCTGGCTGGCCCTGGCCGAGCTGCTCGGCAATCGTGATCTGCTCTTCGGCGTGCCCGACGGCGCCCAGGTGAGGGGGCGCTGGGAGGGCTCGGCGGTGGGCGCCGTCGAGCACGCGCTCGCGCCACTGGCCTCGTCGCCGGCGCTCGCCCCCGCGCTGGTGTGGGCCTGCTTCGCGGTCCTGCTGCCGCTGTTGCTGCGCGGGCGCTGGCCGGTCGTCGACTTCGTAGCGGCGGGAGCCTGGGCCGTGGCGCTGGTGGCCGCCCACGGCGCGCTCGCCGGTGCGCTGGGCGCCGGCACCGCGTCGAGTCCCCCGCCGGGCGCCGTGGTGGGCGCCATTCTCGGCGCCCTCGTGGCGGCAGGCGCCGGGCTCCTGATCCCTCGCCGGTCGCGGGACGCCGTCCCCGCCCCCGCACTACCCTGAGCCCCCACTCATGAGCGTTCTCAAGAACCTCGAAGCGAAGCTGGGCGGCCTGGTGGAGGGCGCCTTCAGCCGCGCGTTCAAGTCGCGCGTCGAGCCCGTGGAGCTTGCCCGCAAGCTCGCGCGCGAGATGGAGGAGTCCAAGCAGGTCTCGGTCTCGCGCGTGTACGTGCCCAACCACTACCGCGTCTTCCTCTCACCACAGGACCGCGAGCAGTTCCAGTCCTACGAGCCGGCGCTGCGCAAGGAGCTGTCGGACTATCTGCTCGAGCACGCCCGCACCGAGGGCCTGGCCCTGACCAGCCGGCCGGCGGTGGAGTTCATGACCGACGAGCGCCTGGGCCTCGGCGAGTTCGGCATCCAGGCCCAGCAGCTGGGCGATCCCGAGCCCGAGGCGGACGAGGCGCTGGCCGAGGCCGCACCGTCCCAGGGCGACTTCGGGCACACGATGGTCTACTCGCCCGATCGCGCCGCGCGCGTGCTCGATCCGCACCCGGCCGCGCCCTCGCGCGCGGTGCTGGCGGGCGCGGGTCGGCGGACCGTCCTGAGCGGCTCACGAATGGTGATCGGGCGCAGCCGCGAATGCGAGATCACGGTGGAGGACGCCAACGTGTCGCGCCGCCACGCCGAGCTACGCCCCCAGGACGGCTCGTGGACGGTCGTCGACCTGGGCTCGACCAACGGCATCAAGGTGAACAGCCGTCGCGTGGAGCAGGCCGTCCTGCGCCACGGCGACCGGATCACCGTGGGCCTGACCGAGCTCGACTTCGAGCTGGAGTAGGGGCGGGCGTGGACGAGCCGTTGGCAGTGGCGTTGAAGTTCGGCTTCCTGGCCGTGCTCTACCTGTTCCTGCTCTGGGTCTCGCGCAGCGCGCTACGCGACCTCACCCGCGGGCAGGAGGCCGCCGTGGCCTCCGAGCCCGTGGACGCCCCGGGCGGCCGGCGCTCGCACGACGGCGACGGCGCGGGCGCCGGGCTGCTCGAGCACATGTCGCCGCACCTGACCGTGGTGGCGGCGCTGGGGCGTGAGCCCGGCGACGTGATCGACATCCCCGACGGCGTGACGATGGGTCGCGGGGACTCGGCCGACATCAACATCGACGACCCCTTCGCCTCCTCCGCCCACGCGCGCATATACCCGCGCGGCGACTTCATGCAGCTCGAGGACATGGGCTCCACCAACGGCACGTACCTGAACGGGCGGCCGGTGAGAGGGGCGGAGCGGCTCAAGGAGGCGGACGTGATCCGCATCGGCGACACCGAGTACCGCTACGGGGAGTAGGGGGATGGCTCTGAGGGTGGTGGAGAAGGCCGGGCGCTCGGACGTAGGGCGCCAGCGCGACGCCAACGAGGACAACTACGTCCTGGCCTCTCCGCTGTTCGCCGTGGCCGACGGGATGGGCGGCGCACAGGCCGGGGAGGTGGCGTCACGGACCGCCGCCGACGTGTTCGAGGGCCCGCCGGGCCACGCCGCGTCTGGCGAGCAGGGCCCCGAGCACCTGCTCACCGAGCTGACCAGAGAGGCCAACCGGCGCATCTTCGAGATGGCCCAGGCCGACCCCTCCCGCCGCGGCATGGGCACCACGCTCACCGCCGCGATGGTGTGGCCCGAGGGGGTGAGCGTCGGGCACGTGGGGGACTCGCGCGCCTACCGCCTTCGCGACGGCGGGCTGGAGCAGCTGACCCACGACCACTCGCTGGTGGCCGAGCTGCAGCGCAGCGGTCAGCTCACGGCCGAGGGGGCCGAGCACCACCCCCAGCGCTCGATCATCACCCGCGCGCTGGGTCCCGAGCCGGACGTGGAGGTCGATGCCCACACCCACGCCGCGCGCGCGGGGGACGTCTACCTGCTCTGCTCGGACGGGCTCACGGGAATGGTCTCGGACTCCGAGATGGAGTCGATCCTGCGCGGGGTCGAGACGCTGGATGCCGCCGCGGAGTCGCTGGTGCGCGCGGCCAACCAGAATGGCGGCAAGGACAACATCACCGTCGTGCTCTTCCGCCTCGACGAGGGCGAGGACGGCGAAGAGGATGACGCGGGCACGCTGTCGGGCTCCGAGACCATCCACCAGGGCTTGACGGCCGCCCAGGTGGAAGCCGAGGCCGCCCGCGAGCGCGCCCGCTCGGGCCCACCCCCAGCCGGTCCCGCTGCGCGGCCCTTCGAGCCCCGACGCGGAGGTGCTCGCGCGGCCCGGCGCGGGCTCCCCACCCACGGCCGCCGGTCACCCGGTCGGCGCGCGCTGGCTGCGCTGGTGAGCCTGCTCGTACTCCTGCTCGTGGCCGTCGGCGCCTACCTGGGGGCGCGCTCGGTGTACTTCATGGGCACCGACGACGCCGGGCTGGTGACCATCTACCGCGGCCTGCCCTACGAGCTGCCGCTGGGGGTCAATCTGTTCTCGGAGCAGTACGCCAGCTCCGTGCCGGCCCGCACGCTGGCACCCTCGCGGCGCGGGCGCCTGCTGGACCACCAGTGGCGCTCCAAGGCGGACGCCGACGACCTGATGCGCCAGCTCGAGCGAGGCAGGCTGGACACCGGGAACGCCCCGTGAGCGCGCGCACGCGCGAGCTGCTCGGACTCATTCCGGTAGCGCTCGTGGTGAGCGCAGGGTTCGCCGCCGTGCTCGTCTCGCGCGCGCCGGCGGGCTCGGGCGTGAACGACATCAAGGTCGGGACGCTGACCTATGGGCTGGTGTTCCTCGGGCTGTGCGTGTTCGCCCACCTGTTCATCCGCGCCCGCCTGCCCGACGCCGACCCCTACCTGTTCCCGCTGGCCGCCACGCTCGCCGCCTTCGGGCTCGTGGTGATCTACCGGATCGACCCCGAGCTGGCGCGCGCGCAGGCTCAGTGGTTCGTGATCGGCCTGATCTTCTTCGTGGCCACGATCGTGTTCGTGACCGACCACGCCGTGCTCGAGCGCTACCGCTACACGATCGCCGCGGCGGGCATCGCCCTGCTGCTGATGCCCCGGCTGCCGGGAATCGGCGACCAGGTCAACGGCGCCTATCTGGGCGTGAGGCTTGGGCCCGTCCAGTTCCAGCCCGCGGAGTTCGCGAAGATCGCGATCGTCATCTTCCTGGCCAGCTACCTGCGCGACACCGGCGACGTGCTGGTGAGGGCGCGCAACACGCCGCTGACCGGGCTCCAGCAGGCGCTCTTCGTCGTGGTGCCCGCGGCGCTGGTGGCGCTCGTCGTGATGGCCATCGGACTCGGCCCGGCCGAAGTGGTGCTGCTGGCCGTGTTCGCGTTCTCGGTGGCCGCGGTGCTGCGCGAGCGTCCCTCGCTCAAGCACTTCGGGCCACTGCTGCTGGTGTGGGGCCTGGCCATGTTCATGCTGCTGTTCATCCGCGACCTGGGCAGCTCGCTGATGTTCTTCGGCGGCTTCTTGGCGCTGCTGTACGTGGCCACGGCGCGGCTATCGCTGGTGGGCATCGGGGCCACGATGTTCCTGGGCGGCGCCACCTACCTGGCCGGCACCGTCGGGCACGTCCAGGACCGGATCGACGTGTGGCAGAACCCGTTCGATCCCCACCTGCTGGAGAAGACGGGTGGCTCCTACCAGATCGCGCAGGGCCTGTTCGCCCAGGCCGACGGCGGGATGTTCGGGCAGGGGTTCGGGCAGGCGCTGCTGCAGATCCCGGGCACCAAGACCACCATCCTGCCCGCCGCCCACACCGACCTGATCTATGCGGTGATCGTGGACGAGGTGGGCCTGTTCGGCGCGGCGGGGCTGATCCTGGTCTACCTGCTGTTCGCGGCGCGCGGGTTCAAGACCGCGCTCGTGGCCGGGGACGGGTTCTCCAAGCTGCTGGCCGCCGGGCTGACCGCGGTGTTCTCGTTGCAGGTGTTCGTGATCGTCGGGGGCGTGACCAAGGTCATCCCGCTGACCGGTGTGACGCTGCCCTTCGTCTCCTACGGCGGCAGCTCGATCATGGCCAACATGGTGCTGCTGGCGCTGCTGTTGATCGTCTCCGACCACGCGCGGCGCGACCGCCTGCAGGTCCAGGGCGGGCTGGTGTGAGGCGCCCGTGAACCGCCAGATCGTCCAGCTGTTCGGGATCTCGATGCTTCTGTTCGCCGTGCTGATCGGCTTCACCTCGCGCTGGTCGGTCTTCGACGCAAACGCGCTCAAGGACCAGCCCTCCAATCGCCGGCCGCTGATCGAGGAGCAGCAGATCCCCCGCGGGCTGGTCAAGGCGGCCGACGGCACCGTGCTGGCGCGCAGCGTGGGCAGCGGGCGCGGCCAGAACCGCATCTTCTCGCGCTCCTATCCCACTGGGCCACTGTTCGCCCACGCGGTCGGCTACTCGTTCATCTCGCGCGGCCGGGCCGGCCTCGAGCGCTCGCGCAACAACGCGCTCACCGGACAGGAGAACGAGTTCGGCACGATCTTCTCCCAGCTGCAGAACCGCCATCGCGAGGGCCGGGACGTGATCACCACGCTCGACCCGAAGGGGCAGCGGGCGGCGTTGGCCGCGATGGGCGGGCGCAAGGGCTCGATCGTGGCCATCGAGCCCCAGACCGGCCGGGTGCGCGTGATGGTGAGCGTGCCCGAGTACAACCCCAACGACGTACCCGAGCGCTTCTCCTCCTTCAACCGCTCGCCGGACGCGCCGCTGGTCAATCGGGCCACCCAGTCGGGCTACCCGCCGGGCTCCACGTTCAAGGTGGTCACGGCAGCGGCGGCGCTGGACAGCGGGAAGTACACGCCGCAGTCGATCGTAAACGGCGCCTCGCCGCGGCCGGTCAGCGGCGTGCCACTGGCCAACGCGGGGGGCGAGAGCTTCGGCCCCATCACCCTGACCGACGCCCTCACCAACTCGGTGAACACCGTGTGGGCCCAGGTGGGCGAGTCGATCGGCCGCGGCACGCTCGAGAAGTACATGGCGCGCTTCGGCTTCAACCACGATCCGCCGATCGACTACCCCGACGGCCAGATCCAACCCAGCGGCGTGCGCAACGCCAAGGGTCGCCTGCTGACCGCCAACGACGGCTTCGACGTTGGTCGCGTGGCCATCGGCCAGGGCGGCGCCGAGGGAACCATCCTGGTCACCCCGCTGCAGATGGCGATGGTGGCGGCGGCGGTGGGCAACCGCGGCGAGCTCATGCGTCCGCGCCTGACCGAGCGGATAGTCGACAAGGACGGACGCGTGACCGACCAGGTCCGTCCCACCCGCGAGTCGCGCGTGATGTCGGCGAACGCCGCCGGGCAGCTCGCGCAGATGATGGGCAAGGTGGTGGAGGAGGGCACGGGCACGGCGGCTGCCCTGTCCGGGGTCAAGGTCGGCGGCAAGACGGGCACCGCGGAGGTGGACAACGCAACCGCCAATCAGGCCTGGTTCATTGCCTTCGCCCCACTCGACCGACCCAAGATGGCGGTGGCCGTGACCATCGAGCGCACCCAGGGCGAGGGCGGAACGGACGCCGCCCCGGTGGCCAAGCAGGTGTTCGAGGCGCTGCTGGGTCCCGGAGGCGTGAAGTAGCGATGACCGAGGTGGCCGAGAACACGGTCGTGGACGGGCGCTACAAGATCCTGGGCCGGATCGGCTCCGGCGGGATGGCCGACGTCTACCGCGCCCAGGACACCCACCTGGGGCGGGAGGTGGCGCTCAAGGTGCTCCACCGCCGCTTCGCCCAGGACGAGGAGTTCGTGGAGCGGTTCCGGCGCGAGGCAAAGGCGGCCGCCGGGCTGCAGCACCCGCACGTGGTCGGCGTCTTCGACCGCGGCGAGCACGAGGGCACCTACTACATCGCGATGGAGCACCTGCGCGGGCGGACGCTCAAGGACATCGTGATCGAGGAGGCGCCGCTGGATCAGCTGCGGGTGATCGATCTGGGCCGTCAGGTCCTCCAGGCCGCCCAGTTCGCCCACGAGCGCAACGTGATCCACCGGGACTTCAAGCCCCACAACGTGATCGTCGACGACGAGGGCCAGGCCAAGGTCACCGACTTCGGCATCGCCCGCGCGGGAGCTTCGGAGATGACCGAGACCGGCTCGATCATGGGCACCGCGCAGTACCTGTCGCCCGAGCAGGCCCAGGGCCACCCGGTCACCGCGGCCTCCGATGTCTACTCCATCGGCGTGATGCTCTACGAGACGCTCACGGGCCGGTTGCCCTTCGTGGGTGACAGCGCCGTGTCGATCGCGCTCAAGCATCTGTCCGAGGAGCCGCCGCCGATGTCGCGGGACGGCCTGACGATCGAGCCCAACCTGGAGTCGGTGGTGATGGGGGCGCTGGCCAAGGACCCCGCCGGGCGCTGGCAGACGGCGAGCGACTTCGGCGACGCGCTGGGGGCCTGCCGGCCCTACGTGGAGGCCCAGCAGGCCGGGCGCCCGCAGCCCGAGGGCACGCGCGACTTCGCCGCCGTGGCGGCCGTCCCCGTGGTCGTGGCGGAGGAGGACGAGCACTCCAGGCGCCGCTGGCTTCCGATACTGCTCGGCCTGCTCCTGCTCGCGCTCATCGGCGTGATGGCCTACGCCTTCACCCGCCCGGAGGAGGTGAGCGTGCCCAAGGTCATCGGGCTGCAGCTGAGCAAGGCGCGTTCCCGGCTCGATCGGGACGGCTTCAAGAAGGTCGACGTCCAGCGCGAGCGCAGCCGCGCAGATCTGGACACCGTATTGCGTCAGAGCCCGGACCCGGGGGCGTCGGCGACCAAGACCCAGACGGTCACGCTGGTCGTGTCCAGCGGCCCGGGCAAGGTGCGCGTGCCCTCGGTGCGCAACACCTCGCGCCAGCTCGCGATCAGGGAGCTGCAGAAGCAGGGCCTCGAGGTCACGGCCGACACGGCCGCCTCGCGCCACGTGAAGAAGGGCTTCGCCATCCGCTCCTCGCCCGGGGAGGGCGTGCTGGTGGACCGCGGCACGCGCGTGCGCCTGTTCATCAGCTCCGGGCCCTCGCGGATCACGGTGCCCGACGTGGTCGGGCTCACACGGGAGGCGGCCGAGACGCGGCTGACGCGCCTGGGCCTGGAGGTGTCGGTCAGCCAGCAGGACTCCGACCGGCCCGAGACCGAGGTGCTCAGCCAGTCCCCGGGTCAGGGCACCAAGGCCCGGCGTGGCGACCGGGTGCAGCTCACCGTCTCGCGCGCGAAGAAGCAGGTGAGCGTGCCCGACGTAGTCGGCCTGTCCGCGACCGACGCGCGGCGCGTGCTCAGGGGCGAGGGCCTCGGGGTGGTCGTGCGCTCCCAGGCCACCACCAAGCAGGAGGAGGACGGCCAGGTGCTCCAGCAGCGGCCGGGCGGGGGCCAGGACGTGGTCAAGGGCACCTCCGTGGTGCTGGTCGTGGGCAAGTTCAAGACGCCGAGCGCGGACAACCCCACCACCACGCCGCAGACCACCACCCCGGGCACCACGCCGTGAGGGTCGCCGTCCTCGCGGGCGGGCGCTCCAGCGAGCACGACGTGTCGCTCGCCTCGGCCGCCGCGGTCCGCGAGGGGCTCCACCAGGCCGGCCACCAGGCCGTGGACACGCGCATCT
>JBBREO010000069.1:0-13482 GCA_038202855.1 Solirubrobacterales bacterium
CCGCAGCAGCTCGATCGGGTCGGGATCGCCGTTCACGATCGACTCGAAGAACACCTTGCGGTCCTGGTAGGTGGGCAGCGTGCCCTTGGCCCAGCCGCGCACCTCGTTGAGCAGGATGGCCAGGCGGGCGTAGGGCTCGCCGTACTCCTCGGCGATCTGGCGCTTCATCCGCTTGGCCAGCGCGGGGGAGGCACCGGCGGTGGAGATGGCGATGGCCAGCGGCCCGGTGCGCACGATCGCGGGCAGGATGAAGTTGCAAAGCGGCGGCACGTCGACCACGTTGACCAGCATCGCTCGGCGCTCGGCGTCGTCGTACACGCCGATGTTCACCTCGGAGTCGTTGGTGGCGGCGATGACCATGAACGTGCCCTCCAGGTCGTCGGGTCGGTACTCACGGCGCTCCCAGGTCACCGAGCCCTCTTCGACGAGCTCGTGCAGCGGCGGGCACACCTCGGGGGCGACGACGGTGACCGACGCGTCGCAGGCCAGCAGTCCCTCGACCTTCTCGAGCCCGATGTCGCCTCCACCCACCACGAGACAGCGGCGGCTGGTGAGCTTGAGGCAGGCGATGTAGAAGGGCGTCTCCAGCATCCCCTGCACGCAGGACTGGTCGCAGATCCCCTTTCGGAGCTGACAGACGCACTCTTTTCCTGCGTAGGCCTGGGCGGGCATGGTCCAGCCGATTCTACGCGCCGTACTGTGGTGGAGATGACGCTCGGCTACTTCACCGACGACTCGATGCTGCGCCGCGTGCACCGTGAGCGGGCGATCGCCCTGTCGGGGCCGCGGGCGCTGCTGATGCAGGCCGCCCACCCCCTGGCGGTGACCGGCCTGCTGGCCCACTCGACCGCGATGGACGAGCCGTATGACCGGCTGGCCCGGACCGCGGAGACCATGAGCACGATCGGCTTCGGTCCCCGCGACGAGGCCGATCGCGTGACCGCCCACGTGCGCCAGATGCACACCCGCGTCAACGGACGGCTCAAGGAGCCCGTGGGTAGGTTCGGTGCCGGCATGCCCTACCGCGCCGATCAGCCCGACCTGCTGCTGTGGGTGCTGTTCACGCTCGTCGACTCGGGCGTCGTGGTCTACCGAAAGTACGTCGGCGCCATGTCGCGCGCCCAGGAGGCGGCCTACTGGGAGGACTACAAGCTGGTGGGGGAGCTGTTCGGCCTGAGCCGCGCCGACATGCCCGACACCCTGGAAGAGCTGGACCAGTACCGGCGCGAGATGCTCGAGGGCGACACGCTGCTGGTGACCGACTGGGCGCGCCGGCGCGCCCGCGAGATCGTGCTGGAGCCGCCGATCCCGTGGATGATCCAGCCCCTGCTGCAGACGGCCAACTTCATCACCATCGCGCTGCTGCCCGACCGCATCCGGGCCGAGTATGGCTTTCACCCGCTGCCGCCCGCGCCGGTGCGCAAGGCGGTGGTGGCCGGCGGGGCCGAGTACGTGAAGCGGGTGCTGATCCCCTTCCTGCCCGACCGGCTGAGGCTGGTGCCGGCCGCGCGGGCCGCGTAGCGGGCCTCAGCGCCTCAGGGCGCGCGCCGTGACCCGGGCGAAGGAACGCGCTCCGCGCCGCAGCGCTGCCGGCTTGTCGGCGTCGCGGCCGTAGAGCAGCTGGGCGGACGAGTGCATGGCGCGCCCCAGCGCGCTGTCGTAGGGGTGCCACCAGAGGTTGCGGGTCAGCCCCGGCTCGTAGGTCATCGTCTTCACGTTCACGCACTCGTAGAAGCCGAACTTCGAGTGCGAGCGCCCGAGCCCGGAGTCCTTCGCGCCGCCCCACGCCGTGGACATGGCCCCGTGGCTGAACATGTGGTCGTTGATCCACGTCATCCCGGACTCGATCCGACGGGCGATGCGCTCGCCGCGCTGGCGGTCGGTGGTCCAGATCGACGCGCCCAGCCCGAACTCGGAGTCGTTGGCCAGGGCGATCGCCTCGTCCTCTGACTTCACGGTCACCACGGGAACCACCGGGCCGAAGATCTCCTCGCGCATGATCCTCATGTCGTGGGTGACCCCGGTGAGGACCGTCGGCGCGTAGTAGTCGGCGTCGGTCGAGTCCACCCGGCCCCCGCAACGCATCTGCGCGCCGCTGGCCACCGCGTCCTGGACCAGCTCGTCCACCAGCTCCATCTGCTCGTGGGAGACCATCGGGCCGATCTCGGTGTCCCAGCTCATCGGGTCGCCCACGCGCAGTGCGCGGGCGCCCGCGACCAGGTCCTCGGTGAAGCGCTCGGCCACGTCGTCCATCACGTACGCGCGCTCGATGCCCGAGCAGGTCTGGCCCGCGTTGGCGAAACCGCCCCACAGCGCGCCCGAAACGGCGTGGCTCAGGTTGGCGTCCGAGAGGACGAGCATCGGGTCCTTGCCGCCCAGCTCCAGCACGGAGCCCTTCATGCGCTCGGCGCACGCCACGCCCACGCCGCGGCCGACCTCCACCGAGCCGGTGAAGAAGATCTTCGCCGCGCTCGACTCCACCAGCGCCTGGCCCACCCGGCCGCCGCCGTGGACGGTGCGCACCAGGCCCTCGGGCACGCCGGCGCGCTCGAACACGGACTGGATGCGCTGGCCGATCAGGGGCGTGAGCGACGCGGGCTTGAGCACCACCCCGTTGCCGCACATCAGCGCGATCGCCACCTCGCCGAAGGGGATCGACCACGGGTAGTTCCAGGGGGCGATCACGCCCACCACGCCGAGCGGCTCGTAGGTGAAGCGGGCCCGCTTCTGCTTCATGAAGATGGGCAGGGAGACGCGCTCGTCGCCCAGGATCTTGGGCCCCTCCGACGCGATCCAGTGCAGCGCGTCGACGGTGGGCACCAGCTCCATCACGTAGGACTCGTTGCGCGGCTTGCCCTGCTCGCGCGTGAGCAGCTCGGTCAGCTCCTCCATCTGGTCGATCACCACCTGCGCGGTGCGGCGCATGTAGCGCGCCCGCTCGGACAGAGGCAGGGCGGCCCAGAAGGGCTGCACGCCGGCCACGTCGTCCACCACGGCCTGGACCTGCTCCGGCTCCAGCGTGGGCACGGCTCCCAGCCGCCGGCCGTCGGTGGGGCTGAAGGACTCGAGTCGGGCGACTTCCGCGGTGGCGCTCATGCCGACAGCTTGTCACCCACCCGCACGGTGCCGCCGGCCACGATGTCGGCCCGCAGGCCGCCCCGGTGCACCAGCGGGCGCAGCACGCCGCCGCCGTTGAGCTGATCGAGGTGCAGGCACGGCTCGCACAGGCGGCTGCCCACGCAAGTCACCTCGCCGAGGGTGAAGCGCCGGCCCACGAGGGCGTTGAGATCGGCGCCGCGGACCACCACGTTGCGACGGTGGTCGACGGCCCGGCCCTGGTCGGCGGCGAGCTGGTCGAGGACCGAGGCGTCGACCAGGGTCAGCGCGCTGCCGGGCCGCCCGGAGGCGAAGGTGCCCGACCCGGCCGCGTAGCGATCTCCGTCGAGCCCGCGCCCGGGGATGGCGGTGGCCTGCTCGACAGAGCGCGCGGCGTCCTCGGCCTCGGCGGCCAGCACGAGGTCCTCGACCACGCCCGTGCCCGGGTCGCGCGCGCTGGGGGGATCCCACACCGCCACGTCGAGCGGGGCGACCAGCACGCCGTCGAGCACCTCGTCCGTGGTCTCGGCCGGGTCCCAGATCGGTCCCGAGGGAACGCCGAACATGACCGCAGCGTGGGGTCCCGAGCCGTCGCGGGCCGGCCGGCGGGCGATCCACGGACCGGGCCACGCAAACGAGTCCGCCGCCTCGATCGGCACCAGGCCCATTCCGCGCCCGGCGAGCCACGCCTGCAGCTCAGCGTCGCCGAGGGGCACCTCTGTGGGGGGCACGCCGAGCACCGTGGCCACGCACGCGGCCAGCGTGGAGCGCTCGGTGTGGGCGGCCATGCCCCCACCCTGGCATATCTCCCGAGCGCTCAGGCGGCCTGGCGGCGCTGGGCGGCCTGGAGCCTGGTGAGCACCTCGGTGGTGCCGTCCTCGACCGTGCGCACCGTCCGCCCCAGCCGCTGCATCAGCGCCAGCATCGGGAGGTTGTGCTCCAGCAGCTCGGCGCGCAGGTGCGTGGCGCCCTGGTGCAGGGCCAGCGAGGCGATCACCTCGGTCAGCAGCTTGCCGACCCCCTGGTGCTGCAGGTGGTCGTCGACCACCACGGCCAGCTCGGCCACGCCGGTCTCCTGCAGGGCCACGTCGGCCATCCCCACTATCCGCTCGCTGCCCTCGGTCATGGCCGCGGCCACGACGATCAACCGCTCCCGCGGGTCGAAGAACGTGAAGTGGCGCACCATCCGCTCGGGGACCGTCGGCATGGCCGAGAAGAAGCGGCGGTGCCTGGTCTCCGGCGACAGGCCCTCCAGGAAGGCGCGAACCCCCCCGCCGTCGCTGGGCCGGGCCAGGCGCAGGCGCACGCGCAGGTCGCCGTCCACCTGGTAGGTGGTGGCCATCAGGGCGCCTGGATCGGCCAGGAACACCTGTTCGCTTCTTCGAGCCATGGGTTCACCGTGGCAGACGCCTCCGATTGAGGCCAATGTCGCTTGACGTCAGCGCAACATGTGTTGCAGAAAAGTGGTGTTTGCAGGGATAAGCTGAGTCAGCGATTCCGTGCCTGGCGGATTCGAGCCCACCGCTCGGCCATGTCTCGCTCCGCGCCGTGCTCGCTCAGCTCCAGGAAGCGCTCCCCCTCGGCCTCCGGGGGCATCATCTCCTGCTCCGAGACCCCCTCGGGGTGGTCGTGGGGGTAGTCGTAGTCCTGGCCCCGGCCGAGCTTGGCCGCCCCTGGGTAGGCGGCGCTGCGAAGGGGCGCAGGCGGGTCGGGCGCACCGTGATCGCGCACCCACTGGCGCGCCCTGCCCAGGGCCTGGTATGCGGCGTTGGACTTGGGCGCGAGGGCCAGGTAGACCGTGGCCTGGGCCAGGTTGTGGGCGCACTCGGGCAGCCCCACGTGCTCCACGGCGTGGGCGGCCGCCACCGCGACCTGCAGTGCCTGGGGGTCGGCATTGCCCACGTCCTCGGAGGCCAGGATCACCATCCGCCGGACGATGAAGCGCGGGTCCTCGCCGCCCTCGAGCATCACGGCCAGGTAGAACAGCGAGGCGTCGGGATCCGAGCCGCGCGTGGACTTGATCCAGGCCGAGACGAAGTCGTAGTGGCGGTCGCCGCCCTTGTCGTAGAGCACGGTCCGGCGCTGGAGCGCGTCCTCTGCCACCGCCACATCCACGGTGGCCCCCGCCTCGACCGTCTCCGCCGCCAGCTCCAGCGCCGCCAGGGCGGTGCGCGCGTCGCCGCCCGCGCGGTCGGCCAGAAAGCGCAGGGCCTCGTCGTCGACGGCCGGTGGGTCGGCCAGCCCGCGCTCGTGCCCGAGCGCCCGGCGCAGGAGCATCAACACGTCGTCCTCGCTGAGGCGGTGCAGCTCGTAGACCCGACAGCGCGACAGCAGGGCCGAGTTCACCTCGAAGTAGGGGTTCTCGGTCGTGGCCCCTACGAGGGTGATCAACCCCTCCTCCACGGCCGGCAGCAGCGTGTCCTGTTGCGCCTTGTTGAAGCGGTGGATCTCGTCGAGGAACAGGATCGTCGGCTTCTGGCTGGTGGCGCGGCGGTGCTCGGCGCGCTCCAGCACCTCGCGCACCTGCTGGCGGCCCGCGTTGACCGCCGACAGCTCCTCGAAGGCCGCGTTGGCGTTCACGGCGATCAGGCGGGCCAGCGTGGTCTTGCCCGTGCCCGGAGGGCCGAACAGGATCATGGAGTGGGGCCGGCCCTCGTCCAGCGCGGTGCGCAGGGCCGAGCCGGCCTCGAGCAGGTGGTCCTGCCCCACGTACTCCTCCAGCGACGCCGGCCGCAGGCGCGCGGCGAGCGGCTGGTTCGGGGTGGGCACCGGCGTCTGCCCGGGCGGCGGCTCGTCCTCTTGCTCGAACAGCTGCTCCACGAGCTCCAGTCTCTCAGCCCATGCCGCGCAGGAAGCGGGCCAGCTCCTCGGCGGAGCGCTCCGCGGCCTGCTCCCACAAGAAGTGGCCGGTCTGCTCGAGCACGACCAGCTCGGAGCCGGGGATGTCGTCGTGGAAGCGGTGGGCAACCGACGGCGGGGCGAAGGGATCGTCCTCCCCCCACAGGATCAGCGTGGGCACGTCGAGCTCCGCGAGCCGGCCCTGGTAGGGCGCGAGCTTGGCGAAGTCACCCGATCGGTAGAGGTCGAGCTGCCCGCGACGGCGGTCGGCGTCCGAGAAGGCCTTGAAGAACTCGTCCAGGGTCTCGGAGGAGATCCCGGGACAGACCGGCTCGATTCCCTGCCCGAAGGCGTCGCGCGTCATGCCGTCCACGAGCTGCTCGCCCTCCTCGGAGCGCAGCGCCTGCGCCAGCCCGTGCCACTTGCCGTCGGGGAAGAACCCCGTGGAGGTGATCACCAGGCCGCGGACCTTCTCCGGATGCTCGCAGGCCCAGCGCAGGCCGATCAGCCCACCCCAGTCGTGGGCGATCAGCACCACCGATCCGAGGTCCAGGGCGGCGTGGAAGCGCTCCACCGCCTCCATCTGGTGCTCCCAGGTGCCCGGCGGGTCGGCCGGCGAGTCGCCGTAGCCGGGCAGATCGGGGGCCACCGCGTGCCAGCCCTCGCGGCCGGCGGCGGTGAGGGCGTGGCGGAACATGTACGAGGACTCCGGATAGCCGTGCAGCGCTAGGAGGGCGGGGCCGTCCTCGGGGCCGGCCGAGCGGTAGGCCATGTGCGCGGCACTCGGCAGGGTTTCCGCCATCGGGCGAGCCTAGTGCGCTTGCAGCGCCCGGGCCGGCTCGCCCGCCGCGATTCGCGCGAACAGGCGCTCGAGCGCGGGGCGCAGCACGTCCTCCTCGAAGGACTCGCTGTCGCTGGCCAGCTGCTCGAGCATCAGCCCGGCGATGGCGGCCACCACGATCGTCGCGTCCAGGGCCGGCTCGTCCGAGCCCACGGCGCGGCATCCCATCTCGGCCAGGCGCAGGTGGGCGCTCTGCCAGTCGACCAGCTCTGCTCGCAGCGCCGGGGTGCGGGTGGACTCCAGCCCGAGCTCGAACAGCGCGACCTGGGTGGCCGGGTCCTCGCGCACACTCTGGGCCACGACGGAGGCCACGGCCGCCGCCCACTCGGCCACCCCGAGCGACTGGGGGGCGAGGCTGAGCACGAGCCGCTCCAGGCGCTCGGTCTCCTCGCGCGCGGCGAGCAGCAGCGCCTGCTGGAGCAGCTGCTCCTTGGAGTCGAAGTAGTAGGTCGTGGCCGAGAGGGGCACGCCGGCCTCGGCCGCCACGGCCCTGTGGGTGACCGCGTCCGCGCCGTGGGCGCCTATCAGGCGCAGCGTGGCGCGCAGGAGCTCCTCCCTGCGCCGCTCACCCTTCTGGTACATTCGCTGCGACAAAGCGGAACAAACGTACCAAACTGTACGGAGGCCCCCTCAGCGCATGACCCCCGCCACCGCCCTCCCGTCGAGGCAGAGCCCGCTCAACAACATCTCCTACGAGGACCTCTACCGGCGCTGGGAGAACGGCCACTGGAAGGCCACCGCGATCGACTTCTCCCAGGACGCCGTCGACTGGCGGGAGAAGTTCACCGACATCGAGCGTCGCGGCGCGCTGTGGAACTACGCGCTGTTCTTCTGGGGCGAGGACGCCGTGGCCGACGGCCTGTCGCCCTATATCGACGCCGCACCGCTGGAGGAGCAGAAGTACTTCCTCACCACCCAGCAGGTGGACGAGGCCCGCCACGCCGTCTTCTTCAACCGGTTCATGAAGGAGGTGGCGGGCGTCGGCGGCGACGGGATCGGCGACACCCTCGGCGCCATCCAGCCCCAGCTCACCTGGGGCTTCACCAAGGTCTTCGACCGCCTCGTCGACATGTCGGACGAGCTGCGCCGCGATCCCTCGATCCCGCGACTGGCCGCGGCGGTCACGCTCTACCACGTGATCATCGAGGCATCGCTGGCCCAGCCGGGCCAGCACTTCATCACCTCCTACCTGACCGACCGCGACGTGATGCCCGGCTTCCGCGACGGGATGGGCAACGTCTCGGCCGACGAGCAGCGCCACATCGGCTTCGGGGTCAAGTTGCTCAACGACCTGCGTCAGATGGATCCCGAGGTGCCCCACGCCGTCGCCGATCTGCTCCGCGAGGTCGTGCCGTGGACCGCCTCGGTGCTGGTCCCCCCGAACTGGGACATGCGCTACATCGAGTCGTTCGGCTTCACCTACGAGGACATCGGCGAGGAGGGGGCGACCTCGCTGGAGACCAAGATGCGCTCGGCGGGCATGCCGGTGGAGGAGCTTCCCGGGCCGCCAATCTTCCCGATCGACGGCACTCCGCGCGAGCGCGCGGCCCGCGGGCAGCAGATGGTGCGCGCCGGCTTCTTGGGGGAGAAGACGGGGCCGGCGTCGCGCGCGCCCGAGGACATGCGCTTGTTCTTCGACGTGATCGCCGGCACGCTGGACAGCGACGCCGCGGCCGAGCCCGGGACGATCCAGTGGGACTTCCCCGACGCCGAGCCGTGGCACATCGAGGTGGCCAACGGGAACACCCGCGCGGTGGCGGGCCGGGCGTCGGCGCCGCGGATCACGCTCAAGACCTCGTTCGACGACTTCGTCGACGTCGTCGCTCGCCGGCGCGACCCCAAGACGCTGCTGCTGCGAGGACGGCTACGGCCCAAGGGCGACCTGCGCTGGCTGATCGCCTCGCGCGGGATGTTCCCCCAGTAACCGAGGATCGCAGCCGTTCCTATACTCGGCCGCGTGCCCGAGGCCGCCGAGCTGGAGCGCCGGACCACCGAGCTGCTCCAGGAGCTGATCCGCTTCGACACGGTCAACCCGCCCGGCAACGAGCAGGCCGCCCAGGAGCACCTGCGCGCGCTGCTCGAGGGCGCGGGCTTCGAGGTCGAGCTGCTGAGCGCGGTGGAGGGCCGCCCAAACCTGATCGCCCGCCTGTCCGCCCCCTCCGACGGACCGGTGCTCTGCCTGCTCGGCCACGTGGACACCGTGCTGGCCGACCCCGCCGACTGGCAGGTCGATCCCTGGTCGGGCGAGATCCGCGACGGCTGTGTGTGGGGTCGCGGAGCGGTGGACATGAAGAGCCAGGTGGCAGCCGAGATCGCGGCGGTCACGGCCCTGGCCGAGGAGGGCTGGCGTCCGGCCGCCGGCGAGCTGAAGGTGGTCGTGACCGCCGACGAGGAGACCGGGGCCGAGCACGGCGCGCGGTGGCTGTGCGAGCGCCACCCCGACAAGGTGCGGGCCGACGTGGTGGTCAACGAGGGCGCCGGCCAGCGCTTCCAGTTCGGCGACCGCTCGCTCTACGGCGTGTGCACGGGCGAGAAGGGCGTGTTCCGCTTCACGGTGACCGCCGAGGGCCGCGCGGGGCACGCCTCCATGCCGCGAATCGGCGACAACGCGCTGCTCAAGCTCGGTCCCGTGCTGGCCAACCTGGCCGCGGCCCGAGTCGTACCCGAGGACGCTCCCGAGCCGGTAGCGATACTGAAGGCCATGGGCCTCGACCCCGCCGACATGACCGGCTCTCTGGAGCAGATGGAAGCCCGCGACCCGCGCATCGCCACCTTCATCGAGCCGATGATGGGTGTGACGCTGGCGCCGACGATGGCCAGCGCCTCGCAGAAGATCAACGTGATCCCTTCGCACGCCGAGGTGAAGGTGGACTGCCGTGCGCTGCCTGGCCAGGACGCCGACGACGCTCTGGAGCGGATCGAGGCGGCCATCGGCGGGGACGGCCTGCGCGTGAACTTCGACGAGACGGTGGTGGGCAACCGCTCCTCCGCCGACACGCCGCTGATGGACTTCATCCGCTCGTTCGTGGAACGCGAGGACCCGGGAGCGACGGCGACGCCCGTGCTGCTGGCCGGCTTCAGCGACTCGCGCTGGTTTCGCGACGCCTTTCCCGACTGCGTGGCCTACGGCTTCTTTCCCCAGCGCGAGATGGGGCTGTTCGAGGCCACCCCGCTGATGCACGGCGCCGACGAGCGGATTCCGATCGAGGACCTGGGGCTGGCCGCGCGCTTCTACTCCGAGCTGGTGCAGGAGACGCTGGGATGACCAACAAGGAAACGGAATCGAAGGATCTGGCATCCATGCCAAAACCTTCTCTCCCACCGATCGTGGGCGACGCCGAGGGCGAGCCCGAAAAGCTGCGCCTGGGCGGCATGGCGCTGCGCAACGGCCTGCTGGTGCATGGCCCGACCCACTGGGCCGCGGCCGTGCGCACCCCCGACGGAGAGATCAAGGCGGCCTCGGGCCGCAAGCCCGACCTGGGGGGCCGGGCCAGCGAGCGCGTGCCGGGCCTGCGCGGCGTGGCCAAGCTGGCCGAGGCGATGGCCGTGATCCCGCTGGTCAAGCGTGGCCTGCCCGAGGCGCGGCTGCCGATGCAGGACCTGCGCACGCTGGCCACCATGGGCGGCGCGGCCCTGATTGCCCAGGCCATCCGCTCGGCCGGAGGACGCACGATGGGCCGCGAGCTGGCGGTGGGCGTGGTCAGCGCGGCGCCCGCGCTGCTCGCCCTGCGGGGCGGCGACCTGGCCGCCTATCACGGCGTGGAGCACAAGTCGATCGCCGCGTACGAGTCCGACGGCGAGGCCGAGGACGCCACCAAGGAGCACGACCGCTGCGGCTCCAACCTGGTGGCGCCCATGCTCACCGCGGCGGCGGTGGGCAACGTGGCCGCGCGCCGAGCCGGCTTGAGGGGGCCGGCGGCCGAGGCGGCCGTGGGCCTGGGCAGCGCCGCCGTGGCCGTGGAGGTCTTCGCCTGGTCCGAGCGCAACGAGGGCACCGCGCTCTCGCGCGCGTTGCGCCGGCCGGGCTACGAGATCCAGCGCGTGGTGGGCACGCGCGAGCCCACGCAGCAGCAGCTCGAGGTGGGCAGGGCGGCCCTCACCGAGATCTTGCGGGTGGAGCATGTCGCCCCAAGCCATGGCTGAGCTGGCCCGGACGACCCGCCTCGACCCCTCCGTCTTCCGCCTGCCCGTCGATCGCCTGCGCGACGGCTACTACTCCGACGCCTACTTCACCTTGACCAAGGAGTTGCTCGAGGCCGAGGGTCGCCACCCGCACGTGACCATGCAGGTGTTCCAGAGGCAGGACGCCGTCCTGGGCGGCGTGGACGAGGCCGTGGCGCTGCTCAAGCACTGCGCCGGGCGGCGCACCTCCGAGGGCGTGTGGGTCCCGGGCTACGACGAGCTCGAGGTGCAGGCGCTGTATGAGGGCGACACGATCGAGCCGTGGGAGACGGTGATGACGATCGAGGGCGACTACAGCCTGTTCGTGCACCTGGAGACCGTCTATCTGGGCTCCATGGCGCGGCGCACGCTGGTGATGAAGAACGTGCGCGAGGTAGTGGAGGCCGCGGGCGGCAAGCAGATCCTCTTCTTCCCTGCCCGCCACGATCACTGGCTCGTGCAGACCGGTGACGGCTGGGCGGCGCACGTGGCCGGGGCGATCGGCGTGTCCACCGACGCCCAGGCGTCGTGGTGGGGCGGCACGGGCATCGGCACCGTCCCGCACGGGCTGATCGCCGCTTACGGGGGCGACACGGTCACCGCCGCGCGGGCGTTCGCCGACCGCTTCGCCGAGCGGATGAACGTGACCGTGCTGGTCGACTTCCAGAACGACTCGATGGCTGCGGCGATCGAGGTGGCCGATGCTTTGGGTGACGACCTCTGGGGCGTGCGCCTGGACACCTCGGAGAAGCTCGTCGACGCCGGGCTGGAGCGCGAGCTGGGCGACGATGCGCCGCCCGGGGTGAACGTGGCGCTGGCCCGCAGCGTGCGCCGGGCGCTCGACGACGCCGGGCACGGCCGCGTGCGGATCGTCTGCTCGGGCGGCTTCGACGCCGACCGCATCCGCCACTTCGAAGCCGAGGAGGCACCCGTGGACGCCTACGGAGTCGGCTCATCCCTGCTGCGCGGTCAGAACGACTTCACCGCCGACGTGGTCCTGCTCGACGGCCACGACGTGGCCAAGGTGGGCCGCGCCCACCGGCCCAACCCGCGCCTCGAGCCCGTGGCCTAGCCGGTCAGCGCCCGCACTGCGCAGGTCGTGGTGCCGTGGGCCAGCAGCTTGCCGGTCTCCTCGGCGATGACCTTGGCCTCGGCCGTCGCGGTGGTGCGCCCGGTGTGCAGCACGCGCGCGTCGGCCAGCACGCGACCCGTGCTCGCCTGGATCGGTCGGACCATGTTCACCTTGGTCTCCAGCGTGGTGTAGCCCACCCCCTCGGGGAGCGTCGTCTGGACCGCGCAGCCCAGGGCTGAGTCGATCAGCGTCATCACGAAGCCGGCGTGCACCACGCCGATCGGGTTGTAGTGCTCCTCGCCCGCTTCTCCGGCGAACACCGCCCGCCCCTCCTCGGCCTCGACGGGATAGAGGTTCATCAGCACCGCGATCGGAGGGGGCGGCAGCTCGCGGTCCATGATCGCCCGGATGAACTCCAGGCCACTCCGGCCCTGCGCGCCGGCTGCCACGGCCATGGGGTCCGTCCAGGTGATCGTGCGCTCGCGGACGAGCGTGTCCTCGGTGCTCATGTGGCCTCCGTGGTCGGCGTGGGCGGCGTGGTCACGAGAGCCCGGACGCGGACGCGTCCCAGGGCGAGTCCGAGGGCTGCGGCCACGAGCGCGGCGGCGGCCTCGAAGTGGAAGGCGTTCACGAAGGCGGTCAGGGGGTCCGTGGCCGACGCGTGGTCGAGCACGGCGATCAGCGCGGCGATGCCCAGTACCGCGCCGATCTGGCGCAGGCACGCCGACACCGAGCTGCCGGTGGCAAAGCGCTCGGGCGGCAGCTCCGCGACCGCGGCGCTGGACCAGGCGGCAAAGGACAGGCCCACGCCGATCCCGGTGAAGATCGTGGCCGGCAGGAAGTGCGTCGCGTAGTGGCGCTCCAGGCCGAGTCCCTCGGCCAGGATCAGGCAGCCGGCGGCGAAGGCAAGGCCGCCGGCCACGGCCACGGGGCGCTGGCCGATGCGGTCGGACACCCGCCCGCCCACCACCGCCCAGCCGGCTGCCATCAGCGGCCCCGGGGTGACCGCGAAGCCCGCGGTGAGGATGGAGTAGTGCCACACCTGGGTGAGGAACAGGATGTTGCCCAGCAGGAGGGCGTAGAAGCCGATCGAGAAGACCATCACGCCGATCACCGCCACGGCGAAGGAGCGCACCCCGAACAGGTGCATGTCGAGCACGGGGGCGTGGTGGCCGCGGGAGCGGGCGACCAGCAGCACGAGCAGGACGAGCCCCAGCGCCAGCGCGCCCACCACCCGCGCCCCCCCGTAGCCCCACGAGTCGCCCTGCACGATGCCCAGCGCGATCAGCCCCACGCCGGCCATCAGCAGAGCGGCCCCGAGCAGGTCGGGTATCGCGGCGCGGTCCTCGTCGCGGTACTCGCGCAGCAGCCGGCGCGCGGGAATCAGCGCGGCCAGCCCGATGGGGATGTTGATCAAGAAGACCCAGCGCCAGTTGGCGGCATCGACCAGCACGCCCCCCAGCGAGGGCCCCGT
>JBBREO010000070.1:0-13422 GCA_038202855.1 Solirubrobacterales bacterium
GAGTTCGACCACGACGAGTTCGTCGCCCTGCTCGAGCAACGGTTCGCCGAGGTGCGGCTTCTGTTCCAGCACAACTGGCTCACGTCGGCGGTGCTCGACGAGGGCGCCTTGGCCCAGGCGGACGGCACCAGTGCAGTGCCCGTCGAGCTCACGAAGGTGGCGGCCGTGGCTCCCGGCGAGGAGCTGTACCTGGTCGCGGTGTGCGGCGACGGGAACGAGGCCTCGATCGAGCCGGTGGGCGTGGTGGCCGGCACCGACGAGGCCCACGAGCTCGCCCGCCGCCTCGGGGAGGCCGAGAAGACGGCGGCGCACTGGCACGAGGCCTACCAGGAGGCACGCGCCATGGCCCAGTGGATGGCCTCGACCTACTCGTGGCGCGCCACGAAGCCGCTGCGGTTTCCCGCACGCCTGCGGCGGCGCGGGAAGTGACGCTGTCCGCGCCGCTGGCGACGGTGGCCATCCCGGTGCTCGAGGGCGGCCCCCTGCTGGGCGACACCCTGGACGCGGTACGCGCCCAGCAGGTGGACGGCGAGGTGGAGCTGCTCGTGGCGGACTCGGGCTCGCGCGACGGGTCGCGCGAGCGCGCGGTGCGGGCCGGCGCGACGATCATCGACGTGGCTCCCGGACAGTTCTCCCACGGCGCCACGCGCAACGACCTGATGGCCGCGGCGCGCGGCAGCCACGTGGCCTTCCTCACCCAGGACGCCACACCCGCCGACCCGGGCTGGCTCTCGCACCTGCTCGACGGCTTCGCGCTGGCCGACGACGTGGCCCTGGTGTTCGGTCCCTACCGGCCGCGCGAGTCGGCCAGCCCGATGGTCCGGCGCGAGCTGGAGAGCTGGTTCGCATCCTTCGCCCCCGACGGGCGGCCGCGCGTGGACCGCGCCGGCGGGGAGCCCGCAGACACGGCCGAGCGCGACCGCCGCGCCTTCTTCAGCGACGCCAACGGCTGTGTGTCGCGGCGCGCCTGGGAGGAGGTGCCGTTCCGGGCGGTCTCCTACGCTGAGGACCAGATGCTGGCCCGGGACATGCTCGGCGCCGGATGGGCCAAGGCCTACCATCCGGCGGCCGCCGTGGTCCATTCGCACGACTACACCCCCGGCAGTCTCCTGCGTCGGGCCTTCGACGAGGCACGCGCCCTGCGCGAGGTGGCCGGACAGTCCGCCCACGGCGGCCCGCGCAGCGTGGCGCTGGTCGTCCAGCGCGAGGTCCGTGACGACCTCGGGCTGCTGGGCAGGGAGGGCGCACCACTGGGACGCCGGTTGGCGCTGGCGCCCCGTTCGCTGGCCCACCACTCGGCGCGAACGGTCGGCGCCGCCCTGGGTGCGCGCGCCCAGCGGTTGCCACGCCGCCTGCGCCGCGCTCTGTCGCTGGAGGGCCGGGAGGGCTTCGACCCCCAATGCTGACCCGCGCTTTCAAGGATCTCCCCGAGCGGGCCCGGCTCACGGTGCGCACCTACGGCTGGCGCACGCTGGCCGAGCGGGTTGTCACCGCGCCGCTGCGCCCGTTCGGATTGGAAAGCAGCGTTCGCCGCCGGCTGCTGCGCCGGTGGGAGGCGCGCGACATCCTGCGCTGGTACCGCCGCCATGCTCGTCCGGTGCTGGTGATCGTGCCCACCTACGGGGCGCCCGACGTGACGCTCAGGACCGTCCGCGGGCTGCGCCGCACCCTCGATGCGTCCAGGACCCGGGTGGTGGTCGTCGACGACGCCAGCGCCGAGGAGCACCAGCAGCGGCTCCAGCCGCTGAAAGGAGCTGAGGTGGTCTTGGCGGAGCGCAACGGCGGCTACTCCGCCAGCGTCAACCTCGGCCTGGCGCGCGCCCGTCCGGAGGAGGACGTGGTCGTCCTCAACAGCGACATCGACCCCCACCGCCACTGGCTCCCACGGCTCCAGCAGGCGGCGTACACGGACGACGCGATCGGCGTGGTCGGGCCGCGGCTTCTCTACCCCGACGGGCGCATCCAGTCGGCGGGGTCCTACCGCAACCTGGCCGCGCCCGAGTGGTTCGACCACCGCTACCGCTTCCGCCCGGCCGACCACGGCCCGGCCCAGGTGGGGGTGGACGCGTTGGCGGTCACCGGCGCCTGCATGTACCTGCGCCGCGACCTGATCGATGCCATCGGCGCCTTCGACGACGGCTACGGGATGGGCTACGAGGACGTGGACTACTGCCTCCGCACGTGGGAGGCGGGCCGCTCGGTGCGCTACCACCCCGGCACCACGCTCACGCACCTGGAGTCCCCGACGCGCGGGACCGAGGTCGGGGAGCGCGAGCTGAGCTCGCAGCGCCGGTTCTGGGACAAGTGGGGGAGCTGGTTCGACGACCGCCCCGTGCGCACCGCCGACGGCGCGCTGCGGGTGATCTACGTGACCGAGGACACCGGCATCGGCGGCGGGCACCGCGACGTGTTCGAGCACCTCAACCGGCTCCAGGAGCGCGGCCATTCGGTGGAGTTGTTCTCGCTCGGCTGGCAGCCGGACTGGTTCCCGCTGAAGGCGCCGGTGCGGACCTTCGCCGACTACGACGCGCTGGCGACCGCGCTGGCCGAAGAGGACGCGATCAAGGTCGCAACGTGGTGGCTGACCGGTGAGCCCGTCTGGCGGGCCTCGCTGAGGCGCGGGCGGCCCGTGTTCTTCGTCCAGGACATCGAGACCTCCTACTACGCCGGCCGATCGGTGAAGAACGAGACCGTCCGCGACCGCGTGCTGGCCGGCTACCGCGAGGAGTTCCGCTACATGACGATCGCCGAGGTGAGCGCCATCAAGCTCGCCGAGCTGGGCCTGTCCGCGGAGTTGGTGGCGCCCGGCATCGACCTCGACACCTTCCGCCGCCTCGACCTCGAGCGCCGCGACGACGTTCTGCTGGCGATCGGGCGCTCGAACCCGCTGAAGAACTTCCCGCTCACCGTGGACGCCTGGCGCCGCCTCTCCCCCAAGCCGGAGCTGTGCCTGTTCGGCGTGGAGCCCGAGCTGCGCCCCGAAGGCAACTCGCGCTACGTGGAGGCGCCCAGCGACGAGCAGGTCAACGAGCTGCTCAACCGGGCCACCGCGTTCGTGCAGACCTCCACCCACGAGGGCTTCTGCCTGCCCCCGCTGGAGGCGATGGCGGCCGGGGCGCCGGTGGTCTGCACCGACGCCAACGGCAACCGCGACTTCTGCCGTGACGGCCGGAACTGCCTGATGGTCGACCACGATCCGGCGGCCGTCGCCGCGGGGATCCAGCGAGTGATGGGGGATCCCGAGCTGTGCGCCCGGCTGGTGGCCGGCGGCCTGGAGACCGTGGCCGACTACTCGTGGGAGCGGCGCATCGACCAGCTCGAGAGCTTCCTCTCGGGCGTGGCCGACGAGCGCCCGCGGGCCAGCGGGGCGACTCCCGGCGAGCGAGTGGGTTGACGAGCGCCCTCAGGCACGCAGGCGACTCCCGCGAGCGACGAGGCGTGAGCGGGGGACGGGTACCGTTGCTCACCGCTTCAAGCGGTTAATTCAACTGCTGTGGTCGCCCAACCGCTCCACGGGCCGGCCTAAGAAGGGCGCCGGAGCCACACCCGGCCCTGCGGGACTTGGAACGCGAGCCTGTACTTCTGGCTGATGAATGTTTGGAGGTCCGGCTCGACCGGCGCGGACGAAAGCGCAGCTATGGCCTGGGGAGGCGTGCGCCGTAGGGCGCGACTTTGCTCAGCAGCGTATGACGGGTGTGCGTAGATGGGAAAGACGTCGAAGAATCGCGTGGGAGCGCGACGATCTGCAAGCCAGTAAAGCTCGGGGTTTGAGCCCGCCACGAGAACCCGATCCCCTGGTGCGGTCCGCTTTCGAATGTACGCGGCAAGCGGGTAGGAGGCTCCCCAATCGACTCCAGCTACCCCGCGCTTTTGAGCGGGCAACTTCAAGGCCTCCCACTGAGGCGTGAGCACTTCCGAGGTTACGGGTGCGATCAAGACCAGCGCAGCGAGTGCGACTTTGCTGAGTGGGGCCGCCGCCGTCCACAGGGCCGTAATCCCTAACGCGATCCCCAAAGAGATGCCAACGATCGCGGGGTAGGCATGGTGGGAATACTCCATGTCGCCGATCGCATAGTCCCCGAGCTTGAGGCGCGCCCACGACAGCACGATCCACGCAGCGGCCGCGGTCGCGGTAAGCCGTAGCGGTCGGCTTCGGGCCGCAACCGCGCAACCCACGAGCCCGGCTGCCCAGAGTCCTTGCGCCGGTACCGAAAGGAGCCGCCGAAGAATGAAGAAGTCTGGCCGGCTACCAGTCTCCGGCCCGCTACCAGTCTCCGCGGTACCGGGAACCTGACCTTTCAGGTCATCCAGCAGGCTACTAGTCTCCGCGATACCGGGAACTTGAACTTTCAGGTCATCCAGCGCGCCTGAGGCACCTAGCCAGGCAATGAAGAGGACCGCTACGAGCGCGGCGACCCCAGCGGCCACTCCCGCCCGCCTCCAGTACGCCTCACGCTGAGTTCTAAGGAGGATCAACACCGCCGGCGCCAGCGGGATAAGGAACGCCGGGCTCATGAACCCCGCGAACGCCACCATCGCGCCCGCCCCCGCGGCTGCAAGCTTGCTGGGTCGTGAGCCGAGAGCCAACGCAGCAGCCATCGGCGCTACTGCGTACTGAGCAAGGCTAGGGTCGTCACCCTGGAATGCGGCGAGTGGAGCCAACAACGCAAAGGCCAGGCCGGTCAGTAGTGCGGCTCCAGAACCGGCGACCCGTCTGACAAGTGCTCCGAGGGCAAGTGCGGCTATCACCACGAATGCCAACAGAGTCAATCTCAAGGCGACCTCGGACCGACCTGAAAGCAGCCGCAGCCCTGCAAATAGCACGTAGGCCGCTGGCCCCTTATTGAGAGCACCGTCCACGTACGGCGTATCACCATCGAGGATTAGCCCGCCGCCATAAAGCAGCTGACCGGTGTCACGCTCAATCGGGACCCGGTACGAGGATGCACGGGCAAGCGCCGCGGCGAGGGCTATGCCACCGACTGCTGCTAAGCGTGGCGCCTGGATCCAGGCGGTGTTCGAACGGCGCAGCGCGAGCGTCGCCCTCAAAGCTCCTCGGCGATCCGCGGCGCCTCGCGCCGGAAGACCCACACGCCCAGCAGCCCGACGACCATGGCGATCCCGATCGGGATCAGCAGCCGCGTGGTTCCCCCGATCGCCGAGGAGGCCGATGGGGCGCTCGGATCGATCAGCCAGTGTCGGCTCTGCTGGAGCAGGGTGGCGATCGGGTTGCACATGATCACCTGGCGCGCGGTCTGGTTGTGGATGACCTCGATCGCGTAGATCACCGGAGAGGCGTAGAAGAGCAGTTGGAGGATCACCTCCCACACCGGCTGGACGTCGCGGAAGCGCACGTACAGCGCCGACAGAAGCAGCGAGCAGCCCACGGCGAAGGCCACGAGCACGAACACCACGAGCGGGAACCCGAACCACAGGTAGGTGGGCTTGACCCCCGTGGCCACGACGAACACCGCCACGGCGAGCAGGTTGGTCAGCAGGTTGAACAGCGACGTGAGCACCGCGGCGAGGGGGATGACCACCCGCGGGAACTGGATCTTTCGCACCAGGTTCTCGCGCGCCAGGAGCGAGGAGAGCGCGGTGGTCGTGGCGTCGGCGAAGAAGGTGTAGAGGACGATCGAGCTGAGCAGCACGGCCGGGAAGTAGTTCACCCCAGCGTTGAACTTGACCACCTTGGTGAACACCACGTAGAGCACCCCGAACAGCATCAGCGGGCGCAGCAGCTGCCACAGGTAGCCCAGCGCCGAGCCGAAGTAGCGCGTCTTGAACTCCATCACCGCCAAGGCCACGGTGAGCGACACGAAACGGCGCAGGTCACCGCTGAAGGCCGAGGGTCCGGCGACCACGCGCCGCGCGGGAAGCGCGCTCACGCGGAACCGTCGCTCAGGCGCCGGACGCTCATCTCGTGCGGCAGGTCGACCACGCCGCCCGCGGCGCGCGCGCCGGTGACCACGATCGTGAAGACGTTCTCCAGCCGGTCGATCACCGCGTCGCCGCTGCCCCGGCGCGTGATCAGCGCCGAAAGCGCGTAGCGGCCGGGAGCCAGGGAGTTCTCGAACTCGACGCTGAACACGGCCCGGTCGCCGGGGCCGAACGAGCCCGTGTCCTCGCCCCCGTGGGCGGTGTGGGCCACGAACACGTTCTGGCGCTGGGCGTTGACGAACGCCACCGCGAAGTCGGGCGCCTCCACCTCGCGCTCGAAGCGCACCTCGGCCCGGAACGTGCACCGGGTCCCCTGCGCGAAGGCGGACTGGCGGACGCCGTCGGCGTCCTCGGTCCAGGCGTCGACCACCCGGCCGGCGCCGTCGCCGCCGCGCGTTGCGCCCAGCCGCTCGGGGTCGTCGGGCGCGGTGCCCGAGAAGTTGAGCTCCAGGTACCTGTCGGCCACGGCGCCGGGCTCGCCCAGGGCCACCACCTCGCCTCGCTCGAGCAGCACCGCGCGGTGGCAGAAGCGCTCCACGGCAGCCATGTCGTGGGTCACGAGGATGATCGTCTTGCCCTCGCTGCGAAGGCGGAAGAACACGTCGAAGCACTTCTGCTGGAAGGCGGCGTCGCCCACCGCCAGGATCTCGTCGATCAGCAGGATGTCGGCGTCCACCTGCACCATCACCGAGAAGGCCAGGCGCACCTGCATCCCGGACGAGTAGTTCTTGAGCTTGAGGTCGGTGAAGTCCTCCAGCTCGGCGAACTCGATCACGCGGTCCACGCGCTCGCGCGCGGCGCGCGGCGTCAGCCCGAGCATCACCCCGTTGAGGATGATGTTGTCGCGCGCGGCCAGCTCCTGGTGGAAGCCCACACCCAGCTCGATGAACGGCGACACGCGCCCGGCCACCTCGATCCGGCCGGCGTCTAGCCGGTAGATCCCGGCCAGGCACTTCAGCAACGTGCTCTTGCCGCTGCCGTTGCGTCCCACGATCCCGAAGAACTCGCCCGGCGCCACGTCGAAGCTCACGTCGCGCAACGCGTGCAGCTCGTCGTGCGAGCTGGCCGCCAACGGGTGCAGCATCCGCTCCTTGAGCGTGGAGTAGCGCTGATGGGGAAGGCGGAAGGTCTTCTCCACGGCCTCGACCGACACGGCGGACGGCGGCGCCACGGCCGTTCCCGCGTCCGCCTGCTGGGGGGCGATCGCAGCCAAGGGGCAGAAGCTAGCAACGCGGCTGATCGCGAGGTGAGAGGATCGCTCGCGCAAACGACTCGAAGGAGCAGTGCATGGCCCAGCAGAAGAAGGCCGGCAGTTCGTCGCGCACCAAGAGCGCGTCCAAGACCACGAAGAGCGCGTCGAAGACCAAGGCCGATCGTTCGGCGACCGCGAAGAAGGCGGCGGCCACCCGCAAGCGCAACGAAGCCAAGAAGAGCGGCAGCGACGCCAAGTCGGCGGCGAAGGGCGCGGCCAGTGCGGCGGTCTCGGCGGCGAAGTCCGCGGGCGACGCGCTCCGGGCCGCCGGCAAGTCGGCGCAGTCGGCGGGGGGCTCGGGCAAGAAGAAGGCCAAGGCCAAGCGCTAGGCGCCTCGATGGCCACCGCCGCTCCTCGTCCGCGCCCGCCCGTGGTCGCCGTCGTCACCGGCGCCTCGAGCGGGATCGGCGAGGCGGTGGCGCGCCGCCTGGCCCGCGAGCCGGGCGCCCAGCTCGTGCTGGTCGCCCGGCGCGCCGAGCGGCTCCAGGCGCTGGCCGGCGAGCTCGCAGCGCCGGCCAGCTGCCTGGCCCTCGACCTGACCGACCCGGATGCTCCGCAGCGCGTGGCCGACCACGTCGCCGCGCGCCACGGCCGCCTCGGCCTGCTGGTCAACAACGCCGGCGCGTCCTGGCGCGCCACCTTCGCCGAAGGCGGCCACGCAAACGTGGCGCGCACGATGGAGCTCAACTTCGACGCCACGGTGCGCACCACCGAAGCGCTGCTGCCGTTGCTGCACGCCTCGGCGCCCACCGCCGTGGTCAACGTCTCGAGCACCGCGGGGCGGATCGCCCGCCCCGGCGCCGGCGCCTATTCGGCCAGCAAGTTCGCGCTGGCGGGCTGGACCGACTCGCTGCGCGCGGAGGAGCGACCGCACGGCGTGCACGTGGGCCTGGTGCTGCCGGGATACGTGGAGACGGAGGGCTTTCCCGCCGCCGAGCTGACGGGCAAGGCGCTCACGCGCTGGATGGTCTCCACGCCCGAGAAGGCGGCGGACGCGGTTATCGACGCCGGCCTGCGGGGGCGCGCCGAGCGCTACGTGCCCCGTCCCTACGGCCTGATCGGAGTCACGCGCCTGGTGGCGCCGGGGCTGGTGCGGCGCGTGCTCGACGGCGGCGCCGCGTCGGTTCTCACCACCAAGACGGGGGCCGATGCCGCCGAGGAAGCATCGAAGTGAGCGCAGAGCACACCGAGATCGCCATCGTGGGCGCGGGCTTCGGCGGCCTGGGCATGGCCGTCGAGCTGCTACGGGCCGGACGCGAGGACTTCGTGGTGCTCGAGCGCGGGCCCGAGGTGGGCGGCACCTGGCTGGCCAACACCTATCCCGGCTGCCAGTGCGACGTGCCCTCGAACCTCTACTCGTTCTCCTTCGCCGGCAAGTCCGACTGGAGCCGCGCCTACCCGGAGCAGCCGCAGATCCTCGACTACCTGCGCGACACCGCCGACCGGTTCGGCGTCCGTCCCCACGTGCGCCTGGACACCGAGGTGCTGGACGCGTCGTGGGACGAGGAGGAGATGCTGTGGCGGATCGACACCTCGCGCGGGTCACTCACCGCCCGGGGCCTGGTGGCCGCCCCCGGCCTGCTCAGCGAGCCGCGCGTGCCGGCGGGCTTCGAGGCGTTCGCCGGCGAGGTCTTCCACTCCGCCCGCTGGGACCACTCGGCGTCGCTCGAGGGCAAGCGCGTTGGGATGGTCGGCACGGGCGCCTCTGCCATCCAGATCGGCCCGCGGATCCAGCCCGAGGTCGCGCAGCTGACCGTGTTCCAGCGCACCGCCCCGTGGATCATTCCCCACCCCGATCGCCAGATACCGCCTTCGCTTCAGCGCCTCTACGCCCGGGTGCCGGCGCTGCAGAAGCTCGCGCGGGCGGGCATCTACGCGATGCACGAGACGATCGCGCCCGGGCTGACCTATGCGCCCTCGCTGCTCAAGGCCCAGGAGCTCGCCGCCCGCGGGTTGATGCGCGCCCAGATCTCCGACCCGGCGCTACGGGCGAAGGTCACCCCCGACTACGAGATCGGATGCAAGCGGATCCTGCTCTCCTCGGACTGGTACCCCATGCTCGGGGAGCCCAACGTGGACCTGGTCACCGCGGGGATCGAGGAGGTGCGCGCCCACTCGATCGTCACGGCCGACGGCGTGGAGCACGAGCTCGACGCCCTGGTGCTCGCCACCGGCTTCGACCCCGTCGACATCCCGCTGGCGCGGCGAATGAACGGTCGCGAGGGGCGGTCGTTGCACGACGTGTGGGGAGGATCGCCGCGCGCGTACCTGGGCACGGCGGTGTCGGGCTTTCCCAACCTGTTCCTCGTCTACGGCCCCAACATCAACCTGGGGCACACCTCGATGGTCTACATGCTCGAGTCCCAGATCCGGTACGTGGTGCAGGCCCTGGAGCGCCTGCAACGGCTGGGCGCGGTCGAGGTCCGGCCCGAGGTGGTGGAGCGCTACAACGCCGGCCTCCAGCGCCGCCTGCGGCGCAGCGTCTGGAACAACGGCGGCTGCTCGAGCTGGTACCTGGACAAGAACGGCCACAACTCGATCCAGTGGCCGGGATTCACCTTCAACTTCAGGCGTCGTACGCGCGAGTTCGAGCTCTCGGACTACACGCTGCGACCGGGTCGGGCACCAGCGACCGCCTGAGTCCGATCCGTCCGGCGCCAGGCGGGGCCTCTTAGACAACTCCTACGTTCACTTCAGCTTCCTTTCATAGCCGGGGGCCAGTGTGCCCTCCATGATCGAGGCGAGAAAGAGGCGGGTGCGGGCCATCCGGCGCGCGGCGGCCACCGCGGCGGTGGTCGTCTTCCTCGGCTGCTGGCTGGCGGTGCTGGCCTTCGGCGCCGTGGGTGGCAAGTCGGCGTCGACGGCGTCGACCACGAAGGCCAAGGCTCCGGCCGCCGCGGCCTCCGATCCGGCCTCTGTCTCCGCGGCCCCGCCCGTCACGGAGGCGGCGCCCGCGACGCAGGCGGCGCCCACTAAATCGGCGGCACCGACCCAGTCGTCCGCGCCCGCCCCATCGCCCGTCCAGACCGGCCAGTCGTGATCGAGCGGACGCACGAGGCCGACTGCTTCGGGGGCCGGGTGGCACTTCGGGCCACCTGCGAGCCGGCGCGCGCGGCCCAGACCGATGCGCTGCTGGCGGCCGGCGTGCGCCGGATGCACGAGATCCACTCCGTCCTGACGCGGTTCGACCCCGATTCGGAGCTGTGCCGGCTGAACGCCGATGCCCGCGCCGAGGTGCCCGCCTCGTCCCTGGTGCGCCGACTCGTCGCCGCGGTGGGATACGCCGGGCGCCTGAGCGGCGGCCTGGTGGACGCCACCTGTCTCGATGCGCTGGAGGACGCGGGCTACTGCAGCTCGCTGCGGGACACCACGACGTCCGCGCCCGGCCGCTCGGAGCGCCGCGGTGGCCGCCCGGCGCTTCCGCGCGCGGCCGGAGGCTGGCGCGGCGTCTCCGTGCCCGCCGGAGCGCAGTTGGTGCGGCGCCCGCCGGGCGTGCGCATCGACTCCGGCGGCCTGGCCAAGGGGATGGCCGCCGATCTGATCGCCGCCGGCCTCGCCCTCCTCCCTGCCTTCGTGGTCGACTGCGCGGGGGACGTGCGGGTCGGTGGTCGCCACGAGCTTCCGCGCGCGCTCCAGGTGCGCGACCCCGACGGCGGGGCGCCCGTGCACGAACGCGTCGTCGTCCAGGGGGCGGCCGCCACCTCCGGGGTGACGTCGCGTACGTGGATCGGTCGCGACGGCCGGGCGGCCCATCACCTGATCGATCCCGGGCGCGGCGAGCCCGCCCGCACCGGGATCGTGCAGGCCACGGCGCTGGCACCCACGGCGCTGGAGGCCGAGGTCCGGGCCAAGGCCGCGCTCCTGGCCGGGCCCCGGCGGGCTCCTTCGCTGCTGCCCCACGGCGGGGTCCTCGTGCTGGAGGACCGGCGCCTGGTCACGGTGGGCGACGTCCGCGAGCGGGTCGCCGCGTGATCGCCACCGTCGCACCCATCTGGTTCACCGAACGGGCGGCCGGCGTGACCGCCCTGCTCTTCTCCAGCCTGTCCGTGACGCTCGGCCTGCTGATGGCCGCCCGCGTCCTCGGCAAGGGGATCGGCTCGATTGAGGCCCGCGCGCTGCACGAGGCGGTGGCCCTGGCCACCCTCGCGGCGATCGCGGTGCATGGCCTCGCGGTCCTGTTCGATCCCGTGCTCGGGGCCGGGCTGTCCGGCCTCCTGGTCCCCTTGGCCAGTCCGTACCGGGCGGTGGGCGTGGCGGCCGGGCAACTGGCCGCCTACGGCATGCTCGCGCTGGGACTCGGCTACTACGCCCGCGGGCGCATCGGCCCCAAGCGGTGGCGCCGGATGCACCGCGTCGTGCCGGCCTTCTGGGTCCTCGCCACCGCCCACGCGCTGCTGGTGGGCAGCGATCGCGGGCAGTGGTGGTTCCTGGCGGCCCTGGCGCCGCCCGTGGCGACGGCGCTGGTGCTGCTCATCCGCCGCTGGCTGCCTCGGCAGCCACCGGCTCCGGCGACGGCTGCACCCGCAGGAGGCGCGCCGGTCCCGACGGCAGCCACCAGTTCCACTTCCCGAACAGCGACACCGCGGCGGGCACCAGCAGGGCACGCACCACGGTCGCGTCCAGCAGGATCCCCGCGGCCAGTCCGGTAGCGAGGATCTTCACGTCGGTCTCGGGCCCCGAGGCCATCGAGGCGAAGGCCAGGAACAGGATCAGCGCGGCGCTGGTCACGAGGCGGCCGGTGCGCGACAGCCCCTCGATCACCGCCTGGTCGGTCCCCCGGCCGTGGTCGAACTCCTCGCGCATGCGGGAGAGGATGAACACCTCGTAGTCCATGGACAGGCCGTAGAGGAACGCGAACACCATCAACGGGATCCACGAGGAGATCGACCCCGTGGGCGCGATTCCCCAGATCTCGTTCGAGCCGTGCCCGTTCTGCCAGACCAGGGTCATGATGCCCCAGGCCGCGCCCACCGACAGGATGTTCAGCAGCACCGCCTTCAGCGGCAGCAGAAGCGAGCGGAAGGCCCGCGCCAGCAGCAGGAAGGTGAGCAGCGAGATCAGCCCGATCATCAGCGGGAACGAGCCGTAGACCGCGTCGATGAAGTCGGCGTCCAGCGGTCCCGAACCTCCCACCCGCACGTCGGGGGCGGCCGCGTGGGAGGCGTCGCGCACCGAGCCCACCGCGTCGCGGCCGGCTTTGGTGTCGTCGCCGTGGGTGGGCACGCCGGCCACCAGGGCCAGCCCCTGCTGGTGCCACTGCGGTCCCTTCGGGGCGACCGCTCCGTGTATGCCGCCGACTCCCCGTTGGGCCTTCACGACCTTCTGCGCGTCCCCGTCGGCGACCAGCGTCTCGAAGGGCGCGATGGCGCCCGTGCCGATCCCCGAGTCGCGCAGCTGGTGCAGGCCGACCCGGGCCGGCCCGGCCTTGGCGATCGTGTCGGGGTCGGAGTTGCCCAGGTGCAGCCCGGTGGCCGGGATCAGCAGGGCGAGCAGGATCACGATGGCCAGCGCGGCCGCGGCCCAGCGCCGGCGAACGATCGTCTCGGCCCAGCGATGCCAGAAGCGATCGCTGCGGTCGCTGTTGCGCCGCAGCCGGCGCTTGTCCAGTCGCGGCCCGATCGTGGCCAGCACCACGGGCAGCAGCGTGACGGCGGCCAGCGTGGCCACCAGCGGGATGATCATGCCGCCGTAGCCCATGCTGCGCAGGAACGGCAGCGGCAGGGCCACCAGCGCCAGCAGGCCGACGGCCACGGTCGTGCCGGAGAAGACCACCGCGCGCCCGGCCGTGCCCATCGCCGCGGCCACTGCGGCGTCGCCCGTCCTGCCCCGTTCGAGCTCCTCGCGCCAACGCACCACGATCAGCAGGGCGTAGTCGATGGAGATTCCCAGGCCGACCAGCGCCACCAGGAACTGCACGATCGGCGAGACCTCGGTGATCGCGGTCAGGCCCCAGAGCAGCAGGAAGGAGACCAGGATGGAGCAGATCGCCATGGCCAGCGGCACGAGCGCAAGCGCGGAGCCGAACACGAAGACCAGCACCACCAACGCTCCCGCGCCGCCGACCACCGCCTCCACCAGCACGCCGGGGCCGTCGCCGCCCGCCCCGGAGGAGTCGGCCAGCGCGTCGTAGCCGGTCAGCCGGACCGGCGCGCCCGCCACCGAGGATCCGGCGAGGGACTTCTTGAGCTTGCGCTGAACCAGCGCGTTGTCGCCGAAGGCGTTGTCGCTGC